>CAZTLW010000028.1:0-22090 GCA_964614585.1 uncultured Acidimicrobiia bacterium | reverse complement strand
ACCTGCGGGAGTTCTCCCGCGACCGGTTCTTCGTCGTCATCTCCGTCCTCGGCCTGGTCTTCTACGTCGCGATCTTCTGGTTCCTCCCCGACACGGTCGACGAGACGGTGCGCATCGGCGTGGGTGGCGACCCGGCCGTGGCCACGGTCCTGACGGACGCCGAGGGCTCCGACGGGCTGGCGGCCGAGGCCTTCTCGGACGAGGACGACCTGGTGGCGGCGGTCGAGGCGGGCGATGACGTCGTCGCCGGTCTCTGGTTCCCGGAGGGGTTCGCCGCCGAGCTGGGGGCCGGGGGTACCCCGACCGTGACGGTCTACGTGGGCCCCGAGCTGCCGCCCGAGCTCGAGCCGGCGCTGAGCGCCCTCGTCCGGGAGCTCGCCCTCGAGGCCACCGGCGCGCCCCTGCCCGTGGAGACCCTGCCGGAGGACCAGATCGTCGTCGGCCCGGACCGTGTCGGCGACCAGGTCAGCATCCAGGAGCAGCTCCGGCCGATGTTCGCCTTCCTGGTCCTGTTGGTGGAGGCGATCACCCTCGGGGCCCTGGTGGCCGGCGAGATCCAGTCCCGCACCGTGACCGCGGTGGTGACCACGCCCGCCAGCGTCACCGACTTCCTCACGGCCAAGGTGCTCTTCGGGACCGGCCTCGCCTTCGTCCAGGCGATGATCCTCCTCGTGGCGATCCGCGCCCTCGGCTTCGCCCCCCTCATCATGGTGGCCGCGATCCTGCTCGGGTCGGTGCTCGTGACGGGGTTCGCCCTCCTGGCCGGGTCGATCGGCAAGGATTTCATGAGCGTCCTGTTCTGGTCGGTCGCCTTCATGATCCCCCTGCTCGTCCCCTCGTTCGCGGTGCTCTTCCCCGGCAGCGCCGCCCCGTGGGTCCGGGTCCTCCCGTCGTATCCGTTGGTCGAGGTGATCCTCGACGTCACCGCCTACGAGGCGACGTGGTCCGACGTGGCCGCCGATCTGGCGCTCCTCGCCGGCTGGTGCGCGGTCGTCATCACCGTCGGCTGGGTCGCCCTCCGGCGCCGGATCGTCACCCTCCAGGAGGCCTGATGTTGCACCTCGACCGCACCGCCACCCTCATCGGCCGGGAGGTCCGGATGGGCTACCGGGCCCCGTTCCTGGTGTGGGCCCTGGTCATCCCCGTCATCATGACCCTGCTGGTGCAGGGGATCTTCGGCAGCCTTCTCGGGCGCCCGCCGTCGTTGGGCATCGTCGACGAGGGCGCCAGCTCGATCCCTGCTGCCGCCGCCGCCCTGGACGGGATCGAGGTGGTGGCCTTCGCCGACGCCGAGGAGCTCGCCGTCGCGGTGGAGAACCACGACGTCGACGCGGGGCTGGTGCTCCCATCTGGGTTCGACGAGGCGGTGGTGGCGGGGGAGCGGCCCACGCTCCAGTTCACCGTCGCCGGCGAGTCGCTCGCCTCCGACCGGGCCATCCTGGCCGTGACCGCACTCGACCTCGTCCGCGGCGTGGAGGGCACCGCGGCGCCCGTCGCGGTCGACGTCGTCCAGCTCGGCGAGATGGGGCTCGACCTCGCCAGTCGGCTCATCCCGATGCTCGTGGTGATGGCCGTCGCCATCGGTGGGGCCCTCGTGCCGGCCGCCGGGCTGGTGGAGGAACGCGAGCGGCGCACCCTCGACGCGGTCCTCGTCACCCCGGCGTCGCTCGCCGACGTGTTCGCCTCCAAGCTCGTGATCGGCCTCGTCGTGGCGATCGTCTCCGGCACGCTCACCCTGGCCCTCAACGGGGTGTGGGGGTCGGCGCCGTGGGCACTGGTGGCGGCGGTGGCGATCGGTGGGCTGATGATGGCCGAGATCGGCCTCGCGGTCGGCTCGTGGGCCCGGGACCAGAACACGCTCTTCGCGGTGTGGAAGGCCGGGGCCATCCTGCTCATCTACCCCGTCGTGTTCTTCATCTGGCCCGAACTGCCCGAGTGGATCGCCATGATCGCGCCGACGTGGTGGTTCCTCGATCCCATCTTCTCGCTCTCGCTCGAAGGGGCCGCCTTCGCCGACGTCGTGGGCTCGCTGGCCGTGGCGCTCGGGTGGTGCGTCGCCCTCGTCCCGGTCGTGGTCCTCATGGGCCGTCGGCTCGAACGGGTGGCGGGGGAGCAGTAGGGCCCGGCGTCAGCCGAGCACCTCGTCCATCTCCACCCAGCGGGACTCGTCGATGCTGCGGTGGGCGGCGACGCCGACCGCCACGGCCAACAGGCCGTCCTCCACCGACACCGCCGGCATCTCGCCGCTCTGGCAGGCGACCATGAAGTCGTGGTGCTCCAGCTGGCTCGATCCGTGGTGGTGGCCCTCATAGGTGATGCGCTCGTCGTGCACGTCGTGGATCTCGACGCCGCCGATGAAATGCCGGCCGCGGCGACCGATCCGGACCGTCGACGACGGCAGGAACGCCTCGACCTTGCCCTGGTCGCCGACCGCGACCACCTCCTCCTGCTCGTGGGTGGCCTCGGCGAACATGCAGAGGTCGAGCATCGCTCGCGTCCCACCGTCGTACTCGACGACCACGTAGGCGTTGTCGAGCACGTCGGGCACCCGGCCGCCGTACGTCTCGTCGAGGTGGTTCACCGCCTGGGACCCCGAGGCCATCACCCGCACGGGCCGCCGGCCGATGACGTGGGTCATGAGGTCGAAGAAGTGGCAGGCCTTCTCCACGAGGGTCCCGCCGGTGTTGGCGTTGAAGCGGTTCCAATCGTCGACCTTCGGGAGGAAGGGAAAGCGGTGCTCGCGGATGGCGAGCATCTTGACGTCGCCGATCGTGCCGGCCGACACCTCCTCGATGAGCCGGGTGATGGGTGGCATGTAGCGGTACTCCAGGCCGACCCACGTGATGGCCTCCCGCCCCTCGGCGAGTTCCACGAGCCGACGGCAGTCGGCCACGGTGGTGGCCAGGGGCTTCTCGACGAGGACGTGGAGGTCGGTCGGGAGCACGTCCTCCAGCACCGCCCGGTGGGTGTGGTTGGGGGAGGCCACGACGACCGCGTCGCAGAGCCCCGAGGCCAGCAGGTCGCGATGGTCGACGAAGGGCGTCGCCTCGGGGGCGATGGTGGCGGCCGACACCCGCGACGGCTCGTGGGGGTCGGAGTAGGCCGTGATCTCCGCACCGTCGAGGTGGACGATGTTCATCATGTGCTCGATGCCCATCATGCCGGTGCCGATGACGCCGTAACGGAACATGTGTCGTCCTCCCCGGGGAGACGGGAAACGGGGGTGGCGTAGGCTACGCCGCATGACTCGATCCATCGTCGACCCGACGCCGCGCACGATCGGTGGCCGCGACGTCGGGCCCATCTCGTTCGGTTGTTGGCGCTTCGTCGACGACGACGAGGCCGCCGCCGACCGCCTCATCGAGACCGCCCTCGAGGTGGGGATGAACCTCATCGACGTCGCCGACGTGTACGGCTTCGACTGGGGCGGTGCGGGCCTGGGCCACGCCGAGGAGCTCCTCGGTGGCGTCCTCGCCCGCCACCCCGACTGGCGCGACCGCATGGTGCTGGCCACCAAGGGCGGCATCGTCCCCGGCGTCCCCTACGACTCGTCGCCCGAGCACCTGCGGTCGGCGTGCGAGGCGTCGCTCGACCGCCTCGGCGTCGACCGCGTCGACCTCTACCTGGTCCACCGCCCCGACCTCCTCGCCCACCCGGCCGGTGTCGCCGAGACCCTGCTGGCGCTGCGGGAGGAGGGCAAGATCGGCGCCATCGGCGTGTCCAACCACACCGTGAGCCAGACCATGGCCCTCGAGTCCCACCTCGGCGAGCCGGTCGTGGCCGTGCAGCCCGAGTTCTCGGCGCTCCACCTCGACCCCATGCGCGACGGCACCTTCGACCACGCCATGGCCACCGGCGCCGTCCCGATGGCGTGGAGCCCGCTGAGCGGCGGCCAGCTTGCGACGGGGGAGGGCGTGTCGGCAGAGTTGCTCGCGGTTCTCGACGAGTTGGCCCAGGCCCGCGACGTCGGACGCTCCACGATCGCCCTGGCCTTCGTGCTCGCACATCCGTCCCGGCCGATCGCCATCGTCGGTACCCAGAACCCGGAGCGGATCCGCTGGGCGGCCTCCGCGGCCGACGTTGGTTTGAGTCGGTCGGAGGTCTATCGCATCATCGAGGCGTCGGAAGGGGTGCCACTGCCATGACCATCGAAGTCTCCTGGTTCGGAGCCTTGTGTGACGACGACTACGAGTTCCTGGGCCAACCGGACCCGCGACTCCGCTCGTCCTACGAGCACAACCGGACCATCGTCCTCACCGCCGATCGCCACGGGTTCGACAACATCCTGTTGCCCTCGGGCTACGAACTCGGCATCGACACGATCGCCTTCGCCGGGGCCATCGCCCCCCAGCTGCGCCGCATGCACCTCCTCACGGCGGTGCGAATGGGCGAGATGTGGGTGCCCCAGCTGGCTCGCCAGTTGGCCACCCTCGACCAGGTGCTCGACGGCCGACTCACCATCAACATCATCAGCTCCGACATCCCCGGCGAGCAGCTCGCCTCCGAGCCCCGCTACCAGCGGACGCTCGAGTGGATGCAGGTCCTCCGGGCCCTGTTGTCGGGGGAGGCGATCGACTTCCACGGCGAGTTCCTCGACCTCGAGCTGGAGCCCCCCCGGATCGCCCGCGAGCTGGGCCGTCCCGCCCCGCCGTTCTACTTCGGTGGGTTCAGCGAGCCCGCCAAGGACGTGGCCGCCCGCGAGGCCGACGTCTTCCTCACCTGGCCGGACACGGTCGCCGGAGTCGGCGAGACCGTGGCGGACATGACCCAGCGGGCAGCCGGCTACGGACGGGAGCTCGTCTATGGGCTCCGCGCCCACGTCATCGTCCGCGAGACCGAGGCCGAGGCCCGTGCCGCCGCCTCTCGTCTCGTCTCCAAGCTCGACGACGAGGTCGGCACCGCCATCCGGGGCAAGTCGCTCGACGCCGCCAGCAAGGGCGTCGCCCGCCAGTCGGAGCTGCGGGACTCGTCGGACGACGAGGGCTACGTCGAGGAGAACCTCTGGACCGGCGTCGGCCGGGCCCGCTCGGGGGCAGGCGCCGCCATCGTCGGGGACCCCGACCAGGTGGCGGCGAAGATCGAGGCCTATCGTCGGGTCGGCGTCGGCGCCTTCATCTTCTCCGGCTATCCGCACGCCGCCGAGTGCGACCTCTTCGCCCGATACGTCCTGCCACAGCTCGACCACGCCCCGCTCCGCCCTCGCTGGACGCGGTCGCAGTGAGCGACCAGCCCGAGACGCCTGCCACCGAGGCCGTCACCGCGGCCGGCATCGACCACCGTCTGGTCGCCTACGGCAGGGTCTCGTCGGCCGAGGAGGCCGCCGAGGCCCGCGGCGTGCCCCTGGAGGCGTTGGCGAAGACCCTCGTGGTGCGCGTCGAGGAGGGCTCCTACGTGCTGGTCTGCGTGCCCGGCCCCGACCGGCTCGACTACGCCGCCCTGCGCGACCTGCTGGGGGTGCGGCGCCTCACCATGCCCGACCCCGACGAGGCGAAGACGGCCACCGGCTACGCCCGGGGGACGATCACGCCGTTCGGGGCCGGTGGGTGGCCGGTGGTGGTCGACGAGTCGCTGGCGGGACTCGACGAGGTGTCGCTCGGGGCCGGGGCCACCGGTTGGGCCCTCCACGTGTCGGGCCCGGACCTGGTGGCGGCCACCGGGGCGACGGTGGCGGCAATCGCCGAGCGGGACTAGCCCCCGACGCTCGTTCTTGTGTCGCCCACCCCCCACATAGAGGGCCGGACGACACAGGAACGGGCGACGGGCGGCTTCGGCTAGTTCGCCGCCTCGACCCGGGCCTTCAGGCGCTCGAGGTTCCCCCGCCAGATCCGTCGGAAGACCGGGGTGGCGACCGTCTCGCCGATGGGGCCGCCGAAGTGGATCGGGAAGTCGAGTTCCTCCCGCCAGGTCACCCGGGTGCGGTCGCCGCCGATGGCGTCGAGGACGAAGGTGCCGGTCCCCGAGACGAGGCCCTCGTGGCGGACCGACATCGAGCGACCGTCCTCCCACTCGACGAAGCGCATCACGTCGGTGGTGCGGAGGGGGCCGATGACCGTGGCCACCTCGGCCACGGTGCCGACGCCGCGAGTCTGGTCGGTGGTGAAGGTCATCGACTCGGCGTCGGCCATCCACTCGACGTGGTCCTCGAGCCGCTCCAACTCGGCCCAGACGGTCTC
Source organism: uncultured Acidimicrobiia bacterium (assembly GCA_964614585.1). Lineage (GTDB taxonomy): Bacteria > Actinomycetota > Acidimicrobiia > Spongiisociales > JAENVV01 > JAHEFX01. The sequence goes on along the minus strand of CAZTLW010000028.1, from coordinate 15,917 downwards.
GGGCGGGGCATCGATCTCGATCGAGATGGTGACGGAGGCCATGACGAGAAGGCTACGGGGCGGCGGGCCCGCGCGGATCCCCGGGAGGTCGCCCCGCCCTGACAGCGCGGGCCCGGCCCCTACCCTCCCAACCCATGATCGATCGGGAGACCAAGCGCGTCCTCGGCCAGTTCACCGACGGGGTGACCGTGATCGCCGCCCGGGTGGGCGACACCGTGCGCGCCTACACGTCGCACTGGAACCAGCAGGTGTCGTTCACCGACCCGATCCTCGCCCTCAGCGTCAGCCCCAAGCACGACACCCACCCCCTCATGGTCGAGGCCGGTGAGGTGACCATCTCGATCCTCGCCGGCGACCAACTCGACGCCGGCCAGTACTTCTCCTATCCCGGGCGTCGTTTCAAGCACGTGGGCGACTTCATCGTCGACACCCCGGTGGGCCCGGGCGTTCGGGACGCCATCGGGTGGGTCCGCTGCGAGATCATCGACAGCTATGACGGGCTCCCCGACCACGACCTGTTCTTCGCCCGGGTCGTCGAGGTGGCCGAGGGCCGTCTCGACCAACCGGCGCTGACCTACTCGTCCCGCAAGGGCTGGCGTATCGCCGACACCCCGGCCCGGGAGCCGGGCGAGTCGGTCCGTGACCGGCTGCTGGCGATGCTCGACGAGGACTGACGGGGCCCCCGAAGCCCGTTCCTGTGTCGTCCACCCCTCACATGGAGGGCTCAGCGACACGGGAACGGCCGACGCAGCCCCATAATCGGGGGCGATGTACCTCGACCACGCCGCCACGACCCCGATGCGCCCCGAGGTGTGGGAGGCCATGCGGCCCTTCGCCACCGACCTCTGGGGCAACCCGTCGGGCGCCCACGCGGTCTCCCGTCGCGCCAAGAACGCCGTCGAGGAGGCCCGCGAGGAGGCCGCCGACCTCCTCGGGGCACGACCGCAGGAGATCGTCTTCACCTCCGGGGGCACCGAGTCCGACAACCTGGCCGTCAAGGGCGTCGCCCTCGCCGGCGGCGGCCGGCGGGGCGTGGTCACCACCGGGATCGAGCACGAGGCGGTTCTCGACGCCGCCGAGTGGCTCGAGCGGTTCGGGATCCCGGTCCGCCATGCCCAGCCGGATCCCGACGGGGTGGTGTCCCCCGACGAGGTGCTCGACCTGGTGGACGAGGCCGTCGGGCTGGTGTCGGTCATGTACGCCAACAACGAGACCGGGGCCGTCCAGCCGGTGGCGGCCATTGCCCGGGCGCTCCGCCAGTCCCATCCCGGCACCGCCATCCACACCGACGCGGTGCAGGCCTTCGGCACCGAGCGGCTCGACGTCGCCGCCCTCGGCGTCGACCTGCTCACCCTGGCCGGCCACAAACTCGGCGGCCCGAAGGGGGTCGGCCTGCTCTACGTCCGCGACGGGACCGCGCTCGAGCCGCTGGCCCACGGCGGCGGGCAGGAACTCGGTCGACGCTCGGGCACCCTCGACCCCATGGGGATCGTCGGGATGGTCACCGCCATGCGCTTGGCCGCCGTCGATCGGGGCCGAACCAAACGGCGCCTCGCCGCCGAGCGCGATGAGTTCGAGGCCGTGCTCGCCGGCCGGTTGGCGGGCGTGGTCGTGACGGCCGCCGAGGCCCCACGACTCGCCTCCCACTGTCACGTGCGGGTGCCGGGCCTCGACCAGCAGGTTGCCCTCATCAAGCTCGACCGGGCCGGGATCGCCGCCAGTGGGGGGTCGGCCTGTGCGTCGGGCGCGATGACGGCCTCCCACGTCCTGTTGGCGATGGGCCTCGACGCTGCCGACGCCCGTTCGGCGCTCCGGTTCACCTTCGGGTGGAGCACCCGTCCGGGGGAGGGGCGGGAAGCCGCCGAGCTGGTGGCGAAGGCCCTGAGATGAGGTGGGCGACGTGAGGGTGCTGGCGGCGATGAGCGGCGGGGTCGACTCTTCGGTGGCCGCCGCCGCGATGGTCGCCGAGGGCCACGACGTGGTCGGCGTCACCCTCAAGCTCTGGGAAGGACCGAACGGCGAGGCGCCCACCGCCGGCTGCTGCACGGTCTCCGACGCCGAGGACGCCCGGCGGGTGGCGGCCCAGCTCGACATCCCGTACTACGTGTTGGACTACACCGACGCCTTCGCGGCCGGGGTGGTCGATCGCTTCGTCGGCGACTACGTGGCCGGCCGCACCCCCAACCCCTGCATCGAGTGCAACCGGACGGTGAAGTTCGACCAGCTGCTCGGCCAGCTCGACGAGCTGGGGTGCGACGTCCTCGTCACGGGCCACTACGCCCGCGTCGAGCGACGCGACGGCCGCTGGGTGCTGCGGCGGGGCGTCGACCCGACCAAGGACCAGTCGTACGTGCTGTCGATGCTCGGCCAGGCCGAGCTCGCTCGCACCCGGTTCCCGGTCGGTGGGCTGACCAAGGCCGAGACCCGCCTCGAGGCCGAGCGGTTGGGGCTGCGGACCGCCGCCAAGGCCGACAGCCAGGACATCTGCTTCGTGGGCCAGGGCGACTACCGCGAGCTCGTCCGCCGGCTCGCCCCCGCCGCCACCGAGGCGGGTCGTGTCGTCGACGCCGACGGCACGGTGCTTGGGTCCCACGACGGCGTCATGGGCTTCACGGTGGGCCAGCGCCGGGGCCTCGGCGTGGCGGTGGGCGAGCCCCGCTTCGTCGTCGAGCTGCGGCCCGACCGCCGCGAGGTGGTGGTGGGCCGGCGCGCCGACCTCGACGCCGTCGGCGCCGTGGTGGGCGGCGTGTCCTTCGTGGCCGGGCACCCGCCGGCGGATGACGAGGGGTTGGCGGCCCGGATCCGGTACCGGGCGGAGCCGACGCCGCTGGCCGCGTTGGTGGGGGAGGGCGATCGGTGGGAGGCCCACTTCGCGGCGCCGCAGCCGGCCGTGGCCCCCGGTCAGACCCTCACGGTCTACGCCGGCGACGAGGTCGTCGGCGGCGGGATCATCGAGGCGCCGATCCGGTCCTAGCGGTCCGTCTCGTCCTCGTCCTCGAGGGCCTCGTAGCCGCCGATGGCGTCGGGCACCTCGTCGGGGATCTCCAACTGCTCGGTCGTCGCCGACACGACCACCTCGCCGTCGGTCGAGACCGCTTCGCCCGTCGTGTAGCTGATGCCGGTCGTGGTGTCGGTGATGCGGTCCATCGTGGCCGCCACCGGGTTGCCGGCGTCGTCGGTGCCGACCATGTCGGCCGAGGCGGCGGCGATGCCGGCGGCCTCGTCGGCGATGAGTTGCAGGTTGGCCGAGGTGTCGGCGTCGAGCGTGTGCTCGGCGAGCCGCTCATAGCCCTCCAGGGCCGCCGCCATCTGGCGGACCCACGTCTCCTCGACGACCGCGATGAACGCCGACGTGCCGGGGGCGAGGTCCGCAGCGGCCTCCTCGAGGTCCTCGTTCTTGAGGGCATGGCGGGCGATGGCGGCCGAGGTGGCGCCGATCCCGGCACCGACCAGCGCGGAGCCGATGATCGCCGGCGGGAAGACGAGGCCGACGATGCCGCCGATGAGCGCCCCGCGACCGGCCCAGGTGGCCATCCCGGGCAGGGTCACCTGATCGACGTCGGTCGTCCCGTCGGGGGCCCGACTGACCACGGCGGCGTCCACGATCTTGATCGACCCCGCCTTCGCCATGGTCTCCAACTGGTCGACGGCCTCGGTGGCACCCTCGGTGGTGGGGAAGGTGGCCATCATGATGCGGACGGCGTCCATGGGGTCTCCTCGTGAATCGGAGATCCCAGCCTAGGAGCCGGTCGTACCGGCTCGTTACGCTGCGCGTCATGTCCGACGTCGCCGACCGCGTCGAGCGCCTGCGCACCGAGATCCGCGAGCACGACCGCCGCTACTACGTGGCCGACGCGCCCGTGGTCAGCGACGCCGAGTACGACGAGCTCATGGCCGAGCTGCGGCGGCTGGAGGCCGAGCATCCCGAGCTGGTCACCGCCGACTCGCCCACCCAGCGGGTCGGGGCCCCGATCGACGACCTCTTCGCCCCGGTCCGTCACCTCCGGCCGATGTTCAGCCTGGACAACGCGTCGGAGCCCGAGGACCTCGTCGCCTGGGCCGGTCGCCTCGAGCGCCTGCTCGGTCGAGTGCCGGAGGGGTTCTCGTGCGAGCCGAAGATCGACGGGCTGGCGGTCTCGCTGGTCTACCGGGACGGGATGCTCGAGCGGGGCTCGACCCGGGGGGACGGCACGACGGGCGAGGACGTCACCGCCAACCTCCGCACCGTGCGGGGCATCCCGCTGCGGCTCATGGGCGACGACGTGCCGTCCCTGCTCGAGGTGCGGGGCGAGGTCTACCTGTCCGATGCGGCCTTCGCGGCCCTCAATGCCGAGCGCGACGAACTGGGGGAGCGACGCTTCACCAACCCTCGCAACGCAGCCGCCGGCTCGCTGCGACAGAAGGACCCGACGGTGACCGCCACCCGCGACCTCGGGATCTGGGTGTACCAGGCGGGCATCATGGAGGACGGGCCCGACCTCGCCACCCACGGTGAGGTGATGGACCACCTGGCCTCGCTGGGGCTCACCGTCAACCCCGAACGCCGGGTGGTGGTGTCACTCGACGAGGTGCTCAGGTACATCGAGGCCTACGAGGGCCGCCGCCATGACCTCGGGTACCAGACCGACGGCGTCGTCGTGAAGGTCGACTCGCTCGCCGACCAGGACGAGCTCGGCTTCACCGCCCGGGCCCCGCGGTGGGCCATCGCCTACAAGTTCCCGCCGGAGGAGCGCACCACGACGCTGCGCGGGATCGAGATCAACATCGGCCGCACCGGGGCGGCGACCCCGTTCGCGGTGCTGGAGCCGGTCTTCGTCGGTGGGGCCACCGTGGGGATGGCGACGCTCCACAACGCCGACGAGGTGGCCCGCAAGGACGTGCGCATCGGTGACACGGTCGTGGTCCGGCGGGCCGGCGACGTCATCCCCGAGGTGCTCGGCCCGGTCCCCGAGCTTCGCACGGGCGACGAGCAGGTGTGGGAGATGCCGGAGCGCTGTCCGTTCTGCGACCACCCCATCGTGCGGCCCGAGGGCGAGAAGGTGGCCCGTTGCACCGGCGGGCTCGCCTGCCCGTCGCGGCTGCGGGAGTGGCTGGCGTACTTCGCCTCTCGGGCCGGCATGGACGTCGAGCACCTCGGGTACAAGACCATCGACCTGCTCATGGAGGAGGGGCTGGTCGCCGACCCGGCCGACATCTACGCACTGTCGCCCGAGGACTTCGAGGGCCGGGAGGGGTGGGGCGAGACGTCGATTGCCAATCTCATGGCGGCGATCGACGAGTCCCGCGACCGTGGGGTCGCCCGCCTGCTGGTGGCGCTCGGCATCCGCCACGTCGGGCCCTCGGCGGCCCGCATCCTCGCCCGTGAGTACCGGTCGCTCGCGCGGATCGCGTCGGCGTCGGTGGACGAGCTCGCCGCCCTCGACGGCATCGGCCCCACCATCGCCGCGTCGGTGGTCGACTGGTTCGACGACCCACGCCACCGAGGGCTCGTGGAGCGCCTCTCCGAGCGGGGGGTCCGGGTGGCCGACCCGGAGCCGGCAGCCTCGGTGCCGAGGACGCTCGAGGGACTCAGCCTCGTCATCACCGGCACGCTGGAAGGCTTCACCCGGGAGCAGGCCCAGGCGGCGGTGGAGGAGCGGGGCGGCCGGGTGGCCGGCTCCGTCAGTGGTCGAACCGCCTATCTCGTAGCCGGCGAGGGTGGTGGCTCCAAGCGGGCGAAGGCAGAGGCCCTCGGAACGCCCATCCTCGACGAGGCCGCATTCGTGCGACTCCTGGCGGAGGGGCCGGCCGACGACAGATGAGCGGTCGGGCCATCAGTAGGTCCTGATCGACCACTCGTAGCTGCCGGTCTCGGGGAGGCCGGTGGTCGCCCGGTACTCGACCCGGAGGCGGAACTGGCCGGACGGGGCGATGTCTGGTGGCGGGGTCCAGGTCAGCACGCCGGTCGCCGGCTCGAATGCGACCTGGTCGGCAGGGACGGGCACCCACTCCCCGGCGGCACGGTCCTCGACGAAGATCGTGGCGTCGTAGCCGATGGCGAGATCGACCACCACCGGTTGTTGGCGGGGCATCTGGGAGCCGTCGGCGGGCACCACCCGCTCGATGGGGTCCGGCAGTGCCGTGCGCTCGCCGGTCGGGCCCGAGAGCAGCACCGCGCCGGCGATGACGGCCACCAACAGGAGGCCGAGGCCGATCTGGACGTACCGGGCGGTGCGGGCATCCACGGGACCGATTGTCCCAGACCCCGTGGGCTAGCCGTCGACGAGGAGGTCGAAATCCCCCGAGACCGATCGGAAGCGGATCCGTCGACGGACCCGATCGGCGTCCGGGACATCGGATGCCGGTCCCGACGGCAGTCGCACCCGTCCCGAGAACGAGGTGAGGTCGAGGTCACCCCGGGTGCCGGCCGGCACCGTGAGGCGGACGTGGCCCGAGACGGTCTTGAGGGCGGCGTCGGTGCCCTCCCAGCGGCCGACGAGCACCTCACCCGAGGCCGTCTTCAGTTCCAGGCGCCCGGATGCATGGTCGACGCGGACGTCGCCGCTGGCGGTGGACGTCGTGACGTCTCCGCCGACCGAGGCAGCCCAGACATCACCGGAGGCCAGCGCCGCCGTGAGGTCGCCCGCCACCCGGTCGACGCGGACGTCGCCGCTCGCCGCCTTGACCGAGAGCGAGGCCACGTCGGACAGGCGCACATCGCCCGACGCGGTGCGGACGTCGACGTCGCCGAGGGGCACGGCGGCTGCCACGTCCATGGAGGCCGATCGGACGGTGAGGTCGAGACCGGGTGGGACCGCCACGGACAGGGCCACCGACGAACGGCTGACCTGTCCGTCCCGGGGGAGGCGGACGGAGACGGTCCCGCCGGCGGCCTCGACCTCCACGAGGTCGGCGTTGCGCCCGGCGAGGGTGACGGTGACCCGGTCGGACTCGCCGGGCTCGAGGCGGCACTCGCCGGCGGCGAGCTCCACCACCAGCTCGCGGGCCGGGGCGGTCAGATCCAGGGTCTCGGTGCGCTCGCTCACAGCTCGTACGTCCCCCGGACCCGCGACGGGCCCTTCGTGCCGGTGGCGTTCGTGTTGAGCGACTTGACGATCCAGGCGTTGACGGAGTCTCCCTCCGACGAGGCGGCGCCCTCCACGAGCTCCTTCAGCGCCGTCGGCAGCCGCAGGGTGATGCGGGCATCCAGGTCGGCGTCGACGGGGCCGGTGCCGGTCGCGTCCCCGATCCGGATGGTGGGGTCGTCGCCGTCGAGGACGACGTCGACGCTCCGGCCGGGGAGTTGGGCCGCCACCTCCTCGGTGGCCTGGCGGGCGAGGGCGAGCGCCGCCTCCCGGAGGGCCGGTCGGAGCGCTTCGCCCACCAGCCGGCCGGCCTCGGCGACGGCCGGGTCGCCGACCAGTCGCAGCTGGGCGTCGAGATGGGCCTCGATCGTGGTGATGACGGGCTCGAGGTTCATCGGGCCCTCCGACCCCGGGCCGGGCGCTGCCGGGGGAGGCGGGGCGTCCGGATGCCGAGGTGGTCGCCGTAGGCATCGTGGAATCGGTGGGGGTCGGCGGTGTACATGGGGTGCTCCTCGTCTGGCTCCGGGTCGATGTCATAATGATGTCACAAAGACATCACACTGTCAAGGGACCGGTTCCGAGGTCCGTGGGCGCCGTCTCCCGTTCCTGTCGGGCTGGGCCTGCCAGGGCGATGCCCGGGCCGACAGGAACGAAGTCCGTAGGCTCTCGCCGATGCGACGAAACCCCGTGCTGACCGGGTTGGGGCCGTCCCCGATCGCCGCCCTCCACGAGCGGGCCCGTGCCCTGGCGGCCGAGGGCCCCCTCATGGACTTCTCGGTCGGCGACCCCGACGAGCCGACCCCGGCCGTTGCCCGGGAGGCGCTGCTGGCATCGGTCGGTCTCTCGTCCTCCTACCCCGTCGCCGCCGGCACCGCCGAGGCCCGGCAGGCCGTGGCGGACTACGTCGCCCGGAGGTTCGGCCGGCAGGTCGACGCCGACCGCCACGTCGTCATCACGGCCGGCTCCAAGGAGGCGGTCTTCCACCTGCCCATGGTCGTCTCGGGCCCCGACCCCGGGGCGGTGGTGCTCCATCCCACCCCCGGCTACGCCGTCTACGGCCGGGCGGCATCCCTGGCCGGGCTCACCCCCCGTGCCTATCGACTCGCGGGCGACTTCGAGGTCGACGCCGACCTGCTGGCGCGGACGGGATGGGACGACGTGGTCCTCGCGTGGGTGAACTCCCCGCACAACCCGGCCGGCACGGTGGTCGACCGGGCCGAGCTGGTGCGCATCGTCGAGGCTGCCGCCGCCGCCGGGGCCTGGCTGGCGTCGGACGAGTGCTACGTCGACGTCCACGACCCCGGCGCCCGCCCACCAACCTCCGTCCTCGACGTGGCCGACGACGACCTCACCGGTGTGGTGTCGTTGCTGTCCACGTCCAAGCGTGACGGGATGACCGGCTATCGGGTGGGGGCCATGGTCGGCGACGCCCGACTGGTGGAGTCCATGCGGGTCCTCAAGCAGGTCGCCGGCACGGTGCCCCCGGAGTTCGTGCAGTCGGCCGCGGCGGCCGCCTGGGCCGACGACGCCCACGTGGCTCGTCGCAACGAGGTCTTCGCCGCCAAGCGGGCCGCCCTGGCAGCCGCCTTCGAGGCGGCCGGGTACCCGGTGGTGGGCTCTCGGGCCGGCTTGTACCTGTGGGTGCGCGTCGACGACGACGTCGCCATTGCGGACCGGTTGCTGGAGCGTCGTATCGTCGTGAGCCCGGGTCGGGTCTTCGGGCCGGGGGGCGAGGGCCACGTCCGCCTCGCCCTGGTGCCGTCGGTGGCCGAGTGCGAGCGGGCGGGAGAGGAGATCCGAGCATGTCTGACCGAGCACTGATCGAGGCCGCCTTCGACGACCGGTCGCAGTTGGCGGCGGCGACCGACGCCGTCCATCGGACGATCGACGCCCTCGACCGCGGAGAGCTGCGGGTGGCGGAGCCGGTGGGCGACGACTGGGTGGTCCACGACTGGGTCAAGAAGGCCGTGCTCCTGTACTTCTCGGTCACCGAGATGACCGAGATGCGCGCCGGCGACTTCGTCTACCACGACAAACTCCCCACCAAGACCGACCTGGCCGGCCAGGGGGTGCGCGTGGTCCCACCGGGGACCATCCGCTACGGCGCCCACTGCGAGCCCGGCGTCGTCGTCATGCCCGGCTACGTCAACATCGGCGCCCGGGTCGGGGCCGGCTCCATGGTCGATACGTGGGCGACGGTCGGTTCCTGCGCCCAGATCGGCCGCAACGTCCACCTCTCGGGCGGGGTGGGCATCGGCGGCGTCCTCGAGCCTCCCGCCGCCCGCCCGGTCATCGTCGAGGACGGCGCCTTCATCGGGAGCCGCTCGATCGTCGTCGAGGGCGTCCGGGTCCGGGCCGAGGCCGTCCTCGGCGCCAACACGACCCTCACCGCCTCGACGCCGATCTACGACGTCACCGGTCCCGAGCGGTCCGAGTGGCGGGGCGAGGTGCCGGCCCGGGCGATCGTGGTGCCCGGCGTCCGCGAGAAGACGTTCCCGGGCGGGGTGGCGCACCTGCAGTGCGCCTACGTGATCGGCTACCGCACCGAGGCGACCGACCGCAAGGTCAGCCTCAACGAGGAGTTGCGGGGCTTCGACATCAGCCTCTAGGCCCGTTCGAGAGGTCGGCCGGCAGCGGCTGGATGAACCGGCCCTCGGGCACCGGGGCGCCGGTGCGGACGAGGGCCAGGTGCCAACTCGGTGACGACCCGAGTGCCCAGCGCAGGCCGGCCACGGTGGCCCGGCCGATCGCCTCGCCGCCGGGAGCCGGTCCCACGCCGAGTGTCTCGCGGATCCGCACCGGGAGGATCGCCACCGCAGCGGTGAACAGGGCGGCGTAGCCGGCGCGTTGGGTCGGGCGCAACGGCGGGTCGCGCAGGAACCCGACCGCCTCGGCCATCCCGGGCGAGGTCCCCACCTCCGGGTGGCCCGCCACCCAGGCCGCCAGCTCCCGGGCCGTCGAGGGCATCGGGTCGGCGTCGAGGAGCGCCCCCACCCGGGTCTGCTCGGCGACGAAGCGATCCGCCTCGTCCTCCGACAGCCGGCGGGAGCCGTACACCTGGAACGCCCGCAGGAAGGAGTCGGTGAGGGCGTTGTGGACCCACGCCGCCATGCCGGGATCGCCCGCCGAGTACGGCCGGCCCCGGTGGGACATGCCGGCGACCGGCCGGTGGGCCCGGCGCACGAAGCGCACCGCCGCCTCCACTTCCGGCATCGCCCCATAGGTCGTGGCGGTCACGTAGGCGGACGTCCGGCTGAGCCGCCCCAACGGGTCCTCGCGGTACCGGCTGTGGTCGTGGACCCCGGCGACCACCTCGGGGTGGGCGGCTTGGATGAGCAGCCCCCGGACCCCGCCGACGAAGGCGGCGGTGTCACCGAGGACCTCCCACGAGATCGACCCCGGGCCGAAGAGACCCGGGTCGGGGGCGTGGTCGAGACTGTTGGCGAGCGGGTAGTCGGCGTGGCCGAAGGGGTCGGTCGTGGCCGCGGTCACCCGCCGTCTGACGAGGTCGAGCATCGCTCCCCCTACGGACCGGCCGGCGTGGGTGGACGACCCGGCAGGTGGGCCACCACGGTGCCGCCCGGGCCGGGGCCGATCCCGATCCGCCCGCCGTGGGCCTCGGCCACCGAGCGGGCGATGGTGAGGCCCAGCCCGAATCCCTCCGCCCGGCGGGCCGGGTCGCCGGTGACGAAGCGATCGAAGGCCCGCTGGGCGAGCTCGGGCGGGAAGCCGGGTCCCTCGTCGTGGACCGCGACGACGAGCTCCCCGTCGACCACCCGTCCCGAGACCGTGACGATCGAACCGACCGGCGCGTGCTTCACGGCGTTGTCGACGAGATTGCGCAGCATCCGCCCCATGGCGTGGGCGTCGAGTGGCCAGATGGGGGCGCCGTCGACGTTGCCCACCACGGCCACGCCGCGGCCGTCGGCGATCGGTCCCATCGCCTCGATGGTCTCGTCGACGAGCTCCACCACGTCCGTGGGGGTGGCGGACACCCCACCGGCGTCGAGGGTCGTGAGCGTCGTGACGTCGGCCACGAGCCGCTCCATGGTGGCGGCCTGGGCGACGATCGTGGCGAGGTAGCGGTCGGGATCGTCGACCACGCCGTCGGCCAGGGCCTCGGCGGCGACGGTGATGGCGGTGAGCGGCGTGCGCAGGTCGTGGCCGACGGAGGCGAGGAACTCTCGGCGGGCCGCCTGGTCGGCCTCCCGGGTGGCGGCGGCGTCCTCGAGCCGGTCGACCATCCGGTCCACCGCCCGGGCGAGGTCGCCGATCTCGTCGGCGCGGTCGACGCCGGTCCGTCGCCCGAGCTCGCCGTCGCCGACCCGCACCGCCACGTCCACGACGGCGCCGAGGTCCGCCACGGCCCGACGGGCGACCACTGCCGTGGCCAGGATGGCGAGGCCGGCGCCGAGGCCGATCGCCACGAAGACCACCGGGAGCTGCGGGGTGTCGAGCACCATGCCGGCGGCCGCGAGGGTGACGGCGGCGGCGACGACCACGAGCGAGCCGATCGCCGGGACGCCGAGCAGCAGCGGCAGCGACCGCAGGCGGCCCGACACCCGGTCGAGCAGCCAGCGGAGCCCGAGGGCGAGGATCCCGGCGCCGGCGACGACCGCGAGGAGCCGGAGCCGGTCCGGCCCGGTGGGGTCCTGGGTCAGCTCGAAGAGGACGACCGAGGCCACCACGAGGGCCGTGGCGGCCAGGACGGAGGCCCTCACGGCTCGAACCGGTAGCCGGCCCCGCGCACGGTGACGAGATGCCGTGGGCTGGAGGGGTCGGCCTCGACCTTGGTCCGCAGTCGGCGGATGTGCACGGTGACGGTGGCGGGATCCTGCCAGTCGGGACTCGAGTCCCAGACGTCCCGGAGGAGCTGGCCCCGCGAGAACACCTGCCGGGGCGACGAGGCGAGGTGGCAGAGGAGGTCGAACTCCCGGGCGGTCAGCTCGACCGGCCGACCGGCCACGAGCACGTCGCGGGTGGCGGGGTGGATCGTGAGGTCGCCGAACGTGAGGACGTCGGGCAGCGGGTCGGGTGGCCGCGCCCGCCGCAGGACCCCGCGGACGCGCGCCGCCAGTTCGCGAGGGGAGAAGGGCTTGGTGACGTAGTCGTCGGCGCCCAGCTCCAGGCCGGCGACCCGGTCGATCTCGTCGTCGCGGGCCGTGAGCATGATGACCGGGACGCCGGACGACCGGCGGATCCCGCGCAGGATGTCGAAGCCGTTGGCGCCCGGGAGCATGACGTCGAGGACGACGAGGTCGGGCTCGAGCTCGGCGACCGTGGTGACGGCGTCGGCGCCGTGGGCCAGCACCGTCGTCGTGATGCCGTCCCGACGGAGGTAGGTGGCGACGACCTCGCCGACGGTGGGTTCGTCATCGACGATCAGGACATGGGGCACGGCGCCAGCCTACGGCCGACGGGGGCGTCGGCCGGGGTGCCGGTGCTGCGCCGCTACCGGCTGTCGAAGAGTCGTCCGCCGTGCGGCTCGAGGGTCCGGTCGGCGAGGTCGATGAGGGGTCGGGGATCCTCGGCGACGGTGGCCCAGGCCTGGGCGAGCTCGTCGGCGAAGTCGGCGTCGACGGTGACGAGATTGCGATGCATCGCCTTGCCCTCGCCGACCCAGGAGCCGTTTGCGGCGAGGACGAACTCGGTCAGTGCCCAGACCAGGCGGGCGGCCGAGAACAGCACCTCGCCGAGCGGGCGGGGGTCGGAGAGGTCGGAGATCCCGTCGGTGATCCGGTATCGGAAGACCGTCAGCTCGGCGTCGGTGACCGGGGGCGGCCCTTCGTCGAGCAGCTCCTGGAGACGGCTGCGGAGCGTGCCGCCGCTGCCGTCCCGGTCGAACAGGCTCTCCCCGTTGACGTAGACGTAGGGGAGGGAGGCGCGTCGATGGATGGCGTCTCGGGTGGCGGTCTCCCACAGCGAGTCGGCGGTGTGGACGTGGATCTCGAGCGGCCAGCCGTCGAACACGAGGGATTCGCGCTTGGGCGCTCCCTCGATGGGACCGACGACGACCAGGTCGATGTCGGTGTGTTCCTTGTCCTCACCGCGCACGGGCGAGCCGAACGCGGTGGCGGCGACGGCCGATTCGTAGCGGCCGTTCACGAGTCGGAGGACGACGGGTTTCCAGGGTTGGCGGGTGGGCATGGCCCCGAATCTAGGGACTCGCCCGAGCTGGCGCGGCCCGGACGGTACGCTCGCCCGTCGTGACACTCGCCGACACCCTCGCGTGGCTCATCGACATCCCCTCGCCGTACGGCCACGAGGAGGTCATCGCCGACGCCGTCGCCCACCGCCTCGCCGACCGCCCGCTCCGGCGCCATGGCAACGGGTTGGTGGTGGGGGAGTGGACGGGCCGGCCGCTCGTGCTGTTGGTCGGCCACCTCGACACGGTGCCCCACCAGGGCCAGGGGCCGGCGACGGTCGACGACGACGGCCGCCTCCACGGCCTCGGCGCCAGCGACATGAAGTCCGGTCTGGCGGTGATGTTGCACCTGCTCGAGGACGAGTCGGTGGCGGCGGGTCCGTACGACGTCGTGGGCGTGTTCTACGACCGGGAGGAGGGCCCGATCCAGGACAACCAACTCGGCACGGTGCTCGCCGCCGAACCCTGGCTGACCGGGGCCGAGTTCGCCGTCGTCTGCGAGCCGACCGATCTCCAACTCGAGGTCGGCTGCAACGGGGCCATGAACGTCCGCTGCCACTTCGAGGGCCGGTCCGCCCACTCGGCCCGTCCGTGGCTGGGCGAGAACGCCATCCATCGGTCCGTCGCCCTGCTCGCCCGCCTCGCCGAGCGGGAGCCGCTCGACACCGAGGTCGACGGCCTCGTCTTCCGCGAGGTGATGAGCGCCACCATGGCCGAGGGCGGGGTCTCCCGCAACGTCATCCCCAAGGACTTCTGGGTGAACGTCTCCTACCGCTTCCCGCCCACGCTCACGGTCGACGAGGCCGAGGCGCGGTTCCGGGCCATCGTCGGCGACGTCGTCGACCGCCTCGAGTTCGTCGACCGGGCGCCGGCGGGCCCGGTCCCCAGTGGCAACCCACACCTCGACCGCCTCGAGGCGGTGAGCGGCGCCCCGATCCATCCCAAGCAGGGCTGGACCGACGTCGCCCGCCTCGCCGAGTTCGGCGTGGCGGCGGTGAACTACGGGCCCGGCGAGACGGCGCTCGCCCACCAACTCGCCGAGAGCGTCCCCATCGCCAACCTCGACGTCGCCTTCGACGTGCTCCGCCGCTGGTTGGTGTCGTAGGGCGCCTGCGGCGCCGTACCGAGTACTGAGTACCGAGTACCGGCAAACCGCCACGGCATCGTTGACGGGTTTCCGCCAGGCATCGTTGACGCGGTGGATGATTCTTCCGGTCGATTCGGGAGGGTCTGGTGGCAGAGTTCGAGGCGGAGCGGGATCGCCGTGCTGAGGCGATTCGGCTGGTCCGGGTTGAGGGTTTGACGGTCAGCGACGCTGCGCGTCGGGTTGGCCGCTCACGCCAGTGGCTGTCGAAGTGGCTTCGCCGCCACGCTGCTGGGGAAGGCCTCGAGGATCGGTCTCGGGCATCGTCATCGTCGTTCACTCCGGTGCCCGACGAGATGATCGAGATGGTGCTGACGTATCGCGAACGGCTCACCGATGACCCGGTGGCGTCGATCGGTGGGTTGGCGATCCTCTCAGAGATGGAACACGACGGTGTTGCCAACCTGCCATCGGTGCGTTCCATCGAACGCATCCTCACCATCGCTGGGGTGACGAGACCCAAGTCCAAGAAGCGGTCACGGTCCACGGTCCCGAAACTGCCGCTCCCCACGATCCCGCCGGTCCCAGGGATCTGGCAACAGACAGACTGGGTGCAGAACCGGTATCTCGAAGGCGGAGTCCGATACAACTCACTTCAACTCGTCGATATGGGATCTCGCGGCGGGATCGCCCGCCAGTACCAGCAACGCAAGATCATCAACGTGGTCGAGTACCTGACCGAACACGCCTGGCCGGTCCTATCGATCCCCGGCGCAATCAGCATCGACAACGCATTCTCCAAGACCAGCCACCTCAACAACCCATGGACCCTGCTCATCCGAGCCTGCCTGTTGTTCGGGGTAGAACCCGTTGTCTCACCCCCGTATGAGCTCGGATTCACCAACGGGGTCGAGAACTTCAACAACCTGTGGCAAGAACGCACCATCGCCCAACACCACTACGACACCCTCGAACAGCTTGCTGCCCACACCGACCAGTTCAACCATTGGGCCCTGCACCGACGAGCCATCCTCGATCCCGCCATCTACGGCACCCGACACCCCAATGACCTCATCGAACGCCACCGCGACGAACTGACCTGGCCACCAGCCATCTTCATCGCCGACCACCAAGACTCCAACGGGCGACTCCACATCCCCCTCACCGAAGGACGCATCACCTTCCTGCGACGAGTCCACAACCGCCACATCACCATTGCCCACCACCAGTGGCCTATCGACCTCGACAACGGCGCGCTCACCATCGCCTCGATCACCACCGCCGATGCCACCCTCACCATCCGCCACCACGGCACAACGATCACCACCCACCGCTACCCGATCCGGCACCCCATCAAGCAGCCCTTCTACCCGCCCCAACCCCACAGCATCTACCACCACGCGTAAACGATGCCCGGCGGCATAGACCTTCTACAACGCGTCAACGATGCCGTGGCGGTTTGCCAGTACCGAGTACCGAGTACCGGGTACTGGGTAACGGTTCCGGGAGATCCCCCCTCCGGGGGGATCTCCTTGGTTGCTCCCGCGTCCCGCGTCCCGAGTCGATCCACGGCAGGGCTATCCGGTGGTCGGCGGTACCCTCCTCCGCCATGGCCCGAGACCCC
>CAZTLW010000027.1:0-22294 GCA_964614585.1 uncultured Acidimicrobiia bacterium | reverse complement strand
GAGTCACGAGCACCGCCGCCAGGCGGAGCGCAGTGTTGTCCTGCCGGGCCCACGAGGGAGTCGGCGCCAGCCGCAGCGAGACGCCGTCAGACCGGCTCGACGCGGACGTCATGGGCGTGATCGGCCAAGGCCCCCAGATCGTCCGGATCCGAGGTCAGGACCGAGCCCCCCGGTTCGGCGAAGGCCACGACGAGGGCGTCGATGGCCGAACCACGGTTCGCCCGTGTTCGGAGGGTCGCAGCCCGGCGAGCCAGGCGTTGGGGGATGTCCTCGATGACGTCGCAGGTCTTCAGCAGTCGGTTCGCCGAGGCGTCGCGGCCAGCGTCGCCCTGAAGCGCCTCGACCAGCACCGGCGTGGGAACGACCGGCGGCCACAGCCCCTCGGTGCGAAGTGCCTCGAGCAGCGCCGCCGCGGCCGTGGACCGCTCGGCCAGCCGAGAGAGACCCCCCGCATCCAGGACCAACACGTCAGCCGGCAGCCTGATCGGCTCGCCGAACCAGTCGCCGAGCGATCGCCTGGGCTCGAGCCGTCTCCTCCGCCGTCGGTCGTCCGACCTCGTCCAGGAGCTCGCCCAGGTACTCGTCCGACGCCTCGACCAGCTCCCGACGGCGCAGTTCGACCCGGATGGCCTCCTGCAACAGCTCGGAGGCGGCGAGACCACGCTCCTTGACGGCTCGATGGAGATCGTCGGGCAGATAGACCTGCATCCGTGGCATACGCCTAAACATACACACTCGCGGGGGCGCCGGGAAGCCCCTCGGCGGCCCGATGTGGTGCCGCTCAGGGATCCCGGAGGCCCTTGCCGGCGAGGATCCGGTCGTGGTGCTTGTCGATCCGTGCCACCCGGGTCTCGGACCGCTTGGCGTCGGCGAAGTACAGCTGATAGGCCCGTCGGCGCCCGGGGGTCAGGGATTCGAACGCCGCCCTGAACGACGGGTCGGTGTCGAGCCGCTCCGCAAGCTCGTCGACGTACGCCGACTCCGGCGTCGGTCCCACCGCCAGACCGGCCTCCTCGACGTCGATGGCCTCGGCTAGGTAGCGCCGCACCGTCCCCGACAGCCTGGCCACGTCCTCGATCGACGTGAACTCGATGCGCTTGGCCGACCGGGAGTTCGGCCCCTGATCGGCCAGCACGCCCTCGGGGTCCTCCAACAGGGCCCCCTTGAAGAACATGAGCGCCAGGACGTCGCGCATCTCCTGGACGATGGCGATGTTCGCCCCGCCATGGGAGTAGCAGGGCTTGCCCCACTTGATCGCCTCGGTGAGGCCCGAGCCCAGCAGGATCGGACGCAGCGCCTCGATCTCGGCCGGCCACCGCTCGGACTCGGCGAGGTAGGCGTCGACGTCTGGGTAGTCCTGCATCCTGCTCGAGGGTACCGGCGCCGCTTCGCCGATCCCCCGGCGAGCACGACCGGATCAGATCCGGTCGGCCAGCCGCTCGTGGGTCGCTCCCAGGCACAGGTCCATCACCACCGTCATGCCGGCCTCGGATGCGATCGCCTCGGCCTCGTCCGACGAGATGCCCTCCTGCAACCACAACACCTTGGCGCCGATGGCGGCGGCCTGACGGGCGATCGGCGGGGTCTGGTCGGACGGGCGGAACACGTCGACGACGTCGACCGGTTCGTCCACCTGGTCGAGCGAGTCGAGGGCCTTCTCACCGAAGAGGCGGTCGGCATTGGGGTTCACCGGGATGATCCGATAGCCGGCCGACTGGAGGTAGGCCGGGATCCGGTGGGCGGGCTTCTCGGGGTCCGACGAGGCACCGACGACTGCGATCGTCTTCGCCTCCCGATAGATCTCGATGAGTTCGTCGTCGCTCATACTCCCCAGAGTATCCACGAACCGTGGCTGTGTCGTCGGGCGCTCAGCGAGGCCCACTACCAGCGAGCCGATCCGCCACCACCATCGCTCGCCGCTCGACCCGTCGTTCGATCGCGGTGCGGTCGGCTGGCGGCGCCTCCAACAGCGCGACGGCGTCGACCCACGTATCCGACCGCCAGTCGGCGATGAGAGCCGAGAAAGCCCACTCATCGACCGGTCCCAGCAGACGGTCGAGGACCCCCATCTCGGGGGCGACCGGTGCCACGACCCCGTCCTGCACCGCATCGACCGTCGCCCGGATGACGTCGTTGACCGATTCGTGGTCCCGACGCCTCGCCTCCCGAGCCAACGGGTCGAGGGCATCCCAGGGCTCGAGGACGTCCCGCAACGTGAACACGAGGTCGTAGTTGATGTGGGCGTTGATGCCCAGGAACAGCGTGCGCAACGGGTGGAGGTCATGGTCCCCGCAGGCGTCGAAGGCCCGACACCACGGGCCCGGGCATCCCGAGGGGGCCGCGGCGTAGGCGTCGACGGCATCGAAGTAGTAGTCGGCGAACCGGTGGAGCAGGCGCTCGACCCACTCGTCGTCGACGAAGGTCCCCGAGCCGAGGGCGCCGAGCATGTTCGTCGTCATCGTGGCGTAGGCCGTGGCGAACAAGGAGCGCCGATCGTCGGGCCCCCATGCCCCGATCAACCCCTCCATCCGTTGGATCGGATCCGTCACGACGGGCGAGCCTACGCCCCGGACCCGTCGTTCACCCGGACCCGGTCATCGACCGGTAGGACTGCGCCAGGTCGGCGCCCGTGCGCTCCCACCGGCCGTCGACCCGGGGCTCCCCGCCCGGCGTGACCGTGCCGGTCCACCGGTAGGTGGTCGGCCACCGGCGGAACACCGGGACGACCCGGGTCACGACCGCCATGAGCGCAGGCAGGCCCGTCGGCTCCCACCCCCTCGTGACCTCGACCGTGACGCCCACCGTCCCGTCGCCCGCGGGCTCGGCCTGCCACGTGCCGCCGACCACTGGCATCTCGTCGATCTCCAGGTGCCAGTCACCGGTGACGGACGCCTCGGGTCTGACCGACCCGGCCGGGAACGGCGGGTCGAACCCCAGCACCACGTCATGGCCACCGGCCGAGGCCGTCACCGCCGCGAGGCCGTCTGGTCCGAGTGCCGGGTCGCCCACCGTGGCGGTCGAGCGGTCCCCTGCTTCGTTCAGGTACACGATGCAGAGGTCGGTGGCGACCTTGATCAGCCGTCGACGCAGCAGCCACTCGGCGGGCAACCGCCCGGGTGCTGCCGCCCGGCCATCGATCGAGATGACCGGCTTCGGACCCCGTCGCCGCAGGAGATCGAAGCTCGCCATCCAGACGAGCGGGAGGGACCGGGGCTCGGCGATCTCCGCCCCCATCGGTGCCAGGAAGGCCGCGGTCCGCCGCGGCCGCCAGGTGCGGTCGCCGACCCTGACCTCGATGTGCCGACCCTCCACGTCGTCGAAGGCGACCGCCAGGTCGACACCCCGCGGGGTGACCTCGAAGCGGGCGACGTCGAACTCGGTGGTGCGCCACTCCCGGAGGCCGCCGCCGATCTCGTAGCCCGCCCGGTCGAGTCGGAGGCCCGGCTCGTGGTGGACATCGACCCGTCCATCCTGCCGACGCATGAGCAGTACGGCGACACCACGACCATGCAGCGCGTCATCGAACCGCTGCACCTCGATGCCCGTGTAGGTGGGGTCGTCGGCCAGTTCGAAGTTGAGCATGCGGTCGAGCAGGTCGACGTGGAGCGAGAACGGCACCGGGAGGCCGTCGGGAAGGGAATCGTCGTCCACCCCACCACCGTACCGGCCGACGAACGGCTCCCACCGAGTTCGCCGGGACGCCATCCGGCGGCCATGACTAGGTTTCCGGCCGTTCACGAGCGGAGGCTGGGCATGGCAACGACGGAGCGGCGGCGGACGGAGGGTGGCCTCGACGGCTTCTTCCGGATCAGCGAACGGGGCTCGAAGGTGGGCACCGAGGTCCGGGCCGGCATCACGACCTTCCTGGCGATGGCCTACATCCTCATCGTCAACCCGCTGATCCTCTCCAACGCCATCGACGTCCCCGACGCCGTCCCCCAGTTGGTGACGGTCACGGCATTGGCCGCCGCCTTCGGCACGCTCGTCATGGGCCTGTGGGCCAATCTGCCATTTGCCCTCGCCCCGGGCATGGGACTCAACGCCTACTTCACCTTCACGGTGGTCCTCACCCTCGGGATCCCCTGGCAGACGGCGCTCGGTGCCGTGTTCCTGTCGGGCATCCTCTTCCTGATCATCTCCCTGACGGGTATCCGGGAGTGGGTCATCAACGCCATTCCCCTCCCCCTCAAGTACGCCATCACGGCCGGCATCGGCGCCTTCCTCGCCATCATCGGCTTCTCGGGTGCCGGCTTCATCCAGGCCGACCCGGCGACGCTGGTGACGATCGGCGACTTCTCCGGGTGGGGGCCCTGGCTGGCGCTGGGCGGCCTCGTCCTCATCGGCGGCCTGTTGGCGCTGCGGGTCAAGGGCGCCATCCTCATCGGCATCGTCGCCACCACCGTGGTGGCGATCATCGCCCGGGCACCGGTCTACCCGACGGCCGAGGGCCTCGGCCCCTTCGAGGGCTTCCCCGGCGGCATCGTCGGGTTCACGTGGCCCGGTGAGCTGATCGGCGCCCTCGACATCGGCGCCGCCCTCGGCCTCGGGGTGGTTGCCGTCGTCTTCACGTTCCTCTTCGTCGACTTCTTCGACACCGCCGGCACGCTCATCGGGCTCACCGACAAGGCCGGCATGCTCGACGAGCGGGGCCACATCGAGGCCCCGCGGGCGGCCTTCTCGGCCGATGGTGCCGCCACCGCGGTCGGAGCGGCGCTGGGGACCTCGTCGACGACCACCTACATCGAGTCCGCCGCCGGCGTCGAGGACGGCGGCCGCACCGGGCTCACGGCGGTGGTGGTCGCCGGCCTCTTTCTGCTCGGCACGGTGTTCGCCCCCGTCGCCCAGGCGGTGCCCGAGGTGGCGACCTCGGCGGCGCTCATCGTCATCGGGGCGATGATGATGACTGGGGCGGCCAAGATCGACTGGTCCGACTACCGGGTGGCGGTCCCGGCGTTCCTGGCGATCGTCGGCATGCCGTTCACCTACTCGATCACGTTCGGGATCGGCCTCGGGATCATCGCCTACACGCTCATCATGGCCGTGAGCGGGAAGGTGCGGGAGGTGCACCCGATCATGTGGGTGCTCTCGGCGCTCATCATCCTGTTGGAGGCCGGCCTCGTCGACCGCTGGCTCGGCTGATCGTCACCACGTCCACGCGAACCACACGATGAGTGCGTTCCAGACGAAGCCCACGACGATGAGGACGTTGTCGTAGAGGCCCGGGTAGGGCAGACCGGCCAGGTTGAACAGCACCAGGCCCGCCGAGACCACGATCGCGGTCCAGCGAATCGCCGGGTAGGGCAGCACGAGCGACAGCACGAGCATCACGATCGGGATGAGCATCACCGCGGCGGCGATGAGCCACATGCTCGGGCTCGCCTCCTGGCCGTCCATCTCCCCGGCGGTGAAGTCGCCGGCGAAGATCCGCAGTACGTCGCCGAGCAGGTAGGTGAACATCAGCGCCGCCCACAGCCCGGCGAGGACGATGCGGACGTCGACCGGCGGATCGGTCACCCCTGGGCCTCGACTCGCCGCAGCAGCAGGAAGTCCTCCACGTGCATCGTCCGGAACGTCCGCTGCTCCCCCTCGGGGAAGTACTCGAGGGCCTCATCGGGTCCCACGACCCGGGGTCGGTCGACCCCGTGGGTCGCGCCCTCGCGCACCAACTCGGCCGACCCTGCGGCGAGCACGTTCTTGAGCCAGTCGGCGGTCGTGCCGTACGGCAGGGCGACGACGAACCCGTCGGGGGTCTCCTCGATCCCGACCGGGGTCTCGTAGCCGGTCCCCGACGAGCGGCCGACATGGCGGATGATCCCGGCGTAGGCGCCCGGTCGGCCGGCCGTTCGCATCTGCCGCGGGTTCATGAAGCGCTTGTTCATCCGGCGGACCGCCGTCATGACCGGCGGCCACTGGGTCCGCATCCCGACCACGAAGACGCCGGCCAGGGCGACCAGCCCACCCACGACGGCGTACACGACCGGCATGTCAGGCCCCCACCTCGATGATGACCTTGCCCCGGGCGTGGCCCTCTCGCAGGTAGGCGATCTCACGGCCGGTCGCCGCCAGGGGCGAGACATGGTCGATCGTCACCCGGAGCGTCCCGTCCGCGAGCATCCCCGCCAGCACCTCGAGGTCGGCCTTGCGGTTCCTCGCGGTGAACTGGGCGACCGACTGGGAGGTGAACCACGATCGGATCACCTGCCCGAAGAGGAACCGGGCCGGCCCGAGCAGGGAGCCCCCCTCGTCGGAGCCGATGAGGACCAGGACCCCCTCGTCGGTCATCACGTCCTTGAGGCGCCGGAGGGGGTACTCCCCGCCGACGTGGACGACCACGTCGAAGTCGTCGTCGAGGGAGTAGACGTCGGTGGTGGAGTAGTCGACGACCCGATCGGCGCCGAGCGACCGGACGGTCTCGACGTTGTGGGTGCCGCAGACCCCGGTCACCTCGGCCCCGAGCGCCTTGGCGATCTGGACGACGAACTGGCCCACGCCCCCCGACGCGCCGAGGACGAGGACGTTGGAGCCCTCCCCCACCCCTCCATGGTCGCGGAGGCCCTGCAGGGCGGTGATGCCCGCCATCGGGGCCGCGGCCGCCTGGTGGAGGTCGACGCCCTCGGGCACCGGGACGAGGGTCCGCTCGGTGGCGGCGACGTACTCGGCGGCGGTCCCCGCGTGCCAGCCGACGACCCGGTCGCCGGGTGCGAACTCGGTGACGGCGTCGCCCACCGCCTCGACGACCCCGGCGAGATCGGCGCCGGCGATCGGGTGCTTCGGCTTCGAGAAGCCCGCGCCGGCCAGCCGGAGGAAGGATGGGGACGCGGCGACCATGTGCCAGTCGTAGGCGTTGAGCGAGATCGCCTCGACCCGGACGAGGACGGTCTCCGGCCCGACGTCGGGGACCGGGACCTCGACGAGCGAGAGCACCTCGGCGGGATCCCCGTAACGGTCCTGGGCCATCGCCCGCATGGTGCGCGCCCTACGGTCGGCGGCGCTGGGGGTCGGTCGTTCCTCGGTCATCGGTTCCTCCCGGACCGCCGGCCCATCCCGGGGGTTGCCCGGCGGATCCACGGTCATGTACACTGTATGCTTACAACGTATACATACGGCGTAAGCATGTCAAGTGAACCCACCCCCCCATCCACCTCCCGCGAGCCGCTGAATCGGGACCGCGTCCTCGACACGGCCTTGGGGATGGTCGACGCCGAGGGCCTCGACGCCCTCTCGATGCGCAAGCTCGGCCAGGCACTCGGCGTCGAGGCGATGTCGCTCTACAACCACGTGGCCAACAAGGACGACCTCATCTCGGGCATCGTCGACCGCGTCGCCGCCGAGTTCGCCCTCCCCGACCCGACCGGCCATTGGCGCGAGGAACTCGGCCGGGCCGCCACGTCGGCCCACGAAGCACTCAGGACCCACCCCTGGGCCGGGTTCCTCATGATGACGCCCGACCACGTCGGACCCCACCGCCTCGGGTTCATGGACGCGATCCTTGCGGTCCTGGCCTCCTCGGGGGCCTCGGCCGAGATGGTGCATTACGCCTTCCACGCCCTCGACGCCCACATCGTCGGCACGAGCCTGCGGGACGTCAGCTACACCATCGCCCCCGAGGACGAGGCCGAGACGGCCCGGGCCTTCGTCGCCACGCTCCCACCCGGCCGGTACCCCCACCTCATCGACCACATCGAGTGGCACGCCGTGGCCGGCGAAGCCGAGTACACCGAATTCGAGTTCGGGCTGAAGCTGATCCTCGACGCAGTGGAGCGGGACCTCGGGGCCTAGGAGGTCCGACGCAGGGCGAGCCAGACCCCGATGGTCGGGCCGGCGACCCACAGGCCGACGATCATCGAGGCGACGAACGGCGAGTGGTCCCAGACGTCGGCGAGCGACGCCTGATAGCCGTCCGTCACCCCCGAGAAGATCTGCACGTTGACCGCGACGATCGCCCCGACGATCAAGCCGATGACGGCACCGACCAACCCGCGAAGCCAGCGACGAGGAGTGGTCATGCCGCCACCCGATGGCGATCGAGGTTGCCGGTCGGCAACGTGTGGACCTTGCCGACCTCGACGGGCGCGACGATCGGCACCAGCCAGGCGGCCACCACCAGCGCCACCGACTGGGCACCGGTGACGAGGCCCACGCCGAACCAGTCCCAATGCCCGAGGCCGAGTGCCTCGTCCACGAGGTAGGCCCCGATCCCGGCGACCGCCACCACCACCGTGGGCACGGCCAGCCACCACCGGCGGACACCGGCGACGAACCCGCCCACGAGGCCGGCCACGAGGCCACCCACCCCGATCAGCGCGAGGTTCACCACGAGGTCGGATGTCCCGATGACGTCGGCGATGTTGAAGCTGCCGACGACCCCCACGCCCGCATACACGGCCGCCCAGAGGCAGACCCATGGCAGTGTGATGGCGACGGCCACGACGGCAACCCACCAACGGCGATCACGCATCGCGCTCCTTTCCACCACCTCCCATTGTCGCGCCGGGGGGCCCTCCTGTCACGGGTCGGATCCCGAGCCCCGGGGCGTGGCTCGCTCCCAGAGCGTGGACCGGGACCGCACCGAGAACCCGAGCGCCCGGTAGAACTCGAGACCGGAGCCGACCCAGGCCTCCCCGGCACCCGCCTCGCGAGCGCGCCGCAGCGCCTCGGTGACGGCGGCGCTGCCAAGGCCCAACCGACGGTGGTCGGGATCGGTGGCCACCGGTTCGACGTAGGCGACCCGGTTCTCGGGGACCACCCAGATCCCGGCGAAGGCGGCGAACTCGCCGCCCGGGGCGACCGCCACGACATTGCGATCGAGGCGGTAGTTCGGTGTCGCCTGCGCCCGGTCACGGCCGTTCGCCCGCCAGCCCGGCGACTCACCCGGGTGGTCGAACCCCCGCCACAGCACTCGGTCGAGGCGGTCCAGGTCGTTGTCGTCGGCGAGGCTGGCAAGCCGGTACCCCGCCGGCAGCGGCGGGTGCGGCAAGGGGTCGACCAGCGGGCGCCACGCCTGCCGCTCGCCTCGATCCGTGGGACGGAACCCCCGCTCCTCGAGCACCACCCGGAGGTCCTGGTCGGCATCGTCGGCGAAGACACCGTCGACGAGGCGCCCATCCCGCTCGACGCCGAGGTGGCCGTCGAGCCAGTCCACCAGCACCTCCCGGGCCTCCCGGTCCCCCAGCCGTGCCTGGACGTAGACCTCGTCGTTGCGAGACTCGGGATGCACGACACCGACCACCGCCCCGGCCCGTTCGGCGATGCCGATGCCCGACAGGTCGACGTCCCAATCGTCGACCATGCCGAACATGTACTCCCAGCGAGGTTGCAGCCAGTGCGGAAGCGCAGGGCCCGGCTCGTGGAGATCCACCAGGAAACGGTCGACGAGCCGGTGGTCATCGGGGTGTCGGTAGGCGCGGACGGTGGTGGTCACGACGGGCGAGGCTACGGGCCGGCCCGTGTTTCACACACCGACCCGCATAGGACATCGTCTCGACACACACGTCCGAGACGATGCCCCCATGCGAACGAGGACCTACCGAGGACCGACCGCCATCCACGACGCCGAGAGCGGGGAGTTCCTGACCGATGCCACGGCGGTGCTCGAGCCACGCATCGATGGCCAGAACGGGTGCTGGGGGATCATCACCGACCACTCCGCCGGCGAGCTCCCGCCCCACCTGCGGGTGACGTTCCCCGACGGCACCGCCGTCTTCGTCCTGGTCGACTGGTCCGACCATGCGGGCACCGCCCGGGTCCGGGGTGGCCCACTCCCGCATCGACTCCTCGAGGCGACGGCCTGACCGGTTCGTTGCACGCTGCAACTACCATGCGCCCATGGCGCAATCGATCATCGACGTGGTGGAGCTCGGCTTCCCGTGGGACGGGCTCGACCCGTTCATCATGACCGTCCACCACGTGGACGCCTACCCGGCCGGCAACGACGCCCAGGGCGTCGACCGCGCCTCCCTGGCCGGGCGTCGGATCGGCTCCGACTTCTCGTACCAGGACGGCTGGAGCATGTACCACGGCACCGAGGTCCCCGGGTTCCCCCAACACCCCCACCGAGGCTTCGAGACGGTGACGGTGGTGCGCCGCGGGTACGTCGACCACTCCGACTCGCTCGGGGCCACCGCCCGCTACGGCGGCGGCGACGTGCAGTGGCTGACCACCGGCTCGGGCATCCAGCACTCGGAGATGTTCCCGCTGATCCGTCCCGATGCCGACAACCCACTCGAGCTCTTCCAGATCTGGCTCAACCTGCCACCGGAGAACAAGCTGGTGCCGGCCCACTTCGGGATGCTCTGGTCCGAGGACATCCCCACCCTCGCCCCCGCCCCGGGTGTGTCGGTCGACGTCATCGCCGGAGCGATCGGCGAGGCTCGACCCCCGTCGCCCCCGCCCGACTCGTGGGGCTCCGACCCGAGGGGTGAGCTCGAGATCTGGCTCATCCGACTGGACGATGGTTCCTCCTGGGACCTGCCGCCCGCCCGGCCCGGTGTCAATCGCATGCTGCACTGCTTCCTCGGTGAGGCAGCCGAGGTGGGCGGGACTCGCATCGGCCGCGACGCGGGTGCCCGGCTGCGGCCCGACCTGCCGGTCACGCTGTCGGCCCCCGAGGGCCCGGTCGAGTTCCTGCTCCTCGGCGGTCGGCCGATCGGCGCCCCCGTCTTCCAGATGGGCCCGTTCGTCATGAACAGCCCCGAGGAACTGCGCCAGGCCGTCGCCGACTACCAACGCACCGGCTTCGGCGGTTGGCCCTGGCAAGGCCCCGACCCCGTCCACCGTCGCACCGACGGCCGCTTCGCCATCCACGCCGACGGCCGGGTCGAGCACCGCGACATGCAGCCGGTCGGCTGAGGGAACCACGGAACCACGGAACCTGAAGCGACCTCTCGGACGGCTGCGGCTCCCCCCTCCCACTCCGCTTCGCTCCGTGGGGCCCATCCCCCCTCCGGGGGGATCTCCCAATCTCAGCCAAGAAATCCCCCCGCCAGGGGGGATGGGACCCGCCGGCCGACGAAGGAGGCCGGTGGGAGGGGGGCGGTACCAGAGAGCGACGAGAGATCAGGGTGATCCGACTCATCGGACGCGATTCGGGTCCCCCCTCCCACCTCCGGGGGGATCTCCCGAGTCCCGCGTCCCGCGTCCCGTGTCCCGCCACCAGCGGTACCGTGCCGATGGTGCGTCTCCTCCTCATCGCGGTTGCCCTGGCGCTCGTCGGTTCCGCCTGTGGGTCCGCCACACCCGACCAGGTCGTCTTCGGTGGTGACCGGCCGACCGAGTTGGCGGTGCCGTCCGACTACCGGCACGGCACCGAGACCCCGCTGCTGGTGGCGCTCCATGGCTACGGGGCCTCGGGTGCCGAGTTCGCCGAGGGATCGGGGCTCGCCGCGCTCGCCGAGGCCGAGGGGGCGCTCTTCCTGGCGCCGGACGGCACCATCGACACACGGGAGAACCGGTTCTGGAACGGCTCCGACGCCTGCTGCGACTTCGCCGAGACCGGGATCGACGATGTCGGCTACGTCGCCGACCTCATCGCGGAGGTGGCCGCGGTGTACACGGTCGACCCCGACCGGGTCCACGTGGTCGGGTTCTCGAACGGCGCCTTCCTCACCCACCGGATCGCCTGCGAGCGCCCCGACGTCGTGGCCTCGGTGGCGGCGATGGCCGGCGCCGTCCCGATCGATCCCGACGCCTGCGACCCGACCGGGCCGGTGTCGGTGCTGTTGGTGCACGGGGACGAGGACCGCGTCATCGACTACGACGGGGGCGGTGCCTTCTTCGCCCGGGCGCCGTACCCCGGCGCCGTCGAGTCACGGGAGCTGTGGGCCGACGACCTCGGCTGCGGCCCGGTGGAGGACGCCGGCCGCCTCGACCTGCTCGAGTTCCCCGGCGAGGAGACCGCGGTGACGACCCACCCCGGCTGCGACGGTGACGCCACGGTGACGCTCTGGACGGCCGAGGCCGTCAACCACCGGCTCCCCTTCACCGACGACGGGCTTGCCTCGCTGTGGGCGTGGCTCGCCGACCACGCCGCCTAGGGCCGCCAGACCAGCCAGAGGTCGGCGACGTTCGTACCCGTTCGCCCCGTGTGGATCAGCGACCCGACCGCACCCAACGCCGTGTGGGCGTCGTGCACGTCCAGCAGCGAGGTCGGGTCGAACCCCGCCGCCCGGATCGCCGCCCAGGTGTCGCCGTCGACCACGGCGCCGGCGTCGTCGGTCGTGCCATCGATCCCATCCGACCCGAGGGCGAGGAAGGCGGAGGCCCCGGCGGTCGGCAACGCCCGGGCGGCGGCGAGGGCGGCCTCCTGGTTGCGACCGCCGGGAAGGGTGCCGGCATCGGTCACCACCGTCTCCCCCGCATGGGCGGTCAGGCCCGGGCGGGCACCGGCGACGACGGCCGCCGCCGTGCGCCTGGCCTCTCCGGTCACGGTCCAACCCAGCCGGGCCTCGACCCCACGGGCGCGGGCGGCATCCACCGCGGCCCGGGCGAGCGTCTGGCCGTCGGCGATGACCTCCACCGGGTAGAAGCGCCGTTCGGGGATCTCGGCGGCGAGGATCGCCTTGCGGACGTGGCCGTTGACCTCGATTCCCCACTTCTCGGCCACCTCGATGGCGTGCATCGGCTCCACGGGCCGGGGCACGGTGGGGCCGGAGGCGATCACCGCCGGATCGGAGCCGACCACGTCGGAGATGGCCAGCACCCGCACCTCGCCGGCCCCGCCGAGCGCACCGCCCAGTCCCCCGGCCTTGAAGCGCGAGAGCGCCGACCGCACCGTGTTGAGGTCCTCGATCGGGGCGCCGGAGCGGATGAGTCGGGACGAGAACCGAACGAGGTCCTCGACGTCGATCCCGGCCGGCGGCACCGAGCAGAGCGCCGACGCCCCGCCCGACAGCAGGACGAGCACCGAGGTTCCCGGCGTCGCCGTGTGGGCGAGCTCCAGCAGCCGGTTCCCGGCTCGGGCGCTCGCCTCGGAGGGGATCGGGTGGGTGCCGACGAGCACCTCGAGCCCATCCACGTGGCCCCCGTCGGGGGTCACGACCCCACCGCGCACCGGGCGGTCGATCGCCTCCACCGCCGCTGCGGCCATGGCGCGGGATGCCTTTCCAGCGGCCAACACCAACACGTCGGCGTGTGTCGGCTGCCAGCCGGCCAGCGCGTCGGTGACGAGCCCTCGGGGCTCGACGGCACCCAGCGCCTCGAGCGCGACGTCGACCAGCAGGGCCTTCGGGTCGTCGATCATCGGCGGCGGGCGACGAGGACGCCCTGGCGGACGGTCAGGGCGACGGTGTCGAAGCTCGGGTCCTCGGCGAGGGCCCGGTTGGCCTCGTCGACGGCGGCCATCCCCGGGTCGGAGCGGTCGTCGATCCAACTCGAGCCGGTCCCCAGGCAGTTGTCGAGCACGAGATAGCCACCGGGGGCGACGAGGTAGCGGGTCAGGGCCACGTAGTCGGGGTACTCCTCCTTGGCGGCGTCGACGAAGACGAGGTCGACCGAGCCCGGGCCGAGGGACTCGGCCACCCCCGGCAGGACGTCGAGCGCCTCCCCGCGCACGATCTCGACCCGGTGCCCGACACCGGCCTCGGCGAAGCGATGGGCGGCGAAGTCGGCATGGGCGGCGTCCCGTTCGATCGTGACGAGGCGCCCGCCGGGGGCGAGCCCGCGGGCCAGCCAGATGCCCGAATACCCGCCCAGGGTGCCGATCTCCAGCACCCGCCGGGCCGGGGTGGTGGCGAGCAGGATCGACAGCAGCCGCCCCACGTCGGGGGAGATCTCCCAGGGAGGCAGGCCGGCCGCCTCGGCGCGTGCCGGCAGCCCGGCCAGGAGGTCGTCGGGATCACCGAAGACCTCCTCGACGTAGGCGGTGGTCGCCTCCCATCGCTTGGGCGTCATCTCCATCGGCCGGCACGCTACCCCGGCCCGGTCACGACGAAACGCATCGGTCCTAGGTTGTCGGCATGGCGGAGGGTCGACTCGAACGGCGTCTGGGGCTCTCCGACGCGGTCGTGATCGGCGCCGGCTCCATGATCGGGGCCGGCGTGTTCACGGTCTGGGCGCCGGCGGCCGCCGCGGCGGGCACCGCGCTGTTGCTCGGACTGGCCCTCGCCGGATTGGTGGCGTTCGCCAACGCCACCTCGTCGGCCGACCTGGCCGCCGTCCACCCCGAGTCGGGGGGGACCTACGTCTACGCCCGCCATCGATTGGGCCCCGGCTGGGGCCACCTGGCGGGGTGGGGCTTCGTGGTCGGCAAGACGTCGTCGTCGGCGGCGATGGCGTTGACGGTCGGCGCCTACCTGTGGCCGGGGCAGGAGCGCGTCGTTGCGTTGTTGGCCATCGCCTTCATCGTCACCGTGAACCTCCAAGGGATCACCCGGACGGCCTTCATCACCCGGATCCTGCTGGCGGTCTCGCTGACGACGCTGGCCGCCGTGGTGGGTGCGGGGTGGCTCGGCGACCCAGAGGTGGCGGCGGCGGTGCCCACCGGGGGTGACGTCCTCGGCATCCTCCAGGCCGCGGCGTTCTGCTTCTTCGCCTTCGCCGGGTACGCCCGCATCGCCACCCTCGGCGAGGAGGTCAAGGACCCCGAGCGGACGATCCCCCGGGCGGTGCCACTCGCCCTCGGGTTCGTGCTCGTGGTGTATCTCGTCGTCGGGGTGACACTGCTCGCCACCACGCCGGTCGACGAGATCGCCGCCACCGACGCCCCACTCGAACTGGTCGTGGCGGGCACTCCCCTCGACGGGATCGTCCGGGTGGGGGCGGGCATCGCCGCCCTGGGCGTGCTGCTCAACCTGCTGGCGGGCATCTCCCGGACGACGCTCGCCATGGCCCGCCGCCGGGAGCTCCCTTCGCCGCTCGCCGTCATCGCCGAGCGGCGATCGGTGCCGGCCCGCGCCGAACTGACCGTGGCCGTCGTGGTGGCCGCTCTCGTCCTCGTCTTCGACCTCCGGGAGGCCATCGGGTTCTCGAGCGTGGCGGTGCTCACGTACTACGCCCTCACGAACGCCTCGGCCCTGCGTCTCGCCGCGGCCGAGCGGCGCTGGCCCCGTCTCGTCCCCTGGTTCGGCCTCGTCGGCTGCGTCACCCTGGCGGTGTCGCTCCCGCCCGTCACCGTGGTCGCGGGTGTGGCGGTGCTCGGGCTCGGGGCGCTGGTGCGGTGGCTGACCGTGGGGCGATCGAGCGAGGGAACGGGCTGAGCGCCGGGGGTGGGTCAGAAGGTCGGCTTGGCGACCATCGCCCACAGGCCCACGAGGATGAGGCCGCCTGCGGCGACCGACGACCACAACGCCCGTTGGACGCGCCCGGCGTCGCCGGTCCGGGTGATCGCCCGCCGGGAGAGGCCGACACCAAGGATGGAGATCCCCACGGAGGCGAGCAACGCCCCGAACCCGATGTGGATCCAGATCGACGTGTCGAAGTCGAACCCGCCTGCGGTCATGAGGTAGCCGCCGGCGAGCAGGACGACGACGGCGGACGGTTCCGACAGGAAGCGATCGACGGCTCGCCAGTCTGCCGTCGCTTCGACGAGCCGGTCGGGTGCGGCGGCGATCCGTCGCCGCCAGAGGATCGTGCCGATCAGGATGGCCCCGAACCACACGGCGAAGCCAAGGACGTGGAGGTAGAGGACGGCGTCGTAGAGGCTCATGCCTGCTTGACCTCGCGGGTCAGGTCCTCGAGGGCACCTTTGGCATCGGCGAAGAACATCGAGGTGTTCTCCTCGTAGAAGAGCGGGTTGTCGATCCCGGCGAACCCCGGGCTGAGGGATCGCTTGATGACGATGGCGTGGCGAGCCCGATCGACGTCGACGATCGGCATCCCGTAGATGGGCGATCCCGGGTCCTCCCGGGCGGCGGGATTGACGACGTCGTTGGCGCCGACCACGAGGGCCACGTCGGTGCGGGTCATGTCGGGGTTGACGTCGTCGAGCTCGTGGAGCAGGTCGTAGGAGACGTCGGCCTCGGCGAGGAGGACGTTCATGTGGCCCGGCATCCGGCCCGCCACCGGGTGGATGGCGTAGCGGACCTCGACGCCTCGGGAGGCGAGCTCGTCGGCGAGGTCACGGAGGGCGTGCTGGGCCTGGGCAACCGCCAGCCCGTAGCCGGGCACGATCACGACCGAGTCGGCGTAGGCGAGCACGATGGCGAGGTCCTCGGCGGTGCCGCGCCGCACGGGGCGGTCACCGATGGTGCCCCCACCTCCGCTGGAGTCGTCGCCACCGAACCCGCCGGCGAGGACGCCGATCAGCGTTCGGTTCATGGCCCGGACCATGATCCCGGTGAGGATGAGGCCCGAGGCACCGACGAGGGCGCCGGCGATGATCAGGATCGACGAGTCGAGGGCGAAGCCCGCCATCGAGGCGGCGATGCCCGACAGCGAGTTGAGGAAGGCGATGACGACCGGCATGTCGCCACCGCCGATCGGGAACACCCGGGTGAGGCCGAGCACCAGGGCGATCCCGCCGAGCGCCCAGAGCACGATCGGCTCGCCCGTGGCGGTGAACCAGCCGACGGCCACCAGGGCGCCGAGCGCCAGGACGCCGTCGACGACGACCTGGCCGGGGAACGTCACCGGCCGGCCCGGGATCCGCCCGGCGAGCTTGCCGTAGGCCACGAGCGACCCCGTGAAGGTCACCGACCCCACCAGCACCGAGAGCGCCAGCGTGAGGAGGGTGACGAGTTCGTTCCCTTCGGGCACCGCCAGGAAGGTGGAGGCGGCGACGAGCGCCGAGGCGCCACCACCGAGGCCGTTGAACACGGCCACGAGCTCCGGCATCGAGGTCATGGCGACCGTGCGGGCGAGGACGGCGCCGATGGCGGTGCCGACGACGAGGCC
The DNA here is from genome assembly GCA_964614585.1 of uncultured Acidimicrobiia bacterium. GTDB lineage: Bacteria > Actinomycetota > Acidimicrobiia > Spongiisociales > JAENVV01 > JAHEFX01. Next base: position 5,467 of record CAZTLW010000027.1, on the reverse strand, counting down.
GACGACGATCCAGACGTAGTCGAGGATGCCCTGGTCCAACAGGGTGACGACGACGGCCACCAGCATGCCGATGGCGGCCAGCCGGTTCCCGCTCCGGGCGGTGGCCGGCGACGAGAGCCGGGTGAGGCCGACGATGAAGAGGACCGCGGCGACCAGGTACGCGATGGCGGCGAGCTCGGTGCTCATGGCCGGTCCTTCCGGAACATCTCGAGCATGCGGTCGGTCACGAGGAACCCACCGACGACGTTCACCGTCGCGAAGACGAGGGCCACGACACCGAGCACGGTGGCCGTGGCCCCGGCCCCGGCCCCGGCGGCGACGATCGCCCCGACGATCGTGATGCCGGAGATGGCATTCGATCCGGACATGAGCGGGGTGTGGAGCGTCGGCGGCACCTTGGTGATGACCTCGAAGCCCACGAAGGCGGCCAGCACGAAGATGGTCAGCGAGACGACGAGCGTCATCGGTCCTCCAGCAACTCTCGGACACGGGGGTGACGGACCTCGCCGCCGTGGGCGACGACCACGCCATCGGCGATCTCGTCGTCGAAGTCGAGGGTCAGGGCACCGTCCTCGCCGACCAGGTGGGCGAGGAGGTTGACGATGTTGCGCCCATACAGGGCCGAGGCGTCACCGGCGAGACGGGCCGCGAGGTCGATCGGTCCGAGCACGGCCACCCCGTGGACCTCCACCTCCTCGCCGGGGACCGTGGCCGACACGTTCCCGCCGGTGGCGGCGGCGACGTCGACGATGACGGTGCCGGCGCCGGCGCCGGCCAGTGACTGGTCGTCGATCAGCAGCGGGGCCGGGCGACCCGGGATCTGGGCGGTGGTCACGACGATGTCGGCGGCGGTGATCTCGGCGTCGAGGCCGCGAATGATGCGGGTCTGCTCGTCGGCGGCGAGCTCGGTGGCGTAGCCGCCTGCGTCGGTGTGGTCGGCCGACAGGTCGACCTCCACGAACGACGCCCCGAGGCTCTCGACCTGCTCGGCGGCCGCGGACCGCACGTCGAAGGCCCGCACGACGGCACCGAGCCGCCGGGCGGTGGCGATGGCCTGCAGCCCCGCCACCCCGGCGCCGAGGACGAGCACGCGGGCCGGTTTCACGGTCCCTGCGGCCGTGGTGAGCATGGGGAAGAAGCGGCCCGATCGCGTGGCGGCGGCCAGCACGGCCTCGTAGCCGGCAACGGTGGCCTGGCTGGAGAGGACGTCCATCGACTGGGCGAGCGTGGTGCGGGGCAGCAACTCGAGGGCAAGCACGGTGACGTCCCGTTCGGCGAGCCCGGCGATCCGCTCGGGCTCCTCGAGGGGCCGGATGAGCCCGACCACGGCGGCGTGGCCGCGGACCCGGGCAGGGTCGTCGAGGCCGACGACGGCCACGAGGTCGGCGGCCCAGGGGTCGCCGATCGAGGCCCCGGCGTTCTCGTAGGCGGCGTCGGGATGGCCGGCCTGACGGCCGCAGTCGGCCTCGACCACCACCTCGTGGCCCGCCTTGACGAGCCGCCCGACGGAGTCGGGGGTCAGCGCCACCCGTCGTTCGGGCGCGACGGGAATGGGAGTTCCGATGCGCATCCGTCGGAGGGTACCGGGGCCCGGACCCCACCCGATCCGCGTCGCCGTAGGATCCCGCCATGACCGGCCATCGGGCCAAGGCCCGACGCCTCCTGCTCCGCGAGCGAATGCTGATCGGGCTCGAACTGGCCCTCTCGATCGGGGCGGTCGGGGGCGCGGTCGGGATGTTCCTCGACCCTGCGGGCACCACCTCGGGACTCGACGTCGCCCTGGCGGACCTGCCCGTCCCCTCCCTCGTGCTCCCCGGCGTGGCGCTGCTCCTCGTCAACGGCGTCCTCCCGGCGGCGGTGGCCATCGGTGCGCTGCGACGCGCCCCGTGGGCCCCTTGGGGCCATCTCGTCGTCGGCGTGGCCTTGCTGGGATGGCTGTTGGTCCAGTTCTGGTTCATCGGCGGCGGCCACTGGCTCCAGGCCCTCTACGTCGTGTGGGGTCTCGCGATCACCGCGCTGGCGCTGCCCGCCTTCGGACTCCGCGACTCCTGACGCTCGTTCCGTAACCTGCCGCCATGGTCCCGACCCCCCTCGGTGCCCACCCGACCCCCGACGGGCTGGCCGTGGCAGTCCACGCCCCGCACGCCCACACCGTGGAGTTCTGCCGATTCGAGGACGGCCACGAGGTGCGGATCCCCCTCGGCGGCCGGGATGGCTCGATCCACCACGACGTCGTTCCGGGCTCCGGTTGGGGAACCCGCTACGGCCTCCGGGCGCACGGGCCCGGGCACGACCCGGCCAAGCTCCTCCTCGACCCCTACGGCCGCTTCGTCGAGGGTTGGTACCGGTGGCACCCGGCGCTCTGGCCCGGACACGACGACGACTCGGCCCCGCACGTCCCCCGGTCGGTGGTGGTCGACACGACCCCGCGCCGGACCTGGGACCGACCACGGATCCCGTGGTCCGACACCGTCGTCTACGAGACGCACGTCAAGGGGATCTCCCGCACCCACCCCGACCTCCCTCCGGAGCTGCGAGGCACCTACGCCGCCCTCGGGTCGGAGCCGATCATCCGACACCTGACGGGACTCGGGGTCACCACGGTGGAGCTGCTCCCGATCGCCCGGTTCGTCCACGAACCCAAGCTCCTGTCCCGGGGACTGCGCCAGTACTGGGGCTACATGCCGATCGGGCTCATGGCCCCCCACCCCGACTACGCCGCCGCCACCACGCCCGAGGGCGTCGTCGCCGAGGTCCAGGGGATGGTCGCGGCGCTCCACGCCGCCGGGCTCGAGGTGGTGCTCGACGTGGTGCTGAACCACACCGGCGAGGGCCCCGAGGACGGGCCCTGGCTGTCGATGCGAGGCCTCGACGAGCGCGGCTACTACCGACATCGGGCCGACGGCACCTACGAGGACGTGACCGGCACCGGGAACACGCTCGATCTCGGCTACCCGCCTGCCCTGCGCCTGGCCCTCGACACCCTGCGGCACTGGGTGGTGGACTACGGCGTCGACGGGTTCCGGTTCGACCTCGCCGCCACCCTGCTCCGCACCGAGGACGGCCCCTGTGACAGCGCCTTCCTCGCCGCCGTGGCGCAGGACCCGATCCTGTCGGGGGTGAAGCTCATCGCCGAGCCCTGGGACCTCGGGTTCGCCGGCTACCGGCTGGGAGGCTTCCCCCACCCGTGGCGTGAGTGGAACGACCGGTTCCGCGACACCGTCCGCGACGCCTTCCGCGGCCGGCCCGGTGTCCTGCCGGACCTCGCCACCCGTGGCACCGGCTCGTCGGACCGCTTCGGCCCGCCGCGGCCGCCGACGGCCTCGATCAACTTCGTCACCGCCCACGACGGCGCCACCCTCACCGACCTCGTCACGTACCAGCGCCGCCACAACGAGGCGAACGGGGAGGTCAACCACGACGGCGGCCACGACCAGCGAGCGTGGAACAGCGGCGTGGAGGGGCCCACCGACGATCCCGAGATCCTCGATCTCCGCGCGCGGCGCCGCCGGTCGATGATGGCCCTGCTCCTGCTGGCCCGGGGGGTACCGATGATCTCCGGTGGCGACGAGATCGGCCGCACCCAGCGGGGGAACACCAACGCCTACTGCCAGGACGGGCCGCTGTCGTGGTACGACTGGGACGACGCCGACTGGGAGTTCTACGACTTCTGCCGCCGCCTGCTCGGACTCCGACGCAGCCAGGACACCCTCCACCCCGACGAGTGGCTCACCGGGCGGGAGCGGGCGCCCGGCGAGGACCCCGACGTCGCGTGGCTCGACGTGGACGGCGGCCGCCTCGCCGACTGGCACGACCCCGCCCTCACCACCATCCAGATGCGCCTCGATGGCCACCCCGACGTCGTGTTCGTCGCCAACACGGGTGGCGCGCCCGAGGAGGTCACCCTGCCACCCGGCGACTGGGTCCAGTGGGTGGACACCGTCCACGACCTGATCGAGCCGACCCCGGTCGGGCCCACCGTGACGGCGGAGCCCTACACCGTCCTCGTGCTGGCCAAGTCGTGACCCTCCACGTCCTCATCGCCACCGCCGAGCTCTCGCCCTTGATCAAGGTCGGCGGCCTCGCCGACGCGGTCGCCGGGCTCCGATCCGCGCTCCTCGACGACGGGGTCGAGGTGACGACCGCCCTCCCCGACCACCAGGGGTGGGCGCTCGCCGATGACGTCGCCCAGGACCTGACGGTGCCGCCGTGGGCGGCCCCGGCCCGGGCTCGCACCGGACGGCTGCCGGACGGGTCGCCGATCACCCTCGTCGAGGTCCCGGGCATGCGCCGCGACCACCCCTACCTCGACGAGAACGGCGACGGGTGGCCCGACAACGCCGAGCGGTTCCTCGCCTGGGCGGCCGCCGTGGCCGCCCTCACCGATCGCGTCCGGCCGGACGTCCTCCACCTCCACGACTGGCACGCCGGCCCCGTCCTCGGGTTCCTCGCCGAACCGCCCCCCACGGTGTTCACCATCCACAACCTGCTGTACCAGGGGCGGACGTCGGGGTCGTGGCTCACCCGCCTCACCCACCATCGGCAGGCCTACGAGTGGTACGGGGACTTCAACCCGATGTCGGGTGCCATCGCCCTCGCCGACCGGGTCGTCACGGTGTCGCCGACCTACGCCGACGAGATCCTGCAGCCCGCCTTCGGGGTCGGCCTCGAGGGGCCGCTCGCCATGCGGGCCGACCACCTCTCGGGGATCCGCAACGGGATCGACACGACGACCTGGGATCCGGCCACCGACCCCCACCTCCCCGTCCACTACGACGCCGGCGACGTCGGGCCCAAGCGCGAACTCCGCCGGTGGCTGCAGACCGAGGCCGGCTGGTCGGGCCCCGACGCCGTCGTCGGGATGGTCACTCGCCTCACCGAGCAGAAGGGCGTCGATCTCGCCCTCGAGCTGGTCCCCTACCTCGCCGGGATCGGCGCCCGGCTCGTGGTGCTGGGCTCCGGCGACCGGGCACTCGCGGAGGCACTCCGGGAGGCGGCGGCCGCCCATCCCGACCGCCTCTGGTTCCACCAGGGCTACGACGAGGGGCTCGCCCATCACATCTTCGCCGGCGCCGACCTGCTCCTCATGCCGAGTCGCTTCGAGCCCTGCGGGCTCAACCAGATGCAGGCCATGCGATACGGCACGCTGCCGGTGGCGACACCCGTCGGCGGCCTCCTCGACACGGTGGTCGACGGAGACACCGACCCTTCCGCGGGTACCGGGTTCCTGTCGGTGGACGTGTCGGTGGCCGGCCTCGTCGACGCCCTCCACCGCGCCGTCCGGGCCCTCCGATCCCCCAAGCGACGGGCGACACTGATGGCAAATGGGATGACGACCGACTGGTCCTGGGACGTCCCGGCGGCGGAGTACCGGAGCCTCTACGAGGAAGTACTAAGTACTGAGTACTGAGTATCGGGTATCGGGTGTGGGCACATCCCCCCGGAGGGGGGATGGGCCCCGCCGGCC
>CAZTLW010000026.1:0-22298 GCA_964614585.1 uncultured Acidimicrobiia bacterium | reverse complement strand
TACTCGGTACTGCCCGCTGGGCGGCGTAACGTCCCACCATGCATCGGCTCACCGAGCTCTACGAACGGTTGGCGCGTGACAACTACCCGCCCCGCGACGACGGGGTCGAGGTGGTGGGGGCGCCGCCGGGGAAGGCCTCGGCGGTGGTCGCCTTCACCCAGCACCACGTCATCGCCGTCGACGTCGACGCCGACGCCATCCGATCCCGTCTCGACCCCCACGACCTCGGGGCGCCGATGCGGCCTGCCTTCCTGGCGTGGCTGGGCGAGGAGCTCGGGAGCGACGCCGGGAGCCTCGCCGTCGTCATGTATGCCAAGGGCCGTGGGATCGGCTCGAACTACCTCGTCGCCCGCGACGACCTGGGTGACCACCCGAGGGTGCGACGGGCTCTCCGGTGGCGGGACGACGTCCGGCTCTACGGCGACCCGGTCGGCAGCTCCGTTCTCGTGCTCGGTCGGGGGCTGGCGGGGCGCTGGGAGCTGACGGTGGAGGTCCCGGCGTCCCAGCGGCGCGCCTCGACCGGCCGCCGGCTCGTGCAGGCCGCCCTCGACCAACTCCCACGCAACGAGCCGGTGTTCGCCCAGATCGCCGCCGGCAACGCCGCCTCGCTGCGGGCCTTCTACAACTCGGGATTCCGGCCGATCGGGGCCGAGGTGCTGTTTCGCACCGGCGAGAGCCCGGACGACTCGTAGACTGTCGACATGCGTCGTCGAGCCGTCGCCGCCGCCGCCGTCCCGGCCGTCCTGGCCATCGGCGCCTACCAGGCCGACCGGTACCTCCGCCGCAAACTGGCCCCCGCCCCGCGGGACATGCCCCACGATCCCGACGCGCTGGGCCTGCCGGCCGAGGAGGTCTGGCTCGAGAGCACCGTGGGCACTGCGCTGCATGCCTGGTTCTCGCCCCCCGAGCGGCCCCCGGCCCCGACCGTCGTCGTGCTGCACGGGTGGGGGGCCAATGGATCGCTCATGCTCCCCATCGCACCGCTGCTGCGGGACGCCGGGTTCGGCGTGGTCGTGGGCGATGCCCGGGGGCACGGGTTCTCCGAGACCGTCGAGCAGGTGAGCCTGCCGCGATTCGCCGATGACCTCGAGACGTTCCTCGACTTCGCCGCCGGCCGGTCCGAGGTCACGAGTTGCTCCACCATCGGCCACTCGGTTGGGGCCGGCGCCGCCCTGTTGGTCGCGTCACGCCGCCCCGACGTCGTCGCCACCGTGGCGGTCGGGTCCTTCGCCGACCCCCGGGAGCTCATGTCCCAGGCACCCGCCATGCAGCGCCTGCCCGAGCCGTTGCGTCGGGGGGTGTTCCGTCGGATGGAGTTGGCGATGGACGCCCGCTTCGAGGAGGTCTCCCCGATCTTCACCGTGGGCGATGCGCTCGGGCCGGTCATGTTGGTGCACGGCTCCGACGACCCGATCATCCCCCGTTCCGACTTCGACCGCCTGGCCGAGGCCGCCGCCCCCGGCACCAAGGCGCTGTTGGTGGAGGGCGGCGTCCACGACCGACTCGACGAGTACCTGCCCCACGTCCCCGACATCACCACGTTCCTCGCCGCCGCCCATGGGTCCGCCGCTCCGCCCGAGCACTTGACCCTCCGGTCGGCCCGGGGGTAGCGTGCCCTCGAACATGCTGGTCACCTACGCCTTTGCGCCCTACTTCGTCTGGCACCGCCGGGCGTCGCAGGCGCGGTAGGCACCCCAGCCCCGCACCCGACGCCCGGAGCAGCCGCTCCGGGCTTTTCTCTGCCCGGGGCGCCGACCACAGGAGCCCACCATGAACCGCAAGGCCCATCGCACCGAGGAACGAACCGCCGACACCGTCGTCTCGGTGGGTGGGGTCCGTTTCGGGGCCGATCCCTTCCCGGTCGTGGCGGGACCGTGCACCATCGAGTCGGAGGAGCAGATCCACCACCTGGCCGGAGTGGTCGCCGACGCCGGTGCCCGCGTGCTGCGGGGCAACTCCGTCGCCACGATGGTGGGCGGGCCCTACGCCTTCCAGGGTCTCGGCCTCGACGGGGTCCGGATGCTGGCCGAGGCGGGGCGCGCGGTGGGGCTGCCCACCCTGACCCAGATCGCCGAGCCGCGCGACGCCGAGGCCGTCGCCGAGCACGTCGACATGGTGGAGGTGGGCTCCGGCAACATGCAGAACTTCGAGTTGCTTCGCGCCGTGGGCCAGACCGGGCTCCCGGTCATGCTCAAGCGGAGCCCGTCGGCGACCTTCGACGAGTGGCTGTGGGCCGCCGAGTACGTCCTCGCCGAGGGCAACGACCAGGTCGTCTTGTGCGAGCGGGGGATCCGGGCGTTCGAGAAGTCGGACACGCTCGACATCGCCGCCGTGCCGACCATCAAGGAGACGTCCCACCTGCCCGTGGTCGTCTTCCCCAGCCACGCGGTCACGGACCGGGGCTCGGTGCGGCCGCTCGCCCTCGCCGCCCAGGGCGTGGGCGCGGACGGGTTGGTCGTGGAGGTCCACGAGGATCCGGACACCGCCACCGCCAACGACGTCGGCCAGCTCGAGCCCGACCGGTTCGACGAGCTGATGGGCGCCCTCGGCATCAACCGGCTCCGGGGCCAGGTGGACCTCATCGACCGCGACATCGTCCGGCTGCTCGCCCGTCGCCGTCACCTCACGTCACGGATCGGCCGTGTCAAGGCCGAGCGGGGCATGCCCGTGTACGTCCCGGCTCGCGAGGAGGAGCTGCTCGACGTGGTCCGGGAGGAGGCGAAGCTGCAGGGGCTCGCCGATGCCTACGTCGTCGACCTGTTCGAGCTCGTGCTGGCCGACTCGAAGGAGGCCCAGCGCCGGGAACGGGACCTGGGTCAGTAGGAGAACCAGAGGAAGCTGCCGTAGAACGCCAGCAGCACCAGGCCCTCGAGACGCGAGATCACGTTCCGAGTGGCGAACGTGCCGGCGAGGATGATCGACCCCATCATGAAGCCGATGGTCAGCGGGAGCGTGGAGGCGTCGACCAGTGAGCCCCCGGTGGTGACCCCGAGGGCGCCGGCCACCAGCAGCGAGTTGAAGACGTTCGAACCGAGCAGGTTGCCGAGGATGAGGTCGTGCTGGCGGCGGCGGGCAGCCGCCACGGCCGCTGCCAGCTCGGGGAGGCTCGTGCCGATCGCCACCAGGCTGTTGCCCACGAACCCGGCCGACAGGCCGAACACCTCGGCGATCCCGAGGGCACCGTCCGTGAGCCAGTTGGCCCCCAGGAGCATCGCCGTGAGGGTGACGATCGCGAGGCCGAGCTCGGTCCACACCCGGCCCTCGACCTCGTCGGGCTCCTCGGATGCCGTCGGGTCGGCCACGTCGTCGCCGACCCACAGCTCCGCCTCGGCGAGTTGACGCCGCTTCCGTCGCTCGACCAGGAACAGGCGGGTCAGTGCCCCGGCCATGGCCACCAGGAGGACGGCACCCTCGAGGCGGGTGAGCGTCCCGTCCCACAGCAGTGCCGAGAAGATCGTCATCGCGAGGAGCGTGAGCAGGCCCTCCTCGCGGGCCACCTCCCGCGAGCCGGCGAGGGGGGAGATCACGACCGCCACCCCGAGCACCAGCGTCAGGTTGGCGATGTTCGACCCGGTGATGTTGCCGATCCCGAGGTCGAAGGAGTCGAGTCCACCGCTGATCGAGACGAGCAACTCGGGGAGCGAGGTCCCCATCCCCACGACGACCGCACCGACCAGGAGGGGCGACATGCCCCAGTGGCGGGCGAGTCGGGTGGCCGAGACCACGAACCGGTCGGCGGAGAGGCTGAGCAGCACGAGGCCGCCCAGGACGAGCAGGATCGGGAAGGTCACGGCCGGAAGAGACTACGGGGTGGGCCCGGCCCGGGGTCTCCCGGGTGGCGTCTCGGTACTCGGTACTCGGTACCGGCCGTCAGGCCTTCCCCGCCCACGACAGCCAGGGACGGAGCGGCCCGAGGTCGTAGTCGGGGCCGTTGAGGCCGAAGGTGATCTCCCCGACGCCGAGGTCGGCGAGGGCGTCGGCGTGGTCGACGTGTTCGGCGCCGACACCGGCCGAGATCATGACCTCGGCCGGGTCGCGATCGATCTCGGCGCAGCGCTCGTGCATCACCTCCACCTTGTGCCGGTAGGCGTCGGCCTTGTCCGGGTTGTAGAAGTAGTGCCAGATGTCGGCATGGCGGGCGACGATGCGGAGGGTCTTCTGCTCGCCGCCGCCTCCGATGAGCACCGGGATGTCCCGGGTCGGGGGCGGGTTGAGCTTCGACCACCGCTCCTCGATGCGGGGCATGGATGCGGCGAGGTCGTCGAGGCGGCTGCCGGCCGTGCCGAACTCGTACCCGTACTCCGTGTAGTCCCGTTCGAACCAACCCGAACCGATCCCGAACACGAGCCGACCGTCCGAGGCGTGGTCGACCGTGCGGGCCATGTCGGCGAGCAGCTCCGGATTGCGGTAGGAGTTGCAGGTCACCAGGCAGCCGATGTCGATCGACTCGGTCTGCTCCGCCCACGCTCCGAGCATCGTCCACGCCTCGAAGTGTCGCCCGTCCGGCTCGCCGTAGAGGGGGTAGAAGTGGTCCCAGTTGTAGACGGCGTCGAACCCGGCGTCCTCGATCTCGGCGACCGCCCGGCGGATGTCGTCCCAGGCGGCGTGCTGGGGGTGGATCTGGACGGCGAGACGAGGCGGCATGGGTTCCCTCCGGGATCGATGGCGTGGGGCAGCCTAGGGAGGGGGCGGCGGTTCAGCCGAGGGCGTCGCCGATGCGGGGGGCCTCCCGGGCGGCGAAGGCGACGTTGGCCTCCATCTGCTCGAGGGACTGCGCCACCTTCTTCGTGGCCCGTGGCAGCGGTCGCTCGGAAAGGAAGGCGGAGATCTCCCTCGCCAGGTCGGCCTCGGTGACGGCGGACAGCCCGTCGGCGACGTACCGCAGGCTGGCGGGGGGCACCTCGGCCAACAGGTCGTCGAACCGGGTGCGGACCCGGGCCCACGCCGACCGGCGGACGTGTCGGTTCTTCAGGAGCCGGGCGACCACCCACGCCGAGTCCTGCTTGCGGACCGGCCCGTCGAGGCAGGCGTCGACCAGCGCAGCCGCGGCCCCCGGATCGCGGGTTCGGGCCGCGGCGGCCAGCAGTTGTTGGGCGATCTGGGCGGTCGGGGCCCGGCGATGGGCTTCCACGAGTCGATCGGCCGTCCCGGCCGGGCCGTGGGCGGCGCCCAGGCCGAGGACGGCGGCGGCGACGTCGGCCTGTAGCGAGCCGAAGTCGTCGACGACCTCGTCGAGGTGGCGGAGGGCGAAGTCGATGGCCGTCGGGTCGTCGGCGAGGTGCCCGAGGGCGGACAGCACCTGGCCCCTGAGCAGGGCGTCGAGCTCGTCCTCGTCGGCGCTGGGCTCGCGGCCGAGACGGTCGGCCACGGCGGAGAGGAGGCTCGAGACCCGGGTGCGGAACCGGTCCCGGTGCTCGGCGGGCACGATCTGGTCGACGTCGCCGAGGTGGTCGATCAGCATCTGCCAGATCGGCTGGGCGGGTTCGTCGGTGAACGACTCGGCGAATGTCAGCCAGTCGGCCAGGGGGAGTCGTCCGGCGACGGCCAGCCAGGCCAGGTCGTCGAGGAGCGTGAAACGCTCGAGAGGGGTGAGGTCGGCCACCACCGGTCCCAGCGCGTCGCGGAGGTCGGGGTCGTAGGCCGTGCGGAAGAAACCGTGCCCGCCGCCGTTGACCAGCACCCAGTCGACGTCGCCGAGGTCGAGGTCGGCCTCGGGACCGTCGAGGAGGTGGGTCACGGTGCGCACCTCGCCGTCGACGGCGTGGCGTACGTGGAGCGGCACCTGCCACAGGGAGGCGTCGGTCTCGTCGTCGAGGAGCAGGAATCGTCGCTGGGACACCCGGATGCCACCGGGGACCCGGCGCACCTCGACGAGGGGATGGCCACCCTGGAGGATCCACGTGTCCATGAGTTCGCCGACCGGTTGGCCGGATGCGCGATCGAGCGCCGCCCAGAGGTCGGCGGTCACCGTGTTGCCGTAGGCATGGGTGCGGAGGTAGTCGCCCACCCCGGCCCGGAAGGCGTCCTCGCCGATGAACTGCTCCAGCATCCGCAGGACCGCCGAGCCCTTGCCATAGGTGAGGGCGTCGAACATCTCGTCCGCCTCCTCGGGCGACCCGACCTCGAACTCGACGGGTCGGGTGGAGGCGAGAGCGTCCACGACGAGGGCGTCGAACCGCTCCGAACCGCGGTCGGCGGCAAAGGCGAGCCACCGGTCCCACTCGGGATGCTTGGCGTCGATCGCCTTCATCTCCATGAAGGACGCGAAGGCCTCGTTCAGCCAGATCCCGTCCCACCACCGCATCGTGACGAGGTCGCCGAACCACATGTGGGCGAGCTCGTGGGCGACCACGTCGGCGATGCGTCGGCGCTGGTACTGGCCGCTCGTGGCCGGGTCCAGCAGGAGTGCCGTCTCCCGGTAGGTGATGCACCCGAGGTTCTCCATCGCCCCGAACGCGAAGTCGGGCACGGCGACGTGGTCGATCTTGTCACCGGGGTAGGGGATGTCGTAGTAGTCGGTGAGCCATCGCAGGCACCACTCGGCGAGTTCCGCCGCCCAGCCGGTGAGATGGCCCTTGCCGACCGGGTGGACGATCCGGACGGGCACGCCGTCGACGTCGATCGGGTCGGTGGCCTCGAGGGGGCCCACGACCCAGGCAACCAGGTAGGTGGACATCGGGATCGTCTCGCCGAACGCGATCCGGACGCGGCCGTCGTCGAGCTGCTTGCGCTTCCGCTCGGGGCCGTTGGAGACGGCGACGAGCGTGGGGTCGACGTCGAGCTTCAACCGGAAGACGGCCTTGAGATCGGGCTCGTCCCAGCAGGGGAAGGCACGCCGGGCATCGGTCGATTCGAACTGGGTCAGGGCGATGACCCGGTCGACCCCCGCCTCGTCGGTGAAGGTCGAGCGGTAGAACCCCCGGAGGTCGTCGTCCAGCGTGCCGGCGAAGCGGATGCGGAGCGTGTGGGCACCGGCCTCGAGCGGCCGGTCGAAGCGCAGGGCGATGCGTTCGGAGTCGGTGTCGTGGGTGACGACGGCGGTACGACGCCGGGCGTCGGCGTCGGTGATGGTGGCCTCGTGGATGGTGAGCCCGACGCTGTGCAGGACGAGGCGGTCCGTGGCGGTCGGGACATCGAGGGTGATCCGAACCTTCCCCTCGAAGGTGAAGGCGTCGAGGTCGGGGGCGATGCGGACGTCATAGCGACGCGGGATGGCGGTGCGGGGGAGGCGGTGGTCGGGCACGATGGCACCTCGGACTGGGGGACGGAAGCGTCCACATGGTAGGGCGTGGGGGGCTCGGGTGCCGACGTCGCGTCGCCATGTGGGTCGGCAAGGACGGGTCTACCCTCCGGTCGCCATGCCCTCCATCCTCGCCACCGTGACCGGCCCCGACCGCCCCGGGATCACGGCCGGCCTGCTGTCCGCCCTGGCGGCGTCCGACGCGGAGGTGTTGGACATGGAGCAGGTGGTGCTCCGCGGCCGCCTCCACCTCGGGATCGAGTTCTCGGCACCCGAGGGCACCGGCGTCATCAAGGACCTCCTCTACCTCGGGTGGCAACAGGGGGTCCAGGTCGCCTTCGAGGTGCTCGACGACGGCGCCGTCCCGCCGGTCGGGGCCGGCCGTCACGTCGTGTCGGTCATCGGCCACCGGCTCGCCGCCGGCGACCTCGGGGCCGTCACCGAGGCGATCGCCGGTGCCGGTGCCAACATCGATCGCATCCACCATCTCGCCCAGTACCCGGTCCGGGCCTACGAGTTCGAGGTGGAGGGCGGCGACGGCGAGGGGCTGCGGACGGCGGTGCTGGCGGCGGCCATCGACCGACCCATCGACGTGGCGGTCCAGCGCCAGCGTCTCGAGCGCCGGGCCAAGCGGCTGGTGGTCATGGACGTCGACTCCACCCTCATCACCGACGAGGTCATCGACCTGCTCGCCGAGGAGGCGGGCGTGGGGGAGCAGGTGGCGAAGGTGACGGCGGCCGCGATGGCGGGCGAGCTCGATTTCGCCGAGGCGCTGGCCGCCCGGGTGGCGCTGCTTGAGGGCCTGCCGCTCGAGCGACTCGAGGCGGTGTGGCAGCGGATCACGCTGACGCCGGGGGCGCGCACCTTCGTGCGGACGGTCCGCCGCCTCGGCTACGAGGTGGCCATCGTCTCGGGCGGGTTCTCCTACTTCACCGACCGGTTGCGCGACGAGCTCGACCTCGACCATGCCCACGCCAACGTGCTGGAGGTGGTCGACGGGCGCCTCACGGGGCGCGTGGTCGGCGACGTGGTCGACTCGGCCGGCAAGGCCGACCTCCTCGCCCACATCGCCGACCACGCCGGCGTCCCGCTCGAACAGACCGTGGCGATCGGCGATGGGGCCAACGACCTGGCGATGCTGGCGGCGGCGGGCCTCGGCATCGCCTTCAACGCCAAGCCGGTCGTGGCCGAGGCCGCCGACACGGCCGTGAACGTGCCGTATCTCGACGCGGTGCTGTTCCTGCTGGGGATCCGCCGAACCGAGGTGGAGGAGGTCCCCGGCGCCGACGGCCCCCCCGTCTGAAGGAGCGAACCCAGGGTTCACACCTGCGCCGATTCTGCAACCCAGGGTTCACACCTGCGTTTTCGGGGTTCTCAGCGCACAGATCGGGAGCCCAACACCGCCGCGATCTCCCGGATGAACTCGTGGGGTCGCCGGACGATGTCCTCCCAAGTGAACCGCAGCACGACCCATCCGTGGCGGACCGCCTCTCGGTCCCTGCGCCGATCGGACTCGAATGCCTCCCGCGTATCGTGCCATCGCCGCCCGTCGAGTTCGATTGCCACCCGGTACTCGGGGTAGGCGAGGTCGAACCGACGGCGGGGATCCCACGGCAGCGGGTACTCGCGCTCGGGGGTGGGGAGTCGGGCCTCGACGATCAGTCGGATGGCCTTCCGCTCCAATGGGCTGGAGCCAGCCAGTGGATCGTCGAGGAACTCGCGAATCGTGCCCGAGCCGCGTCGACCCTGGCCGCAAACGACGGCCGCCACCTCGGCCAGTTGGACGGAGGAGACCCGCCGCCGAGCGATCGCAGCATCGGCCACGGTGATCCAGCGGTCCGGGAGTAGATCGACCGCCAGATCCACGAGCGTGCGGGCCGGCGTGGTGATCGGCAGGCCGTCCTGTTCCTCGGTGTGCTCAGCCAACAGGTTCCGTGACCGCCGGACATCGACATTGGGGCAGCGACTCGTGGTCGACGCGTGCACGGTGACCTGCGGTCGACGAGGTGGACGATCGGTCAGGTCCAACAAGAGGGCGGCAGACCCATGGGACACAACGGCGCCCGGCAGGATCGCCACGGCGCTGCGGAGGTGGTCCCGGTCGTCGAGGGCCGGGAAGATCCGATATGCGCCTTCTGCAATACGTTGCCACTCGCCCTTCTTGACTCGCCGTTCGAGTCGGCTTCCGTCGATACCAAGGGCCTCTGCCTGGTGGCGGAGGATGACGCCGCCTTGGCGAGCTGCCAGTGACAGGAGAGGGCCCATCGACACGTACCCATTGAGCCATCGATTGGGCGGGCGCGGAACCCCCTCGTTCTGTGAGCTGAGAACCCCGAAAACGCAGGTGTGAACCCAGGGTTGCACCAGATGCGCAGGTGTGAACCCTGGGTTCGAGTTCAGGCCTGGTAGCTGCCGGCGGTGGTCGGGCCGCCGGTCCCGGTCCAGTCGGTGTGGAAGAACTCGCCGCGGGGGCGGTCCACCCGCTCGTACGTGTGAGCCCCGAAGAAGTCCCGCTGGGCCTGGATGAGATTGGCCGTCACCCGCTCCGACCGGTACCCGTCGTAGAAGGCCAGCGCCGACGAGTAGGCCGGGGCCGGCGACCCCGACAGGGCCGCCTCCGACACCACCCGCCGCCACCCCGGCAGCGCCGCTCCCACCGCCTCGGTGAAGAAGGGGTCCAACAGCAGCGACTCGAGCTCCGGCTCCCGGCGGTAGGCGGCGGTGATGTCGTCGAGGAACGCCGCCCGGATGATGCAGCCCTCCCGCCACAGCGAGGCGATGCGACCGAAGTCGAGCCCCCACTCGTGCTCGGCCGAGGCGGCGTCGAGCAGCAGGAAGCCCTGGGTGTACGAGACGATCTTCGAGGCGTACAGCGCATCGCGGAGGTCGTCGATCGCCACGTCGGGGCGATGGTCGGTGCCCGACGCCAACACCGCCGACGCCCGGACCCGGGCCTCCTTGAACGCCGACACGATGCGGGCGAAGACGGCTTCGGCGACCAGCGTCACCGGGATCCCGAGCTCCAGCGACGAGATCGCCGTCCACTTCCCGGTGCCCTTCTGGCCGGCGGCGTCGAGGATCGACTCCACCAGCGGGGTGCCGTCGGTGTCGAGGTGCCGGAGGATCGAGGCCGTGATCTCGATGAGGAACGACTCCAGCACCCCGTCGTTCCAGTCCTCGAACACGTCCGCCATCGCCGCGTGGTCCATGCCCATCGCCAGCATGAGGCCGTACGCCTCGGCGATGACCTGCATGTCGCCGTACTCGATGCCGTTGTGGACCATCTTCACGTAGTGGCCGGCGCCGCCCGGCCCGACCCAGTCGCAACACGGCTGTCCGTCGGGGGCGACCGCTGCGATCGACTGGAGCATCGACCCCACGATCGGCCAGGCGGCGGGATCGCCCCCCGGCATGATCGACGGCCCGTGGCGAGCACCCTCCTCGCCGCCCGACACGCCGGCCCCGACGAAGTGGATGCCGGCCTCGGCGAGCTCGGCGACCCGCCGGGCCGTGTCGGGGTAGTGGCTGTTGCCGCCGTCGATGACGACGTCGCCGGGCTCCAGCAACGGCACCAGCTGGGACAGGACGGCGTCGACCGGGTCCCCGGCCTTGACCATGAGCAGCACCCGCCGGGGCGTCCGGAGCGTGGCGACCAGGCCCTCGAGGTCGTGGGCGGCCACCAGGCCGGCCTCGTCCCCGGCGCTCGCCATGAACTCCTCGGTCACCGACGTCGTGCGGTTGTGGACCGCGACGTCGTGGCCGTGGTCGGCGAGGTTGAGGGCCAGGTTCTGGCCCATGACGGCGAGGCCGACGACGCCGATGTCCGCTTCGGGTGCCATGGCGGCGAGGGTAGCCCCACGCCCTCGCGGCCTATCCTCGCCCTCCCATGGCACGCTCGTTGCTCGGCATCGACATCGGCGGGTCCGGCATCAAGGGAGCTCCGGTCGACCCCGTGGCCGGGACCCACGAGGACCGCACGAAGATCAAGACCCCGCAGCCGGCCACGCCCTCGGCCTGTGCCGAGGTGGTGGCCGAGATCGTGCGGGTCCAGGGGGTCCCCGGCCCGGTCGGCGTCACGGTGCCCGGCGTCGTTCGGGACGGGGTCGTGTGGTCGGCGGCCAACATCGACCAGTCGTGGATCGGGACCGACGCCCGGGCGTTGTTCGCCGAGGCGACCGGCCGCGACGTGCTGGTGATCAACGATGCCGACGCCGCCGGCATCGCCGAGATGCGGTTCGGGGCGGGTCGGGGCCGTGGCGGCACGGTGGCGGTCCTCACGTTCGGCACCGGGATCGGGTCGGCGCTGTTCGTCGACGGGATCCTCGCCTCCAACACCGAGCTCGGCCACATCGAGTTCCACGGCGGTGACGCCGAGCACTACGTGTCGGGGAAGCTGCGCAACGAGCTCCCGCTGGAGGCGTGGACGGAGCGCATCAGCGAGTACCTGTCCCACGTCGACTTCGTGCTCGGGATCGACCTCGTCGTGTTCGGCGGCGGCATCAGCAAGGAGTGGGACTCCTTCGCCGAACTCCTGGACGTGCCCGTCGAGGTGGTGCCGGCCCAGCTCCGCAACTATGCCGGCATCGTCGGGGCGGCGGTTGCCGCCCACGAGGCCTTCCCCGGTTGAGTCAGCCGGCGAACGACTGGTAGCGGTGGGCCACCGCCGGTTGGACCCGGGCGGTGACGGCGATCCCGTCGTCGGTCGGCTCGGTCTTCAGGACCCGGCCGTCGCGATGGAGTGAGGCCAACAGGTCGCCCCGGTCGTAGGGGAGAAGGATCCGCAGCTCCACCGACCGGTCGTCGAAGAACCCCTCGATCCGCTCGGCGAGCGTCCCCAGGCCGAGACCGGTGCGTGCCGAGGTGATGACGGCGTCGGGGTACAGGTTCTGCAGCCGACGCAGGGCGGTCTCGTCGGTGAGATCGGCCTTGTTGAGGACGAGGAGCTCCGGCAGCTCGATGGCGCCGGGGATCTCGGTGAGCACTTCGCGGACCGCCCCGACGTGGTTCTCGAGGTCGGGGTCCGAGGCATCGACGACGTGCAGCAGCAGTTCGGCGTCGGCGATCTGGTCGAGGGTGGACCGGAACGCCTCCACCAACTGGTGGGGGAGCCGCTGGACGAAACCGACGGTGTCGCTCAGCAGTGCCTCCTGCCCCGACGGCAGGCGCAGCTGGCGGACCGTCGAGCCCAGGGTGGAGAAGAGCTGGTCGCGCTCGAGCACATGGGCCTCGGTCAACCGGTTCATGAGCGACGACTTGCCGGCGTTGGTATAGCCGACGAGGGCGACGAGCGGGTGGGCGCTGCGCCGCCGGGCCTTCGACTGGGTCTCCCGGGTGGCGGCCAGGTCGGTCAGCTCCCGCCGCAGCTTGGCGATCCGGTCGAGGATCCGCCGTCGGTCGGTCTCGAGTTTGGTCTCGCCCGGCCCGCGGGTACCGATCCCGCCACCGAGTCGCGACAGCTCGGTCCCCTTGCCCCGCAGGCGTGGCAGGTGGTACTGGAGCAGCGCCAGCTCCACCTGGGCCATGCCCTCGCGGGAGGTGGCGTGCTGGGCGAAGATGTCCAGGATCACCGCAACCCGGTCCACGACGTCGCAGTGGAATCGGCGCTGGAGGTTGCGTTGCTGGCCGGGGGACAGGTCGTTGTCGAACACGACGACGTCGATGTCGAGGTCTTCGGCCGTGGCGACCAGTTCGTCGAGCTGGCCCGAGCCCACGAAGGTCGACGGTTCGGGGGCGTGACGGCGCAGGAGCACCGACTCGACCGGCTCCGAGCCGGCGGTGGCGGTGAGCAACTCGAGCTCGTCGAGGCTCCGCTCGGCAGCGAGGACGTCGATGTCGGGCAGGGCCACCCCCACGACGAGGGCGCGTTGGCGGCGGACCTCGAGGTCGGTGACGGTGGCGGTGAGGCGGCGGCGGCGGCGTCCGTCGGTCATGTCCGGGGACGGTAGGGGAGGGCTCCGGGGAGACGCCGGGGATTTCGGGTCACAGGTACTGGCCCTGGGCCGCGTCGCTCGGCACGGTCTCGTCCACCTCGGCGATGATCTGCGACTCTCGGACGGCGACCACGATGCGGTTCGTCTTCGGCCACAGGAAGCGCCACGCCCCGGTGGGGACGGCCCAAAAGCGGCGACCGTCGGCGACATCGACGAGGGCCAGGGCGTCGGAGGACTTCTCGGAGCCTGCGGGGACCAGGAGACCGGAGGCGGTCGCCTCCTCCTGGAGGTGGCCGACCCGCCATCCGGGCATCACCTTGAGCTCGCCGCCGGCGCTGGTGACCGGTCCGGGACCGTTGGTGGACATGGGCCGATGGTAGGTGGTGGCGTCCCATGGCGGGCCGGTAGCGTCGCCGGCATGGGACGGCGAGCGCGCCCGAGCGGGTTCCGGCGGTGGTTGTTCGGGGCGCCGGTGTGGCTGTTCCGTGCCCGGCTCGGGACCCTCCTCGGCGGCCGCTTCGTCATGCTCGAGCACCGGGGACGGCGGTCGGGTCGGCGCCACTCGACCGTGCTGGAGGTGATCCGGCGCGACCGGGCCTCCGGTGAGCGCTTCGTCGTCTCCGGGTACGGCCCGGCCGCCGACTGGTACCGCAACGTTGCGGCCGGCGGGCTCGAGGCGGTGTGGGTCGGGTGGCGCCCGCTCCCGGCGGTGGCCCGTCTCCTCGACGACGACGAAGCTGCGGCCGAGCTCACCCGCTATCAGGCAGACCACCCGCGGGTGGCGGCCCGTCTGGTGGACCTGGTCGGCCTCGACCCGTCGGTGCCCATGGCGTCGCTCATCGGCGAGCTGCCGGTGGTCGGCCTGGCCGTCGGCGTCGTCCACTGACGGTTGGCGGAGGCCGACGGGAATCGAACCCGTGACGGTTGGCGGAGGCGGACGGGAATCGAACCCGCCAGGAGCCTTTCAGCCCCTCGTCGGTGTTGAAGACCGCGACAGCCACCAGGTCTGCGGACGCCTCCTCTTGCGAGAGTACCGGGCGCGCTTAGGCTCGTGGGCATGGACCCGGTGCCGGCGCTGGTCGTCGACGAGGGGATGGGGGAGCGCAGGATCACCGTCCCCGAGCTGGTCGCGCACCCGGCACTGGTCACGGACGTGGCCGACCGACTCCCGGGCCGATCCGGCCCGGCCGTGCCGGTCGCGGCGGTGTTCACGACCGACCTGCCCTTCGCCACCGTCGCCTCGACCGACGGCGAGTACACGGCGTCCATCCCCACCCCCGACCTCGCCTCCGGCGGGCTGCTGCTGCTCGAGGATGCCGGAGGCCCGCTGCGCCTCGTCGTCGCCCAGGGGTCGACGCTCTGTTGGAACGTCAAGCACGTCGGTTCGATCCGGGCCACCGCCACCCGCCAACCCGACTCCGTCCCCGAGAACCCCCCACACTGATGTCCGACGACCTCGCCGCCCTGATCCGGGACCGCCGCCAACAGCTCGGCCTCACCCAGGCCCAACTGGCCGAGCGGATCGGCCGCGCGCCGTCCACCATCGGATCCTGGGAGACGGGACGATCGCGCCCGGGCGACGAGGCGACGGTGGCGGCGCTGCGGCGGGTGCTCGACCTCGACGTGATCGACACCGCCGAGCGGGTGCCGCCACCACCCCCGCGGCCGGCGCCCCCGGCCTCGGAGCCGGGCGGGCACATCGCCGACCCGCCGGTGTCGCCGGTGACCCCTGCCGCCACTCCCACCGCGGTCCCCGCCGCGGCCGGGCCGGCCGTCCTCGAGGCCCCCGACGTCCCCCCGGCCACCCCGATCCGCACCGACACGGACCCGCTCTACCGCATCCGGCTCGTGGCCACCGTGGCGGCGATCGTGGCGCTCGGCTGGGTGTTCGCCGCCTCGATCGGCGCAGCCGCCGAGATCCTCGGCTCGATCGCCGACGCGATGCTCGCTCCCTTCCGGGCCTAGGCGGAGGCGGCGAAGGCAGCGTCGAGGTCGTCGACGAGGTCGTCGACGGTCTCGATCCCGACCGACAGTCGCACCAGGTCGGCCGGCACCTCGAGGTCCGTGCCCTCCACCGAGAGGTGGGTCATGGCCGCCGGCACCTCGATGAGCGACTCCACGCCGCCGAGGCTCTCGGCGAGGAAGAAGAGTCGGGTCGCCGCCGCCAGCCGGGCGGCCCGCTCCGGCCCGCCCGTCGGTCGGAACGACACCATTCCCCCGAACCCGTCCATCTGGTCGACGGCGAGCTCGTGCTGGGGATGTGAGGCGAGGCCGGGGTAGCGGACCTCGACCACGTCGTCGCGAGCCTCCAGCCAGCGGGCGATCGTGAAGGCGTTGGCGCCGTGACGTTCCATCCGGACGCCGAGTGTCTTGACTCCCCGCAGGACCAGCCAGGCGTCGAACGGCGACGCCGTCGGCCCGGTGGCGTTCTCCAGGAAGGCCAGACGCTCGAGCAGGTTGGCGTCGTCGGTGACGAGGGCGCCGCCGACGACGTCGGAATGGCCGCCGAGGTACTTCGTCGCCGAGTGGACCACGACATCGGCCCCCAGGGCGAGGGGGCGTTGGAGGAAGGGCGTGGCGAAGGTGTTGTCGACCGCCAGCAGGGCGCCGGCCCCATGGGCCATGTCGGCCAGGGCCGCGATGTCGGCGATCCGCAGCAGCGGGTTGGTCGGCGTCTCGACCCACACGAGTCGGGTCGAGTCGCGGATCGCCCGGGCGGCCACCGCCGGGTCGGTCAGGTCGGTCGACGACACCTCGATGCCGTGGCCGGCGAGGACCCGGGCGAAGTAGCGGTACGTGCCGCCGTAGGCGTCGTCGGGGAGGAGCACGTGGTTGCCGGGCGACAGCATCGTGCCCAGCAGCGTCGTCGCCGCCATGCCCGACGACGTGATGATGGCGCCGCCGTCGGGTCCGGCCTCCTCGAGGGCGGCGAGGGCCGTGGCGAGGGCGGTTCGGGTGGGGTTGCCGGTGCGTGAGTACTCGTAGCCACGGTGCTCGCCGGGGGCCGGTTGGGCATACGTGGAGGTGGCGTAGATCGGCACGACGACCGCCCCCGTCGTCGGGTCGGGGTCCTGGCCGGCGTGGATGGCCCGGGTCTCGAAGCCGTCGCTCACGTTGCGAACCCGTGCTCGGTCATCCACTCGTCATCGAAGACCTTCGACAGGTACCCGCGTCCCGAGTCGGTGAGGAGGACGACGACGAGGCGGTCGGGGTGCCGGGCGGCGACGTCGACGGCGGCGTGGACGGCGAGGCCGCAGGAGCCGCCCACCAGCAGGCCTTCGTCATGGGCGAGGCGGCGGGTCATGGCGAACGACTCGGCGTCGGTCACCATCACGAACTCGTCGACGACATCGGGATCGATGGTGGTCGGCCAGAAGTCCTCGCCGACCCCCTCCACCAGGTACTGGTGGACCTGGGCCGGATTCGGCGCCGAGTAGATCGAGCCCTCCGGATCGGCACCCACGACGAGGACGGTGGGGTCCTGCTCCTTGAGGTACCGCCCGACGCCGGTGATGGTCCCGCCGGTGCCGGCCCCGGCGACGAACGCCCCGACCTGCCCGTCGGTCTGGGCCCACACCTCGGGGCCGGTGGTGCGGTAGTGGGCCTCGGGGTTGGCCGGGTTGTCGTACTGGTTGGGGTGGTAGGCGCCCTCGATCTCGGCGGCGAGGCGGCGGGCGACCCCGTAGTAGGAGTCCTCGTCCTCGGGCAGCCGATCGGTCGGGGTGACGATGACCTCGGCGCCGTAGGCCTCGAGGAGCTTGATCTTCTCGGCGCTCACCTTGTCCGGCACCGTGCAGATGACCCGGTAGCCCCGCACCGCCCCCACCATCGCCAGACCCACCCCCGTGTTGCCCGAGGTCGGCTCGACGATGGTGCCTCCCGGGCCGAGCAGGCCGAGGGCCTCGGCCCGATCGACCATGGCGATGGCGATCCGTTCCTTCACGTTGCCGCCCGGGTTCATGTGCTCGAGCTTGGCGACCAGATTGCCGGGCGGGTGGAGTCGGCCGAGTCGCACCAGGGGGGTGCCGCCTACGGCGCCGAGGACGGAGTCGTGGATCATCGGTCCCCGATGGTATCGGGGGGCCGTCCCCGTCCGGGGACCGGTCCGGATCGCCTACCCTTCGGTCGCCATGAGTGGGATCGCACGGGCCGCGTGGGCCGTCCTCGCCTGGAACGTCCTGACGATCGTCGGGGGAGCGCTGGTGAGCGCCACCGGCTCCGGGGCGGGGTGTGGCCCGAACTGGCCCAGTTGCAATGGCGAGTTGCTGCCGGGCTTCGACCAGACCGAGACCATCATCGAGTTCTCGCACCGGGCGGTCTCGGGCATCGCCCTCCTCGCCGTCCTCGGCCTCTGGTGGGCGGTCCGCCGCCGGTACGCCTCGGGCACCCCGGAGCGCCGATTCGCCTTCTGGTCGGTCGTGGCGATCCTCGGCGAGGCCGCCATCGGGGCGTGGCTGGTCCTGGCCGAGCTGGTGGCCGAAGACGATTCCGTCGCCCGGGCCATCTCGGTGCCCCTCCACCTCGTGAACACGCTGCTGCTGCTGGGGGTGCTCACCCTGCTGGCCTGGCGGCTGACGACGGGTCGGTCCATCGCCTGGCAGGGCCCGCACCGGCGGCACCTCGTCATCGGCGCCGTCGGCCTCCTCGTGCTGGGGGCGACGGGGTCCATCACGTCGCTGGCGGGCTACCTCTTCCCGGCCGAGTCGCTGGCTGATGGCATCGCCGCCGATCTCTCCGCCGAGCACTTCCTCACGACCCTGCGCGTCGTCCACCCGTTCGTGGCCGTCGGGGCCACGTGGTACCTCATCTGGTTCGCCAACCGCGTCTCCCGGGAGACGTCCACGGCTCGGCTCGTGTCGAACCTCGTGGTCGCCCAGTTCGCGGTGGGGGTGCTCAACATCGTCTTCCTCGACGCCCTGTGGCTGGCGCTGGTCCACCTGCTCCTCGCCGACCTGCTGTGGATCGCCTGGGTGGTGTTGGGCGCCGATCTCCTGACGGCCGAGCGGCGTTCGACGGTCGAGGCCTGAGCGGCCCGTTCCGGAGCAGCCCACCCCGCGTAGGGTCGACGCATGGAGGCGCCACCCACCGCCGTCACCCTCCGCCTGGTGGAGATCGCCATGCCGTTCCACCGGCCGTTCTCCATCGCCGGATCGACCGTGCGCTCGCGGCGCACCGTCCTCGTCGGACTCGGTGACGGCACCCATTGCGGTTGGGGCGAGGCGGCGCCGTTCCCCGGCGTGACGCCCGACGACCCCGCCGAGGTGTGGGCGGCGCTGACCGACCGGGCCGGGGCCCTGCTCGGTGGGGACGTGGCCGATCTCCCGCTCACCGCCGAAGCCGCGGTGGACGAGGCCCGCCGAGATCTGGCGGCCCGGGTGGCGGGCGAGTCGCTCGCCGCTGCCATCGGCGGCACGCCGGCGCCGATCCTCGCCAGCGCCGCCATCGGCCTGACGGCCACCATCAACGAACTGCTCGGTGTCGTCGCCGACGTGACGGCGGCCGGGTTCGACCAGATCAAGCTGAAGATCAAGCCGGGCTGGGACATCGAGCCCCTTCGGGCCGTCCGGGAGGCCTTTCCGGCCCTGCGGATCGGCGTCGACGCCAACGGCTCGTACGACGATCCCCACGACCCCGTCCTGGGACTGCTCGACGCCCTCGGCCCGGCCTACATCGAGCAGCCGCTGGCCGCCGACGACCTCGGTGGCCATGCCTTCCTGCGATCCCGGCTCGACTCGCCCGTCTGCCTCGACGAATCGGTGCCGTCGGTGCGGGCCGCCCGCCTCGTCGTCGAGGCGGATGCCGCCGACATCCTCTGCGTGAAGCCGGGTCGGCTGGGGGTGGCCGGCTGCGTCGAGGTCCACGGCATCGCCGCCGAGGCCGGGCTGGCCGTGAAGGCCACGGGGCTGCTCGAGTCGGGGATCGGGCGGGCCCACACCATCGCCGTCGGTTGTCTGCCCAAGGTGACCCACCACGACCTCGCCACGAGCGAGTGGTACTTCACCGCCGACGTCACCGACCGGCCCTTCGTTCTCGAGCGCGGCCACGTCCTGCCTCCGACCGGCCCCGGCATCGGGGTCGACGTCGACGAGGCCCGCCTCGCCGAGGTGGCCGTCCGCGAGGTGGAGTTGGTGTAGCGCCGCCTTCGGCGGCGCAGTACTCAGTACTCAGTACTCGGTACTCGGTACTCGGTACTCGGTACTCGGTACTGCCGAAGGCCGAGGCTCTCCGCGAGCTCCTCGGCCGTTCCCACCGGGCGGTCGCAGACGAAACGTTGGCAGACGTAGGCGAGGGTCTCGCCCTCACGATGGCGGTCGGCGAGGAGTGGGATCGACTCGGTGCCGTCGGTAGAGGTCGCCAGGACGACGTCGTGGGGGAGGGCCCGGCGGACCGGCGCCGCCACGAACTCGGCGTCGGGGCCGACCACCGCCACCTCCCGGGCGCCCGAGAGCGAGGCGACGACCGCCATGAGGTGGCCCACCGCCGAGGGGTGGCGCTCGACGAGGAGCGATGCCTCGGTCACCGCCGACTCGGCGGCGTCGAAGAGCTCCGCCTCGCCGGTGTAGAGCGCCAGCGTCCACAGCGCCTCGGCGGCCAGCGACGAGCCCGAGGGTGACGGGTTGTCCATCTGGTCGGTGGGGCGCACCACCAGGTCGTCGACGTCGTGGGCGGTGGCGTACAGGGCGCCGTCCGTCGTGAACCACTCGGGAATGAGTCGGGTCAGCCGCTCGCCGTGGGCGTACCAGCGGACGTCGCCGGTGGCCTGGTACAGCGTGAAGGCGGCCAGAGCCATCGAGGCGTGGTCCTCGAGCACCCCGGCCGGGCCCGGTCGACCCTTCGCCCAGGTCCGGTGGAGACGGCCGTCGGGGCGGGCGGCTTCGGTCAGGACGAAGTCGGCGGCCCGGGAAGCGGCGTCGAGGTAGCCGGGTTCCCCCAGCAGGGCCCCCGCCTCGGCGAGTGCCCGGATCATGAGCCCGTTCCAGCCGACGACCACCTTGTCGTCGAGGCCGGGCCGTACCCGCGAGGACCGGGCCTCGAACAGGGCGTCGAGGGCGCGCCCCGCGGCGGCCCGCACCTCCTCGGGCGTCATTCCCAGGCGATCGGCGACCTCGCTGACGGTTGCCACGACCTGTAGGTGGTTGCGGCCCTCGAAGTTGCCGGTCGCGGTGATTCCCCACAGCGCCTCGGCCACCGGGGCGTCGTCGCCGGTGACAGCCCGCACCTCGTCCAGCGTCCATGTGTAGAAGAGCCCCTCCTCGCCCTCGCTGTCGGCATCCTCGGCAGAGGCGAAGGCGCCGCCGTCCAGCCGAAGGTCGCGCAGCACGTACTCGATGGTCGATACGGCCACGTCCCGGTGCCGCTCCGGCCCGCCGGCCTGCCACGACCGCAGGTAGAGGCGGACCAACTGGGCGTTGTCGTAGAGCATCTTCTCGAAGTGGGGAATCTCCCATCGGGCGTCGACCGAGTACCGGGCGAACCCACCGCCGACGTGATCGCGGAGGCCCCCGGCGGCCATGGCGTCGAGCGTCTCCGTCACGATCGGCCGGGCCTCGGGGGCCCAGGGTCGGTCGGCGACCCGGGCGAGGAAGTCGAGCACCGGGGCCTGGGGGAACTTGGGGGCTCCGCCGAACCCGCCGAAGGTGCGGTCGGCCTGTCCGACGACCCGCTCGTAGGCGACCGCCAGCGCGTCCTCGTCGACCGGGGCCTCGCCGGCCGGCAGTGTCCGGCCGATGGCAGCTGTGAGGCGGGCCGCCTGGCCGTCCACCTCCTCCCGCTGCTGGTCCCAGGTGGCGGCCACGGCGGCCACGACCTGACGGAACGAGCGCATGCCATGGCGAGGTTCGGCGGGGAAGTACGTCCCGGCGAAGAATGGCTCGCCGGCGGGCGTGAGCCACACCGACATCGGCCACCCGCCCCGGCCGGTCATGCCCTGGACGGCGTTCATGTAGATCGCGTCCACGTCGGGTCGTTCCTCCCGGTCGACCTTGACGTTGACGAAGGCGGCGTTCATCTCCGCCGCGGTGGTCGGGTCCTCGAACGACTCGTGGGCCATCACGTGGCACCAGTGGCAGGACGAGTAGCCCACCGACAGGAAGATCGGAACGTCACGCCGGCCGGCCTCGGCGAAGGCCTCGTCGCCCCATTCGAACCAGTCGACGGGGTTGTCGGCGTGCTGCAAGAGGTACGGGGAGGTGGCTTCGGCGAGACGGTTCGGCATGGGGACACCGTAGGTGTTGCCCGGCGATGGTCGATAGCGTCTCCTCCCATGGTCACCCTCCTGCTGCTTCGCCACGGCAAGTCCGACTGGGATGCCGGCCACGGCGTCGACCACGACCGGCCGCTGGCCCCTCGGGGGGTGCGGAGTGCCCGGATCATGGGGCGGCTCGTCGCCCGGGAGGGTCTCGTCCCCGACGTGGTCATCAGTTCCACCGCCGAGCGGGCGGCCCGGACGGCGGAGCTGGCCGAGGCCGCGGGGGCGTGGGATCGGCCGATCCGCCTCGACCGTCGGCTCTACGACGCCGGGCCTGCAGGCGTGTTGGGGGTGGCCGCCGAGGTGGCCGGTGCCGACCGGCTGCTGCTCGTCGGCCACCAGCCGACCTGGAGCCTGCTCGTGCGGCGGCTCACCGGCGAGTACCCCGACCTGAAGACTGCCAGCCTCGCGGTCATCGACCTGCCCATCGAGGACTGGTCGGTGCTCGAGGGGGCGACCGGTGCGCTGGTGGCCACCCATCATCCCCGCGACCATTTCGACGGACCCCTCGATCCCTGACGAGCGTTCGGTAGGTTCCGTCCTCCCACCGACGACATGGAGGCCCCGATGACCACCCACGCCGCCGGCCGACCGGCCACCCTCGCCGACCTGCTCCCGCGCAGCCGCACCCGGGACGTGGTGCTGGTCGTCGGGTTTGCGCTCCTCACGGCGCTCGCCGCCCAGGTCGTCATCCCACTCGGCTTCACCCCGGTGCCGATCACCGGCACCACCTTCGCGGTGCTGCTCTCGGGCGCCGTGCTCGGCGCCCGACGGGGGGCCGCCGCCCAGCTGCTGTATGTCGCCCTCGGGGCCATCGGCCTGCCCTTCTATGCCGAGGCCTCGGGTGGATGGGAGGTCGCCACGGGGGCCACCGGTGGGT
>CAZTLW010000025.1:7175-22465 GCA_964614585.1 uncultured Acidimicrobiia bacterium | reverse complement strand
ACTTCTACACGCGCCAGAAGGTCGTCATCTCACGCTGGCCCGACCCGATCCATCGCGGCGTCGACCTCGGCTTCCCCCAGCACGGGTAGTGGTCAGCACTCGCCGTCGTCGGCCCCTGATGGGCCCCCGACCAGCAGCTCACACAGGACCCGGGGCTGGCACCTCGACAGCCGCCCGGCGGCGAGTTCGAGCACGGTGCCGGTGGTGTCGTGGACCAGGGTCAGAAGACGATCGGTCGTTCGCCCCGTGACCCGGACCTCGAGGTGGGCCCGCTCGACGGACGCGATGCGATAGGCATCGCTCGGCCGGGGCGACCAGAAGTCGTGGGGGACGCCGAGCACGTGCAGGTGGGTGTCGCTGACCGCCAGGGCGACGTGGCGGGGGAGCTCGACGCCGGGCCTGCCGTCGTGGCTGTCGGGGTCGCCGAAGACGAACGCGTGGTCTGCCTCGGACGGTGTGAACTCGGCGACCTCGCGGATCCCGGCGTCGCCGGTTGCGGCCCTGGCTGCATCCAACAAGCGTGTCCTGCGAGACACGACCACCCCCCTACCGGGGTCACGTCCATCGTACCGCCGAATGGGCACGGGAGTCCATGGTCGGCGGGCGACCGCCGGATGGAAGGGTTGGTTCCTACGACTCGCCGAGGGCCATCCGGGCCCAGGCGTGGACGTCGTGGGTGAGCACCCGCTCCCGCATGCGGCGCATGCGGGCGGCCCGCTCCTCGGCGGGCATGGCGAGGGCCTCGGTCATGGCTCGGGCGACGCCGTCGAGGTCGTAGGGATTGACCAGCACGGCGTCCGTGAGCTCGTTGGCGGCGCCGGCGAACTCCGAGAGCAACAGCACCCCGTCCTCGTCGACCCGACTGGCGACGAACTCCTTGGCGACGAGGTTCATGCCGTCGGCGAGGGGCGTCACGCACATGACGTCGGCCGCCCGGTAGTAGGCGACGAGGTCCTCCCGGGGGAGCGAGGCGTAGATGTAGTGCACCGGCATCCGGTGGAGGCCGCCGTGGGCGCCATTCACCCGCCCGGCGATCTGCTCGATCTCGGTGCGCATGTCGGCGTAGTCGTCGATGGACTGGCGCGACGGGACGGCGATCTGGATGAACTGGGAGGTCTTCGCCAGCTCGGGGTTTCGCTGGAGCATCGTCTCGAATGCCCGCAGCCGCACGTCGATGCCCTTCGTGTAGTCGAGACGGTCGACGCCGAGGAAGATCGCCTCCGGGTCGCCGAGTTCCCGCCGCAGCGCTGCCACGCGATCCGAGGTCTGTTCGGAGGCCGACACCTCGTCGTAGGCGGCCGAGTCGATGGAGATGGGGGCCGCGAGGACCCGCGTCTCCCGACCGTCGACGCTCACGCCGTAGGGCACGACGACGGCGCCGGCGAACTCGACGGCGGCCTCGATGAAGTTCGAGGCGCCTCGCTCGGTCTGGAACCCGAGGACATCGGCGCCGAGCAGGCCCCCGATGAGCTCTCGCCGCCATGGCAGGCGGGCGTAGACCTCGACGGGCGGGAAGGGGATGTGGAGGAAGAAGTTGACCGAGACCGACGGGCCCAACTCCTTGCGGACCAGTTCGGGCACGAGCATGAGGTGGTAGTCCTGCACCCAGACGAGGTCGCCCGGTCGGGTGGCGTCGACGACGGCGTCGGCGAACCGCTGGTTGACCGTCTCGTACGACCGCCACCAGCGCCGGTGGTAGTCCGGGATCCGGATGGCGTCGTGGAACAGCGGCCACAGGGTCTTGTTGGAGAAACCCGAGTAGTACTGGTCGACCTCACGGCTGGAGATCGGCACCGGCACCATGTCGATGTCGTCGATGGTGAACGGGTCGATCTCGTCGTCGGCCGTGCCGGTCCAGCCGATCCAGGCGCCGTGGCCTTCGCGGACGATGGGGCGAAGCGCCGTCACCAGGCCACCGGGGCTCACCTCCCAGCCACTCGGCCCGGCCTGGACCGGGAGGCGATTGGCGGCGACGACGGTTCGTTGGGCCATGCCCCCACGCTAGGAGGCTCTGGGCGTGGGCCAAATCGGCACATGGTTGGCTGAGTAAGACATCCGGCGCTACGGTGCCTGCCGCCATGACCGCCCCCGACGTGGACCGTCCCCTCCATCTCCTCGACTCGCGCTCCCTCTGGGGCGGGACCTGGATCCTCGTCGTCGCCCTCTTCTTCGCCGCCGGGCTGCCGATCATCGCCGACGTCGTCCGGCAGGCCGGTCTGGATCCCGACGAGCCCTTTCGGATCGGCGACGCCACGATCCTCCCGGTAGAGGGGTGGGCGCTGTCGGAGAACAGCAACGAGCTCTTCACCGTCCTCGAGAAGGGCGGGGCGACCATGACGTTCGTCGCCCCCGTCGAGAGCGACTCGACCCCGGCCGAGTCGATCGACGTGGCAGTGGCCGGGTTCGAGAACGACACCACGACGGCGTGGGCCATCGGCGATCCGACTGCGTTCACCACCGACTCGGGAGGCACCGGCGTGTCGGTCATCGCCCGGTCGCCCACCGACGTGAGCGCGTCCTGGGTGGTCGAGATCGCCGATGGCATCACCATGACGATCATCGGTCAGGCGCCCGACAATGTCTGGAACAGCACCGCCGACGAGATGGAGGCCATCGTCCGCTCGGTCGTCCACGACCCAGAGGGCGACGGATGACGACGCCGGCCCGCCCGCCCGTGCTCGACCGACGGTCCCTCGTCACGTGGGTCGGCGCCGGCCTCGCCGTGTGGGGCGTCATCGCCCTGGCGCCCGTGATCAGCCGAGCCATCGCCTCCCACCCCGCCGCGGCCCTCGTCGCCGCCGTCCTCTGGGCCGGGTACGGCCTCGCCCTCGGGTTCCTCCTCTACCGGCTCGAGCTGTTCCGGCGGCGGCCCGTGCCGGCGGTCATCGGTGCCCTGGTCTGGGGTGGTGTCGTCGTCGCCGGCATCGGAGTGTCCGCTGCGCCGGCGGGTCACGCGATCGCGGCCGCCCTGCTGCCATCCGGCGCCGCAGACTGGGCCAGCGCCATCGCCGCCGGGGTCGTCGAGGAGTCACTCAAGACGCTCGGCATCGTGGCCCTCGCCCTGCTCCCCGGGGCCCGGCTCCGAACCCCCGCCGATGGGATCTTCTACGGCCTCATGGTCGGCCTCGGGTTCATGGTCACCGAGAGCTTCCTCTTCTCCGTCAACGCGGGCTCGGATGGCATGACGGCGGTGGTCCTGACCTTCGTCCTGCGGGGCATCGTCGGTGGCCTCTGGAACCACCCGACCTACTCGGCCATCGCCGGGTGGGGCGTGGGCACCGTGGCCGAGGCCAGGGGCAAGCGGATCGCCGTGGGGGTTGGAGCGCTGCTGGCTGCCATGGCCCTCCACGCCTTCTTCGATTCGCCACTCTTCGAGACCGGAGTGCTGACGTCCACGCTGGTCAAGGGCATCCCGGCATTGGTCGTGCTGCTGGTGCTGTTGCGGCTCGCCCGCACGAAGGAGCGGGCGTCGTTCGAGGCGGTGGCCGACGCATCGGTGCCCGAGGACCTCGTGACGCCCGACGAGTTGCCGACCCTCGAGACCTTCAAGGCTCGCCGCCAGGCCCAGAAGGCGGCTCGCAAGGAGCACGGGCGGCCGTACGCCCACCACCTGAAGCGACTCCAGCGGACCCAGGTGACCCTCGTCACCATGACCGCCGACCACGGGCCCAACCACCCGTGGACCCTCGAGGCCGCCGAGGAGGTCCGCGCCGAGCGGGCCGAGCTGGAGCCGCTGGCTCGCTGAGCCGGCCTCAGGCCCGGGTGGGTCGCCTGAAACCCACCACGAGCAGCCAGGCCATGAGGACGAGCTCGCCGACGAACGTGTACAGGGCCGCCTCGAACCCGTAGTCGGCCACCACGAGGGGCCCGATGGCGTCGACGGCGTAGCCGAGCCCGGCGAGCGCCACGAGGGCGCCGACGACGCGGGAGCCGCCGACTCCGGCGTGCCACGCCAGCCAGCCGATGAGCAGCAGGTGGAGGCCGAAGAGGCCCAATCCGACCGCCCAGATGTCCTGGAACCGTTCGACGGCGGCGAGCGTCGCGGTATCGGTGGGCGCTCCGAGAGCCGCCGGCAGCTGGGCCACCGCTGCCGCGAGGACCGCGGCGTAGACCAGCCGCAGCACCCCGGCGACGGCGGAGACCCGGGCCTGCACGGGGCGGAACGCCTCGAAGAGGGCCCAGGCGACGACGACGTCGAGGACGACCACGACGGCGAAGCCGACGATGCCCAGTCGGAACACCCCCTCGGAGGCAGCGATGGCGGCGGCCGTGGCGGCGGCGTCGCCCGACGTCACCAGGCCCTCGATGGCGACGAAGTTCGCCAGGGCGGCCACCACCGCCATGAGGAGGAGGCCGAAGCCGGCCACGAGGCTCGGCACTCGGGGGAGTCGGGTGGTTGGGGTGGTGGTGGTCATCATGGTCGATCTCCTTCGTACTTAGTACGGCCACTATGCTCGTACTAAGTACGGATGTCAAGCGGGAAGGTCGACGTGGCGAAGCAGACGCTCTCGAGAGAACGAGTCCTGGAGGCGGGGTTGGGCCTGGCCGACGAGATCGGGATCGAGGCCTTCACGATCAGGAAGCTGGCGGCCGAACTCGACGTCGGGGCGATGTCGATCTACCACCACGTGCCCTCGAAGGACGAGATCGTCGACGGGATGGTCGACCTCGTGTTCGCCGAGATCGCCCTGCCACCCGAGGACCAGCCGTGGGCGGAGGCGATCCGGGCCCGGTGCCGTTCCGCCCGGGAGGTGCTGGTCCGCCATCCGTGGGCGGCACCGCTCATGGAATCCCGGATGAGGCCGGGCCCGGCGAACCTCCGCCACCACGACGCCGTGATCGGCTGCCTCCGCCGTGGGGGCCTGTCCTGGGAGCTCACCGGTCGCGCCTATGCGATCCTCGATGCTTTCGTGTACGGGTTCTCGTTCCAGGCGGCCAGCCTCCCGGCGGGCGACGCCGAGGGCTTCGCCGACGTGGCGGCGGCGATGCCGGCGTTCGACGACCACCCCCACCTCGCCGCCCTGACGGCCGAGCACGTCCTCCAGCCGGGCTACGACTTCGGCGACGCGTTCGAGTTCGGCCTCGACCTCATCCTCGACGGCCTCCAGCGGGCGGCATCGGCCGAGGCCTGAATCGGCGTAGCGTCGCGGTGGTGCCCACCCTCCGTCCCGACGTCCTCGTCGCCGAGCGGGCGACGCTCGCCGAGGGCCCGCTGTGGGACCTCGACACCGCCACCCTCCACTGGGTCGACATCGAGGAACGGGCCATCCGCTCCCTCGGCCCTGATGGGATCGTCGACGAGCGCCGGGTGCCCGACAAGCCCGGCTGCGTCGCGCTCGACGTCGACGGCCATTTCGTCGTCGGCTTCCCCGACGGCGTCTGGGTCGCCACCGACCACGGGTGGGAGCGGCTGGTCGCCCTCGACGCCGACGACCCCACCACCCGGTTGAACGACGGCAAGGTGGCTCCCGACGGCCGGCTGGTCGTGGGGTCGATGGTGGAGGACCAGGCCACTCGTCGCGGCCGCCTCTGGTCGGTGGGTGCCGACGGCGAAGCCGTGGCGTTGCTGGATCGGGTCGCCGTCTCGAACGGGCTGGCCTGGTCTGCCGACGGCGGCACCTTCTTCTACATCGACACCCCGTCCCGCAAGGTCCGGCGGTGGCCGTGGACCGGCGATGGGCCTCTCGACGGCGAGGGCGAGGTCGTCGTCCGGGTGCCGAATGACGTCGGCTTCCCCGACGGGATGGCCATCGACGACGAGGGCTGCCTGTGGGTGGCGATCTGGGGCGGCTCGGCCGTGCACCGGTACACGCCCGAGGGTGACCTGGACACGGTGGTCGAGGTGCCGACGGCCCGGGTGTCGTCGTGCGCCTTCGCCGGGCCGGGGTTGACGACGCTCGTGATCACCACCGCGTCGGTGGACCTGGCCGGCCCGGCCCTGGCCACCGACCCCCATGCCGGGCAGGTCTTCGCGGTCGAGGCAGGCGTGTCGGGCCCACCACCGCGCCGCTTCGGCCACCCCTGACCCGCGGCTACGAACCCAGGGTTCGAGACCGCGTGAGCGGCGGTTCTCTGGGCCGGAGACCGTCGAATCGACGCGCTCCGGCCCAGGCTTCGGACCTAGCCGAGCACCTTCGCCTTGGCGGCGGCGAACTCCTCGTCCGACAGGATCCCCTGAGCCTTCAGGTCGGCGAGCTGCTGCAGCTTGGCCATGATGTCGTCGCCGCCGCCGATCGCCGCCGGCGGTGGGGGTGGGGCGATGGCGGGCTGCTGGGCGGCCTGCTGGGCGGCGAGTTGCTGCTGCATCTCGGCCATCTGCGCCTGCATTTCGAGCTTCTCCTGCTCCTCGGCCATGACGGCGGCCTGCTTCTGCTGGGCAGACCGCTGCATGCCGCCGGATACGGCAGTGGCGGTGCCGGCGACGACCGCCGTGCGGGCCATCGTGCCGACCAGGCCGGGGCGTCCCATGCGTCGTGGCATTGCTATTCCTCCTCGTCGAGGGCTTCGACGGCGTCCAAGACTTCCTGGACGACCATTCCGGGGATCCGCATGTTGCTGAGGATGATGGCGTCCGAGGCCGCCAACTGGTCCCGCAGCGGTTTCACCCACGTGTGCTCGAAGACGATGGCGGCCGCCGACGAGTTCGGCTCGAGCGCGTCTGCGAAGGCCTCCACGTCCTCATCGCCGATGAGGTCGAGGCCCTTCATGAGCTGGGAGAGCCGGGCGACGCCGTCGTCGCCGTCGGCCTCCTCGAGCTCGGCGAAGGTCACGTCGCCGTCGCCGTCCTTGTGGATCATGAGGACGTCGACGACCGAGACGATCCCCTCGTCGACGAGTCGTTCGATCTCCGGGATGATCCCCCCGGTGAACCGGTTGCCCGGGAACCCGAACACGTAGAGCTCGATGGGTCCGAGCGTCATGGCCTCTCCCTCCTGGGTGCGTCGGCGCAGCCTACGCCCGCTGCGTGTCGGCAGCGACGGGGATGGCCCGACGTGGCCAACCCAGGGTTCCCCACCGCGCGCCACGGCCGTTCTCGGGGCCCGGGCGCGTCGTGGCGACGCGCTCCGGCCCCCGGTTCGCCGCCGCGCCGACCGTAGGGTGACGGCGTGCGGACGATCTGGGTGCTCGGTGACCAGTTGAACCGGTCGATCGGTGCCCTCGCCGAGGCCGACCCCGACACCGACCGCATCCTCCTCGTCGAGGCCGAGAGCGCCATCGGGTCCCGCCCCTTCCACCGCCAGCGTCTCCACCTCGTGCTGGCGTCGATGCGCCGCTTCGCCGGCGAGTTGGAGGACGCCGGCTTCGACGTCGACCACCGCCGGGCACCCACCTTCACGGAGGCGTTCGAGGCCCACGTCGACGAGCACCAACCTGACGAGGTCGTCGCCACCGAGCCCAACTCCCGTGCCCACGACCGGCTCCTGCGGCGTCTCGGCGTCGACTTCGTCCGCTCCAACCAGTTCCTCTGCCACCGAAACGAGTTCGCCGAGTGGGCCGGCGACCGCCAACGCCTCAGGATGGAGGACTTCTACCGCTGGCACCGGACTCGGCTCGGCTACCTCATGGACGGTGACGAGCCGGTGGGCGGGCGTTGGAACCTCGACGCCGACAACCGCGAGCCACCGCCCGACGAGGACATCTGGCCGACCCCACCCCGCAGCCGCCTCGACGACCTCGACCGCCAGGTCCTCGCCGGCCTGCCCGACGGCCTACCCGGCGCCGACCCGGTCGGCTGGTGGGCCACTTCGCGGCGGGCGGCGCTGGCGCGGCTCGGCCATTTCGTCGACGAGGTGCTCCCGGGCTTCGGGCCCCACGAGGACGCCATGACGACGAAGAGCTGGCACCTCGCCCACAGCCTCCTCAGTCCGGCCCTCAACTTGGGCTTGCTGTTGCCCGGCGAAGTCTGCGACCGGGTCGAGGAGGCCTATCGGGCGGGTCGGGTGCCGCTCAACTCGGCCGAGGGGTTCGTCCGTCAGGTCATCGGCTGGCGCGAGTTCGTCTGGGGCATCCACTGGCTGTGGCCGGACCAGTGGGACGCCAACGAACTTGACGCCGACCAGCACCTCCCGCCTGCCTGGGCCGATGGCACCTCCACCGACCTCGCCTGCCTCGCCCACACCCTCGAGGGCCTGGATGGGCGGGGCTGGGTCCACCACATCCAGCGGCTCATGGTGCTCTCGAACCTCGCCGCGCTGCTCGGCCTCGACCCCGCCACGGTGCGGGACTGGATGCGGGAGCGCTACGTGGACGGCGCCGACTGGGTCATGGGCCCCAACGTCATGGGCATGGGCCTGTATGCCGACGGTGGGCGGATGAGCACCAAGCCCTACGTGTCGGGCGGGGCGTACATCAACCGGATGTCGGACTACTGCGGGGACTGCCGGTTCGACCCCAGGCAGCGGACCGGCGAGCGAGCCTGTCCGTTCACGACGCTCTACTGGGACTTCCTCGACCGGCATCGTGATCGGTTCGCAGGCAACCACCGGATGGCCCGCCAGTACGCCACCCTCGACCGGCTCGCCGACCTCGACGAGGTGCGCCGACGCGCCGACGAGGTGATCGCCGACCACCTCGCCGGCCGGATCTGACCCACCGGGAACCCAGGGTTGTGGGCGGGGTGGATGGGAGGAACCGTGGGCTGGAGACGGTGCCCCACCCCCTCTGCGGCCCAAACCTGGAGGATGCGACCCACCCCGTGAGTCAGTCGGCGGCCGGTCGGGGATCGAGGCCGGCCGCCCGGTAGCAGGCGTCGACGATCGCCATCGTCAGCACCCCGTCGTCGGAGGTGGTGGGGAACGGGGCACCATCGACGATGGCGTCCCGGAAGGCGGCAAGCTGGTGGACGTAGGTGGGGGACGGGTCGATGTCGTAGGTCGTGGTCCCGTCGCTCGTCTCGACGACGAGGCTCGCCCCGCCGTTCTGTGGTGCCAGCGGATTGGTGGCCAGCAGATGGCCGGCCGTGCCGGTCACCCGGAGCCAACTCGTGGCCCCCTCGCCCTCGGCGATCATCGACGAGGCGATGCGTCCGGTGGCGCCCGACGCCCAGCGCAACTCCGCCGTGAGCGAACCGTCGATCCCCGGCACCGGGCACACGGCCTCCGCCCACACGACCTCGGGGTCGGCCCCGGCGGCGAACCGTGCCCACTGGATCGGATAGCACCCGAGGTCCATCGTCGCACCACCGCCGAGCGCCAGGTCCCAGCGGATGTCGGAGCGCGGGATGTGCCCGTCGGCGATCTCGAATGCTGCCTCGATCCTCGCCACCTCACCGAGCACGCCCGAGTCGAGCACTCGTCGGACCTGACCGGCCATGGGGTGGTAGCGCCAGTGGTAGGCCTCCATCACGACGCGGTCGCCGAGGCGACCGGCCTCGGCGATGCGGCGGGCATCCTCGGCGTTGGCGGCGAAGGGCTTCTCGCACAGCACGTGCTTGCCCGCGGCGATGGCGGCCATAGCCCACGGCCGGTGCAGGGAGGCGGGGGTGCCGATGTAGACGGCATCGACGGTGTCGGCGGCGACGAGTTCGGCGTAGGAGCCCACGGCGAGGGGGATGCCCCAGCGTTCGGCGGCGGCACGGGCGCGCCCGAGCTCCCGGGCGCCGATGGCGGTGACCTCGACGCCGGCGACGAGTGGGGCGGCCTCGACCACGGCGGATCGGGCGATGCGGGAGGCGGCCAGGATGCCGAGGCGGATGGTCATCGTCGGGACGGTATCGGATCCGTCCGACCGGCTAGCCGCCGACCACCACCCCGATCTCGGCGATCGGTACGAGGTGCTCGCCATCGGTGCCCGTCACGACGAGGTGGTCCCGAGCCGCCACGATCCTGCCCACCGCCGATCCGTGTGGTGTGACCACCTCCACGGGGTCGCCCACCAACTCCATGGTCGCCAGTCGGGCACGCAGCGACTTGTGGGATCGGTCGCCGGCGGTGCCCCCGGTGGTTTCGGCTCGCCGGCCCAGCAGCACGGGTCCATCGAGGTTCACGGCCACGCGCTCGGTGGCCGTCGTCACGAGGGCGTGGTCGCCGCCCAAGCCGACCACCCGGCCGGACCACGAGCGGTTCCCGCAGCGAACCGTGACGATGTCCCCGGCCGCCATCGCCTCGCCGAGGGCCTCGGCAAGGGACCGGGCCCGGAGGCGTCCCGCGGCAGCGGCCTGCTCGTCCTCCCGAGCCTCCTCCCGCCAGTCGTCCCGCATCGCGTCGACGCTACGCGGTGCTCGGCAGCAACTCCACGGTGAGCCAGATCGTCGCCGGAAGGTCCGACAACTCCGACCGGACGGCGTTGCGCACCCGATGCTCCTCCTCGATGGTGGTGCCCGGTGGAGCAGAAGCCTCGACCTCGACGTAGAGCTTCGGGCCGACCTTGGTCATCCGCACCACGGCGTCATCGATCCCGAACCTCCCCATCACCGTCGTCACCCTCTCGCCCGCCTCTCGTTGCAGTGACTCGGGTGGGGCGCCCTCCGTGAGCTCGACGAACGTGGACCGGATCATTCCCAGCGGCGTCGGCAGGAAGACGATGCTCGTGACGATGACCATGGCGGGATCGACATATGGCACGAGCGCATCCCAACGCGACCCCTCCAGGACGAACATGAGTGCGAAGCCGACCATCATCCCCACGCCACGAAAGGCCGCGACCCCCCAGGCGGCCGCCTCGGCGCCCAGGACGCCGGAGGCCCCCACCCTCGGCCGTATCCACGCCCAGAACGCCAGCGAGCCGACCGTGGCGAACGCTCCGTAGGCGAAGCCCCAGCCGGGTGCCACGTCGCTGCCGCCATCGACGATCGTGAAGGCGCCCTCGGCCGCGGCGTAGAAAAGCGTCGCGGCGAGCACGAACCCCTGCACCCCGATGACCATCGGGGCGACCGACTCCCGCCCGAACGGGTACCGCTCGCTCGGTTCGGAGGCGGCGATCGCGGAGCCGACGAGGAGGACGACGGAGACCAGGATGCCCACGATCGCATAGACGCCGTCGAGCAGGACCATCTGTGAGCCGACGGCGATCCCCCAGCCGATGCCCACGACGCCGATCGCGCCGCTGGCGGCGATCGAGGCCACCAGACCGCGTCGTTCGGCGTGGGCTCCTCGGTCCTCGAGCATGGGTGGGACGCTATCGCTGCGGCGATGCGCTTCGTGTCGCCGCCCGGGCGACCCCCTGGACGCGAAAACTAGGCACCACGAACCCCTTCCGTCCGCCGATCGGTTCGGATACGTTCGCTGTCGAGTCGAAGGAGGAGAGGGTCGATGGCATCGGGGGATGCCACGGCGAGCGTCGCTGGGAGGCGTGCGATCCGCGTGCCGCGCCCGAGCGCTCGCCATGTCCTGGTCGTCGTGTTGGCGCTCGTGGCGGGCATCGCCAACGTGGCCCTGCTCCGGTCCGCCGACCGATCGGTCCCCGTCCTCGTCGCCGGTGCCGACATCGCCGCCGGCACCCGCATCGCCCCCGAGCACCTCACCGCCGCCGACCTCGTCGCCGCCGGCGACCTCGTGGACCGATTCGTCCCCGGCAGTGCCTCCGAGCTCGTCGTCGGCCAGGTGGCCACCCGCCCGATCCCGGCCGGCGACCCGATCCTGCTCGGCGACGTGGTGACGGGCGGTGACGGCGCCCGGGCCATGAGCCTGCCGGTGACCCTCGACACCGCAGTGGGTGGTTCCCTGGTCCCCGGCGACGTCATCGACGTCATCGGGGTCTCCGACGAGGGCACCGCCTACCTCGCCCGCGGGCTGCGGGTGCTGGCCGTTCCGGTCGACGACGGTCTGGGTGCGACCGACTTCGCCCCGACGGTGGCCGTCGATGCCGACACCGCCCTCGTGCTGGCCGCCGCCCTCGAGGCGGGCCCCGTCCACCTCGTGCGGAGCACCGGCGCCGATGGCTGACACCGAGATCGTCGTCGGGGTCTCGGCCCGGGCGTGGGCCGATCGCCTCCACCGGTTCTGCGAGGACCACGGTGGGGCCCGGGTCCGCGCCCGGGTCATCGACGAACGGGGAACGCTGGCCCAGCAGGCCCAGGTCGTGGTCGTCGACGACACGGCCTCGTACCTCACCGGTCGGCTCGTCGACCGGCTCCATGCACGGGGGACCGCCGTCGTGGTGGTGGTGGACGCCGCCCAGGCCGCCGAGGTGGCCGAGTGGGTCGGTCGCCTCGGCGTCGACGCGATCGTCCCCGACGACGAACCGCCGGACCGGCTCGTGGCGACCGTGGCGTCCGTGGCCGCGCCCTCGGCGCCGACACCGTCACCCGATCCGGGCCCCATCGGGGAACGGGGCCGGTTGGTCGCCGTCGCCGGGGTCTCGGGTGGTGTCGGGGCAACCGAGGTGTCGGTGGCGCTCGCCCATGCCGCGACGGGATCGGCCGTCCTCGTCGACCTCGACCTCTCCTCGCCCTCGATCGCCCAGCGGCTGCGGCTCCCCCTCCACCCGAACCTGCGGTCGGCGGTCGACGCCCACCGGTCGGGTGCCGGCCTCGACGGCCATCTCCACGACGCGGGTGCGGTGTCGGTGCTCGCCGGTCCCGCCGGGTCCGGGGAGTGGTCCGGCCTCGACGCCGGCGACGTGGTGGCGCTGCTCGAGGACCTGGCGATCGGGCGAACCGTCGTCGTCAACCTGCCTGCCGGACCGCCCCGCCCCCATCCCCACGGGGCGGTGACGGTGGCCGACGTCGCCCGACCCGCCCTCCGCGCCGCCGACGTGGCCGTGGCCGTCACCCTCCCGAGTCCCATCGGCGTCTCCCGGGTGGCGGAGTGGCTGGCCGCCGCCGAGGGGCTCACCGATCGGCTGCACCTGGCGGTCAACCGCACCCCGCCGTCGGTGTTCCGGCGCCAGGAGGCTCGGCTCGAGCTCGAGCGGGCCTTCGAACTGCCGGTCTGGTTCCTCCCCGACGACGCCACCGTCGACCGGGCCGGCTGGGCCGGCGAGGTGGTCCGTCGTGGCGCCTTCCGGCGGGCGACCCGTCGACTGGCGGAGGTGGTGGCGGCATGACCGCCTACGACCGCATCCGGGCGACGGTCCTCGAGCGCCTCGAGACCGAGCGGGTCGACGTCACCGACCACGGGGCGGTCGCCGCGGTCGTGGACGATGCCGTCGCCGGGTACGAGCGGCAGGCGGCGGTCGGGGGCGGTTTCTCGCTGCGCGACCCCGAGGGGATGCGGCGCCGGGTGCTCGGCGCCCTCACCGGCGCCGGGCCGGTCGACGACCTGCTCGCCCGCGCCGACGTGGAGGAGGTCTTCATCGAGGGCGACGCCGTTCGGTTCATCGACGGGACCGGTCGGCTGACCCCACTGGCGGTCCCCACCTCGGAGGACGAGCTGCGGTCGCTGGTCACGAGGCTGCTCGCCGAGACCGACCGCCACCTCGACACCGCCTCGCCGATGGTCCAGGCCCGGGTGCTCGGGGGCACCGCCCGGCTCACCGCCGTCGTGCCCCCCGTCTCCGACCGGCTGTCGGCCACGATCCGTCGCTACGCGGTGCGGCGCCAGACGCTCGACGGACTGGTCGCCCTGGGGGCGCTGGGGCCCGACGCTGCCGGCTTCCTGCGGGCGGTGGCGGCCACCGACGCCTCGGTCGTCGTCTCGGGCCAACCCGGCGCGGGCAAGACGACGATGCTGTCCGCCCTGCTCGACGCCGCTCCACCCACGGCCTGCATCCGGGCCTGCGAGGAAGTGCGCGAGCTGCACGTCCCGCTCGTCCACGGCTCGTACTACGAGGCCCGGCCTCCCGGTCTCGACGGGGCCGGT
The DNA here is from genome assembly GCA_964614585.1 of uncultured Acidimicrobiia bacterium. GTDB lineage: Bacteria > Actinomycetota > Acidimicrobiia > Spongiisociales > JAENVV01 > JAHEFX01. The sequence continues at coordinate 8,726 of CAZTLW010000025.1, read as the reverse complement.
GAGATCACGCTCCGCCACCTGGTCAAGCTCGTGCTGGCGATGCGGCCCGACCGGATCGTGGTGGGCGAGGTCCGCGGGGCCGAGGCGTTCGAGTTGACGCGGGCGGTCAATGCCGGGTGTGGCTTCGCCTGCACCGTGCACGCCAACTCGGCCCGGGATGCCCTCGACGCCCTGGTCAACGCCGCCCTGATGGCCGGCGAGCAGGTCACCGAGACGATCGTCCGGTCGGTCTTCGCCGCCAGCCTCGACCTCGTCGTCCACCTCGGTCGGTCGAATCGCGACGACGGCTCCATCGACCGGCGGGTGGTCGAGATCCTGGCCGTCGTCCCGTCGCTCACCGACGGGTTCTCCACCGAGCCGATCTACCGACGAGATGGGGACGGTCCCCTGCACTGGACCGGCGCCGTCCCACCGGAGCGACTCACCCGCCGACTCGAGGCCGCCGGCGTCCGGTCGGTGCCCGACCTGTTGGAGGGGCGGGTGGTGGCGTGATCGCCGGGCTCGCCACCGGGGCCCTGGTGCTCGTCGTCGGGCTGGCCTGGGTCGGCCCCGGCCGTGCCGGGACGGGGACCCGGTCGCGCGGTAAGCGGCGCCTCTGGTTTGCCGGTCTCGACGTCCCACCCGGTCGGTTGGTGGCCGCGAGCCTCGGGGCGGTCGGCGTCACCTTCCTGCTGGGTCTCGGCCTCACCGGGATCGTGTGGGTGGCGCTCCCGCCGGCGATCGCCATCGGTCTGCTGCCGGGCCTCTACTGGTCCCGGCGGCGGGCGGTGCGACTGGCGGCCACGGCAGCGGCCTGGCCGGACGCACTGCGGGACCTGTCGGCGTCGGTCGCCGCCGGCCTCAGCCTGACGCGATCGCTCGAGGCCCTCGCCACGTCCGGTCCGCCGCCGATCCGCCAGGCGATGGCGGGCTACCCGGCGACCGCCCGCGCCCTCGGCGTGTTGCCGGCGCTCGAGGTGGTGCGGGCCCGACTGGCCGACCCCGTGGCCGACCGGGTGATCGAGGTGCTGCGGGTCGCCCACGAGCGGGGCGGGAGCGCCGTGCCGCGGTTGCTCGCCGACCTCGCCGAAGCCACCGGGGAGGACCTCCGGGTGGAGGAGGAGATTCGCACCGAGTCACTGGAGCAGCGCATCAACGCCCGGGCCGTCTTCGTCCTTCCCTGGTTGGTGCTGCTGCTCCTCTGTGCCCGGGAGGGGCCGTTCCGTGACTTCTACGCCTCGCCGGCGGGGCTGGTGGTGATCGCCGCCGGGGCCGGTCTGTCGGCGGTCGGCGCCGTCGTCGTCGGGCGCCTCGCCCGCCGGGAGATGGAACCGCGGGTCGTCGGGGGTCGGGGATGATCGAACCGGCCCGGGTGCTGGCAGTGGCGGTGGCGACCGCCGCGGCGGTGGGGGCGGTGGCGTGGCTCGCGATTCGGCCCCTGCCTCGACTGGCCGGCCGGGTGCGACCCTACGCCCCCGCCGCCCGGGCGTTCCTCGGCGTGGCCCCGACCCGGACCCGACCCACTCCCGGCGTCATCGCCCCGATCGTCGCCGCCTTGGGACGCGGCCTGAG
>CAZTLW010000025.1:4613-7075 GCA_964614585.1 uncultured Acidimicrobiia bacterium | reverse complement strand
GGGCGGACGTATGCCGCCCTCGCCACCGCCGAGGAGCGTGGCTCGGACCTGGCGGTGACGCTCTTCGCCCTCGCCGACGACGTGCGCCGGGCCCGCCGGGAGCTGCTCCGGCGCCGGGCCGTCCGACGCCGGGCGGCGATGCTCGTGCCGATCATCGCCCTGCTTGCCCCGGTGATGCTGCTGTTCATCACCGCCCCCCTGCCGCGCATCGTTCTCGGAGGCCTCTGACGGAGGGGCCGGAAAGGAAGGAACCCATGGCTGACCTCGTGCGACGCATCCACGAGGACGAGACCGGCCTGTCGACGGCCGAGCTGCTCGGCAACGCCGCGCTGGCGATCGCGGCGCTCGTCGTCATATGGGCGGTGCTCCAGCAACTCGGCGTCGACATCGTCGGATGGATCCGCGGCCAGGTGATCGGCTGAGCGACGACGGGCTGGCCTCGGTCCAGTTCGTGGTCGCCGCCGCCCTCGCCCTGCTGGCGGTGGTGTGGCTCACCGACGCGCTCGTCGTGCGCTACGCCCAGGGCGTGATGGGCGTCGCCGCCCGGGAGGGCGCCCGGGCCGCCAGCGTGGCGACGGACCCGGGGCCCGCGTGTCGGGCCGAGGCGGACGCCTGGCTCGCCGACGGGCTCGGCGGCTCGATGGGTGACCGGGTGGTCGTCGAGTGCCGTGGTCGCCCCGGTGTCGTCGATGTCACCGTGTCGGCCGTGTTCGATGCCTGGATGCCCGGCGTGCCCGATTGGCGGGTCGAGCGGGTGGCGACCGCCGCCCTCGAACCGTGACGCCCGAGCGTGGCTCGGCGCCCGTCGAGCTGGCACTCGGGATCGGGATGTTGGTGGTGCCGATCGTGTTGGTGCTGGCGGCGCTCCCGCCGTTGGTGGAGCATCGTTCGGTTGCCCGGCTGGCCGCGGCCGAGGCCGCCCGCCTGGTGGCGACCGGCGACGGCTCCCCGGCGACGGAGGCCGCGGCGCGGGCGACCGCGGAGGCGATGGTGGGGGACCGAGGCGCCACCGTGTCGTTCTGTGGGGGATCGTGCCCGGTGGTCCGCGGCGCCACCGTGGAGGTGGTGGTAACGGTCCAGGCGCCGGCCGTGGCGGTGCCGCTCGTCGGCGAGATCGGGGCGGTGCGGGTGTCGGCAAGCCATCGCGAACGGGTCGACGACTACCGGAGCCTCCCGTGAGCAGCGATCGAGGCTCCATCACGCTCTGGCTGCTCGGCCTCGTCGTGTTGCTGCTCGGGCTCGGCGGGGTGGTCGTGGACCTCTGGCGGGTGATGGGGGAGCGGTCCGAGCTGGTGGCCCTCGTCGACTCGGCGGCCGTGGCCGGTGCCTCGGCCCTCGACGAGGGGGGGCTGCGGTCGGGCGAGGGCGTGGTGCTGGTCCCCGACGAGGCCCGGCGTCGGGCGGCGGCGGTGCTGGCCGTCGAGCGGCCCGACCGGGTGATGGTGGTGGTCGACGGTGCGTCGGTGGTGGTCACCGGCGAACGGGTCGTCGACCTCACCCTTCTGCGGGCGCTCGTCCCCGAGGAGCGCCCGGTGACGGTCCGGGCGACGGCGACGGCGGTGCCTGAGGTGCGGCCCTGAGAGGCGGGAAGGAAGCCCCCGGTCTCGGCGGCACGGCTCGGGATCACACCCCTACGCTGGCCGCGATTGGGAGGAGGGAACCGATGCACGGACGACTCATGGCGGTCCTGCTGGTGGTGGTGATGATCGCCGGCTGCGGTGGGGACGCCGATTCGGCTGACACCACCGGCGACACCGGGACCACCGAGGCCGGCGCGGCCCCGGCCACCACCGAACCACCGCCTGCCGACGACCCGCCGGCCGACGAACCGGCCGATGATCCTGAGGGCGAATCGGGTGATGCCGGAGGCTCCGGCGGTGTAGGCGACCTGCTGGTCCCTGCCGGCGATGCCACCGTCGCCGTCGACGGCACCCAACTCACGCCCCAGAACCTGCTTCGGTGCATCCCGTTCTCCGACGACGAGGGCGACCTGGACCTGCAGGTCCTCGGCGATGGCTTCATCCTGTTCATCTACGTCTCGACCGGCGGGTTCGAGGCCCACGAGTTGAGCATGCAGGGGTCGGCCATCGGTGTCGACGGGTCGATGGGGGTCTTCTCCGGCTCGGCGGCCTCGGTCGACGGCACATCGTGGATCGACGGCGACACCGGCGAGCCTGTCGACGGTCCCCCCTTCGAATACACCGGTGACCGGGTCAGTGGCACACTGACGATCAGCGACGTCCAGGGTGGGCAGGACCCGATCGAGGTCACCTTCGACACACCGGTGCCGCCCGACGTGAACGACTGCAGCCTGTAGTCGGTGGCGGGGCGGGGTTGCCCCCTAGCCCCGCAGCAGGTGGACCAGCGACGCCTCCGGGTCCTCTGTGATCGCTTCGTGGATCGACACGAACAGCGCCACCAGCGGCACGGCGATGAAGGCGCCGACGAGGCCGAACGCCAGG
>CAZTLW010000025.1:0-4513 GCA_964614585.1 uncultured Acidimicrobiia bacterium | reverse complement strand
CAGGAAGAACGTGATGATGACGACGAGGAACGATCCACCGACGATCTCGATGGCCGTCGACGCGCCCGACACGACCCAGTCGCCGCCGAGTTGCTGGAGCTGCTCGAGGGCTCGGTCGAGGAAACCGTCGATGTTGGTGTCCGTGAGGCCGAGCGGTCCCTCGGTGAGCCAGGTCCGGCCGGCCTCGAGGAGCTCGCGGACGTCCGTGCCGATGTCCTCGAACGAGTCGACGAGCGGCGGGAGGATGAGCGCGAAGATGCCGCCGAGGACGACGAGGGCGCCGGCCAGCACGGAGATCGAGGCCAGCATCGGTGGCCAGCGGTGGTCCATGAGCCACCGGGTGGGCACCCACAGCACCGAGGCCAGCAGCAGGGCGACGGCCCCGGAGATGAAGATGACCTCGACCCTGGCGAAGGCGAGGAAGCCGAAGTAGACCACGACGCCGATCGCCGCCACCCGCCAGGCGATGTCGCCCAACCGGCGGATCCAGGCCGGGATCTCGGTGTCGGTCTCGGTGGTCACGTCCCTGTTCTACCCGTCGGCGGCCCCGGTTGGGCGACCAACGCCTCGAGGGCGGCCTGGTCGGCCCGCCCCAGCGCCAGTTCGGCGCGAATGCTGACCTCGTCGCGGAAGATGGTGGCCACGCCGCGAATCTCACCGTCACGGCGGTACACGACGGTGACGTCGCGGTCGGCCGGATCGCCGTGCACGGTCACCGAGTCGGCGCCGCCGGTGTGGCCCACCACCGCGATGATGGCGTCGTGGTGGGCGCTCCAGAAGAAGGGCACCATCGGACCGGTCGGTCTGCCGAGCATTGCCCGAGCGGCGACCTCGGCCTGTCGCTGGGCGGCGACCCAGTGCTCGACCCGCGCCGAGCCGCCGGCACCGTCGGGGTAGCGGGCGACGTCGCCGGCCGCCCAGATGCGGGGGTCGTCCGTGCGCATGGACCCGTCGACCAGGATCCCGTCGTCGACTTGGAGGCCCGCCGCCTCGGCGAGGTCGGTTCGGGGCGAGACGCCGACCCCGATGACGACCAGGTCGGCGGAGAGCCGATTGCCGTCGTCGAGTCGCACGCCGCCGTCCTCGATGGCCTCGGCGATGGTGCCGAGCCGAAACGCGACCCCGTGCTCCTCGTGGAGCCGTCGGACGAAGGTGCCCAGTTCCTCGCCGAGCACCCCGGCGAGTGGCACCTCGACCGGGTCGACGACCGTGACGTCGAGTCCCCGCTTGCCGAGCGAAGCTGCGACCTCGAGGCCGATGAAGCCGGCCCCGATGACCACTGCTCGCTCGGCCGCTTCGGCGCCGGCGATGATCGCGTCGGCGTCGGCCGTGGTTCTGAGCAGGTGGACGTGGTCGCCGTCGGCGCCCTCGATGGGCAGCCGGCGGGGCTCGGCGCCGGTGGCGAGGAGGAGGGCGTCGTAGTCGATGACCCTGCCGTCGGCGAGGGAGACGGTTCGTTCGGAGCGGTCGATCGACGTCACCTCGGTGCCGGTGAGGAGGTCGATGTCGTGGGCGTCCCAGAACCCGTCGGGGCGGAGGGGCAGCCAGTCCTCGGGGATGTCACCAGCGAGATAGTCCTTCGACAGATTGGGCCGGTCGACCGGCGCCTCGACGCCCATGAGCGTGATCGGCCCGCCGTGGCCCAGGCGTCGGAGTTCGATGGCGGCGGCGGTCCCGGCGGACCCGGACCCGACGATGACGACCCGGGTCGGTGCCGCCGTCACCTGCCGCTCCTGGGTCGGGTCGGCGGTGCCGGTCACGTGGATGCGGCCGTCTCGGACCTCGACGGCGTAGGCGGTCAGGTCGTCGAGGGCCGGTCCGCCCACGGCCTCACCGGTGGCGACGTCGAAGATGGCGTGGTGCCAGGGGCAGTGCAGGCGGCCGTCGTCGGCGACGCCCTCGGCGAGCGGTCCGCCGTAGTGGGTGCACGTGGCGGCAACCGCATGGATGGTCCCGTCGGCCGCTCTGGCGACGACCACGTCGTCGTCGCCGACCCGACCCGCCACGGGGCCGTCGTCGAGGTCGGCCTCGGGGAGGCCGTCGGTCCGGAGGTCGAGGGGCGCGTCGGGCATGGGGCTTCCTGGTCGGGGGCGTGGTCGTCCTACCCCCGGTCGGTGGCATGGAAACCCCGCACGAGGCCTGGAGCCGGATCCGGGAGTCCCGTCCGAATCCTCTACTCCGAGCCCCGGCGCCCGTTCTTGTCGGGCTGGGCCCTCCGTGGCGTGGCCCAGCCCGACAAGCACGGAGAGGGGTGGGCAGGTCGGTAGACGATGACGCAGGCAATTCGTAGACTGGGCCCATGGGCACGACCACGATCCGGGTGGACACCGAGACGCACGCCTTGCTCCAGGAGCTGGCGACGCAACGAGGGGAGAACCTGATGAGGGCGGCACACTCGGCGGCCGAGGCCCTGTGGAAGGTCGAGTTCGCCAAACGAGTCATGGCCCAGTACGAAGCGCTACGAGCCGATCCCGAGGCGTGGGCCGACTACCTGGCCGACGCCGAATCGACGCACGTGGTCGACGGCATTGACTGACGAGATCTGGCTCGTCGACTTCGGCGTGCCGTTCGAGACCGAGCCCGGACACCGGCGACCGGCCTTGGTGGTCGGCCCACCACAACGGTTCGGGCCCGAGTTCCCCTACCGGCTCGTGGTGCCGCTGACGACCACCGGGAGGGGCCTCGACCTGCACGTCGAGATCGAGGCGTCGCCGCTGACCGGGATCGATCGAACGTCGTACGCCCAGTGCGAGTCGCTGCGGTCGGTGAGCCGTCGCCAGCTGGTCCACCCGATCGGCCGGGTATCGGCCGCGGTTGCCGCCACGACTCGTCGCGTTCTCGTTGAGCTGTTGGGCCTCTGATACCCGTACCCTCCCACCCATGACCCCCGGACCGCCGACCGGCCACGACCACCCGTGGGGCGACGCCGAGACCGCCTACGAGGCGGTGGGCGGCGACGCCGCGGTGCGGGCCCTCGCCGACGTGTTCTATGACGTCGTCGAGCGCTCGGCCCCCACGCTGGCGGCCATGCTGCCTCGGGACACCTCGGGCTCGCGCCAGAAGCTGTACGAGTTCCTCTCCGGCTGGCTCGGAGGGCCCAACCTCTACTGGGAGCGGCGGGGGCACCCCCGCCTGCGGCTCCGGCACATGCCGTTCGACATCGGGACCGCCGAGGCGGAGGAGTGGGCTCGGTGCATGGACGAGGCGATCGACCTGGTCGGTATCCCCGAGCCGGCGGCGTCGTGGCTCGCCGGGCGGCTGCGCGAGGTCGCCGTCGGGCTCCGGAACCGGCCGGACCCGGGTGTGATCGTGCCCTCGGTCGGTCCCTGACCACGCCTCGGACGCGCAGGGCCGCGAAATGCGCGAGCATGTGAGCGCACCGTCGAGATGGAGGGTCGGATGAGCAAGGACACGACGACCGAGGCCGTCGAGGCCGCCAAGGACGCCGTCGAGGAGGCTGCCGAGGCCGCCAAGGAGGCCTTCGAGTCGGCATCGGCCAGGGTCGAGGACCTCGCACACGAGGCGTCCGAGAAGGCCCACGAGTGGTCGGAGCAGGCGTCGGCCAAGGCCGAGGAGTGGCAGCTCGCCGCCGAGGAGTTCGGCAAGGAGATCGAGGCCGAGTGGGAGCAGCACCCCGAGCGGTTCATCGTCGGCGCCGTCATCGGCGTGCTCATCATCGGCATCATCGTGGCGATCTTCCGCCAGCGGAAGAAGATGTAGCGCTCAGGTGATGAGGAAGCCACCGTCGACGACGGTGGTGGTCCCGGTCATGAACCGGGACGCATCCGACGCGAGGAACACGGCCGGGCCCTCGAAGTCGTCGACCTCCCCCCAGCGCCGCATCGGGTTGCGCGCCTGGATCATGATCTCCTCGAACTTGGGACTCCGCATCTCATCGGTCATCTCGGTGCGGATGAAGCCGGGGGCGATGGCGTTCACGCGGATCCCGTAGCGGGCCAGTCGCACGGCCAGCGCACGGGTGAGGGCGAGCACCGCGCCCTTCGACGCCGAGTAGTGGGGACCCTGGGCGATGCCGAGCAGGCCGCCGGTGGACCCGACGATGATCACCGATCCACCGGTGCCGGCCTCGACCATGGCGTTCGTCACGGATCGGCAGGTGAGGAACACGCCGCGGACGTTCACGTCCATGATCCGATCCCACTCCTCGGTGGGGAAGTCCTGGGGGAACTGCCCGGCACCACTCACGCCGGCATTGGCGACGAGCACGTCGATCCGACCAAATCGTTCGAGGGTGGCCGCTGTGGTGGCGGTGACGGCCTCCTCGTCGGCCACGTCGACGGCGAACGCCTCGGCGTCGACGCCGAGGTCCGTCAACTCGGCGACGGCGGCCGCGTTCTTGTCGGGGTTGCGGCCCCAGACGGCCACGTCGGCGCCTGCCTTGGCGAGGCCCCGGGCGATGCCGAGGCCGATGCCGCCGTTGCCGCCGGTGACGACGGCCACCCGGCCGTCGAGGGAGAACATCGAGAGGTCCATGGCGGCGACGCTACCCGGG
>CAZTLW010000024.1:15007-22586 GCA_964614585.1 uncultured Acidimicrobiia bacterium | reverse complement strand
CGAGTGACAGGCTTGTAATTCGCCCCTACCATCGGCGCATGGACTCCCTCTTCCCGGGGCTGGGGGATGCCCCGGTGGGCGACCCGGCCGACTCGCCGTTGTTCGACGGCCTCAACCCCTCCCAGCGTGAGGCGGTGGCGGCCACCGACGGGCCCGTGCTCGTGGTGGCCGGCGCCGGCTCGGGCAAGACCCGCGTGCTGACCCATCGGATCGCCCATCTCATCCGCGACCTCGGGGTGGCGCCTTCGGAGATCCTCGCCATCACCTTCACGAACAAGGCTGCCGACGAGATGCGGGAGCGGGTCGAGCGACTGGTGGGCGGGGCGGTGCGTTCGATGTGGGTGTCGACGTTCCACTCCGCCTGCGTGCGGATCCTCCGGCGAGAGGCCCATCGCTTCGGCTATCGGGGCGGCTTCTCGATCTACGACCAGGCCGACTCCCTGCGACTCGTCTCCCAGTGCCTCACCGACCTCGACCTCGACTCGAAGAAGTTCCCACCCCGCTCCATCCAGGCGCAGATCTCGGCGGCCAAGAACGAGTTGATCGACTACGAGTCGTTCGCCGCCTCGGGCACCGGGTTCTTCCATGAACAGATCGCCGATGTCTACCGCCTCTACCAACAGCGCCTCGTCGAGGCATCGGCCATGGACTTCGACGACCTGCTCATGGTGACGGTCGAGTTGTTCACCGCCTTTCCCGAGGTCGCCGAGCACTACCAGCGCCGGTTCAGCCACATCCACGTCGACGAGTACCAGGACACCAACCACGCCCAGTACCGGTTGGTCGCGATCCTCGCCGCCCACCACCGGAACCTCTGCGTCGTCGGCGACAGCGACCAGTCGATCTACGCCTTCCGGGGCGCCGACATCCGCAACATCCTCGACTTCGAGAACGACTACCCCGACGCCCGGGTGGTGGTCCTCGACCAGAACTATCGGTCCACCCAGAACATCCTCTCGGCCGCCAACGCCGTCATCGCCCAGAATGCGTCGAGGCGACCCAAGCACCTGTGGACCGACCGGGGCCCCGGGCCCAAGCTCGTTCGCTTCGAGGGTGAGGACGAACACGACGAGGCCGCCTTCGTCGCCGATCGGGTCGTCGAGCTGCAGGCCGAGGGGTTCGCCCTCGACGAGCTGGCCGTGTTCTACCGGACCAACGCCCAGTCCCGGGTCATCGAAGAGGTCTTCAACCGTCGGGGGATCCCGTACAAGGTGATCGGCGGCGTGAAGTTCTACGACCGCAAGGAGGTCAAGGACGCCACCGCCTACCTCCGGGCGGTCGTCAACCCCGACGACCAGGTCGCCCTCAAGCGGGTCATCAACGTACCTCGCCGCTCGATCGGTGCCACCAGCGTCGCCCACCTCGACCGGTTCGCCGCCGCCCACGGCATCTCGTTCGGCGACGCCATTCGACGGGCCGACGAGGTCGAGGCGCTCACGCCCCGGGCCCGCCGGGCCGTGGCCTCGTTCGTGGCCGCCCTCGACGGTCTGGCCGCCACCGCCGCCGCGGATGGGCCGGCGGCGGCGGTCGACGCCGTCCTCGCCGACGTCGGCCTGCTGGCCGAGGTCGAGGCCGATGGCACCGTCGAGGCGCTCGGCCGGGGGGAGAACCTCCGGGAACTGGCCGGTGTCGTCGCCGAGTTCGCCGAGTCGATGGAGGGCGCGGTCGTCGACGACGTCGAGTGGTCGGAGCTCGACGGCCTCGATCGGCTCCGACACTTCCTCGAAGGGGTGTCGCTGGTCGCCGAGGTGGACGACCTCGCCGGGACGTCGGGTCAGGTCACGGTGATGACGATCCACAACGCCAAGGGTCTCGAGTACCCGGTCGTGTTCATCGTCGGCATGGAGGACGGGGTCTTCCCCCACATGCGGTCGTTGGGCGACCCCGCCGAGCTCGAGGAGGAGCGGCGCCTCTGCTACGTCGGCATCACCCGGGCGGAGCGACGCCTCTACCTGACCAATGCCACCAGCCGGATGCTGTGGGGTGGCCGCAACTACAACCCGGTGAGCCGGTTCCTCGCCGAGGTGCCCGCCGAGCTCGTGGAGGAGCACGGCCGGCGTCGGCGGGTGTCGACGTTCGAGCGCCGCCGGGCCAGGGCGTCGGGGTCGTCGTGGTCGGCGCCGCTCCCCCCGAAGACGGTCACCGCCGACGAGCGGACCCCGGTCGGCGAGGCCACCGATGTCGAGCCGGGGGAGCGGGTCGTGCATGCCAAGTGGGGGCCCGGCGTGGTCCGGGAGGTCGTGGGCCGGGGTGAGAAGGCGGAGGCACTGGTCCTGTTCGAGGACCACGGCCAGAAGCGGCTGCTGCTGGCGTGGGCACCGCTGCAGCGCGCCTGAGGCCAGGACTCGACTCGCCGTCACCCCGATGGGATGAAAACCCGGCCGTGACGATCGCAGCGGACCGTGTGACGGTACCCTGTGCCCGCTCCATTCGTCTAGGAGGGATTACCGCATGCTCGATACCATCTGGGAACTGGTCTGGTTCACCTTGGTCATTCTGTTCTGGGTCGTCTACCTGATGGCCCTGTTCCAGATCTTCTCGGACCTCTTCCGCAGCGAGATCTCGGGCTTCGGGAAGGCTGTCTGGGTGTTGTTCATCTTCGTCCTGCCACTGCTCGGGATGCTCGTGTACCTGATCGTCCACGGCAACGACATGGGCAAGCGCCAGGTGGCCGCGGCCCAGGCCCAGAAGCAGGCGATGGACTCGTACATCCAGGAGGCCGCCGGCGGTGGCGGCGGCCCGGCCGACCAGATCGCCAAGGCCAAGGAGCTGCTCGACTCGGGCGCCATCTCCCAGGAGGAGTTCGACGCCCTGAAGTCGAAGGCGCTCGCCTGAGCGGGGCTCAGGCAGTACTTCGTACCACGTACTGAGTACCGAGAAACGGAGCCCGGGCCGGTCGGCCCGGGCTCCGTCGTGTCGGATGACGGTCGTCTCGGTACTCGGTACTCGATACTGAGTACTCTCCTCGGCCGATGCCGTGTCGGATTCTCATCGCCAAGCCCGGGTTGGACGGCCACGACCGGGGGGCCAAGGTGGTCGCCCGGGCGCTCCGGGACGCCGGCCACGAGGTGATCTACACGGGCCTCCACCAGACCCCGGCCCAGATCGTCGAGGCCGCCTCCCAGGAGGACGTCGACGCGGTGGGTCTCTCGGTGCTGTCGGGGGCCCACAACACCCTGTTCCCCCGCGTCGTCGAGTTGCTCCGCGAGCGCGGGATGGGTGACGTCCCCGTCTTCGGGGGCGGCATCATCCCCCAAGACGACATCCCCGGCCTCGAGGCAGCGGGCCTGTCGGCGGTATTCACGCCGGGCACGCCCCTGTCCGAGATCACGACCTGGGTCAGCGAGCACGTGCCCCAGCACCGATGAGACCCGACCTGCCGGTCCCGACGATCCCACCGACGACCGCCCCGACGACGGAGACACCATGAAGATCCACGAGTACCAGGCCAAGGAGTTGATGGGTGCCCGCGGCATCGCGGTGCCCGCCGGCACCATGGTCACCACGGTCACCGAGGCCCGGGCGGCCGTCCGGCCCCTCGTCGAGGCCAGCGGGAACCCCGTCGTCGTGGTGAAGAGCCAGATCCATGCGGGCGGCCGCGGCAAGGGTCGCTTCGTCGAACACCCCGACCTCGGTGGTGTCACGGTCGTGACCGATGGCATCGACGGCGGTGTCGAGGCCACCGAGGCGGCCGTGGCCGCCCTCGCCGAGCGGATGCTCGGCTCCACCCTCGTCACGATCCAGACCGGGCCGGAGGGCAAGCAGGTCAACCGGCTCTACATCGAGCAGGGCATCGACATCGACCGGGAGCTCTACCTGTCCGTCCTCCTGGATCGGTCGGTCTCCCGGCACGTCGTCATGGCGTCGGTCGAGGGCGGTACCGAGATCGAGGAGGTGGCCGCCGAGACCCCCGAGAGGATCCTCCGGGAGGTCATCGACCCGGCCGTCGGCCTGCTCGGTTTCCAGGCCACCCGCCTCGCCGCCGGGCTCGGCCTCGAGGGCGACGCCGCCGCCAACGCCGTCGAGTTCATGACCGCCCTCACCACCGCGGCGGTGGATCTCGACACCGACCTCATCGAGATCAACCCGCTCGTGGTCACCACCGGCGGCGACGTCATGGCCCTCGACATGAAGATGGGCTTCGACGCCAACGCCCTCTACCGCCACCCCGACGTCGTGGCGATGCGGGACGAGTCGGAGGAGGACCCCGCCGAGCTCGAGGCCTCCGAGCACGGCCTCTCGTTCATCTCCCTCGACGGCGACATCGGCTGCATGGTGAACGGGGCCGGCCTCGCCATGGCGACGATGGACGTCATCAAGTTCGTCGGCGGGGAGCCGGCCAACTTCCTCGACGTGGGCGGTGGGGCCACCGCCGAGAAGGTCACCGCCGCCTTCAAGATCATCACCCGCGACCCGAAGGTGAAGGGCATCTTCGTGAACATCTTCGGCGGGATCATGCGGTGCGACACGATCGCCACCGGCGTGGTCCAGGCCGTGCAGGAGGTCGGGCTCACCGTCCCACTGGTGGTCCGCCTCGAAGGGACCAACGTCGAGCTCGGCAAGCAGATCCTCGACGAGTCCGGACTGAATCTCGTCAGCGCGTCGGACATGAAGGACGGCGCCCAGAAGATCGTGGAGTTGACCCGATGAGCGTCCTCGTCGACACCGACACCCGCCTCCTCGTGCAGGGGATGGGCAACACCGGCCGGTTCCACGCCGACAAGTCGATCGCCTACGGGACCGACGTCGTGGCCGGCGTCCACCCGTCGCGGGCCGGCACCACGCTGTCGTTCTCCGGGGAGACCGACCACTCGGGCGTCCCCGGCCGGCCCGACACGTACGACGTCGAGGTCCCGGTCTTCGGCACCGTCGCCGAGGCGAAGGCGGCCACCGACGCCAATGCCAGCGTCGTGTTCGTCCCGCCCCCGTTCGCCGCCGACGCCATCATGGAGGCGGCCGAAGCCGGCATCGAGCTCATCGTCTGCATCACCGAGGGCATCCCCGTCAACGACATGGTCGTGGCGAAGCGCTATCTCGCAGACAAGCCGGTGCGCCTCCTCGGCCCGAACTGCCCGGGCGTCATCACCCCCCGGGAGTGCCGGATCGGCATCATGCCCGGCTACATCCACGAGCCGGGGCGCATCGGCGTCGTGAGCCGGTCGGGCACCCTCACCTACGAGGCGGTCCACCAACTCACCCAGAACGGGCTCGGCCAGACGACGGCGATCGGGATCGGCGGCGACCCCGTCAATGGCACGAACTTCATCGACTGCCTGTCCCTCTTCAACGAGGACCCGGCGACCGAGGGGGTCATCATGATCGGTGAGATCGGTGGCTCGGCCGAGGAGGAGGCCGCCGAGTGGATCACCGAGCACATGACCAAGCCGGTCGCCGGCTTCATCGCCGGGACCACGGCGCCCCCCGGCAAGCGGATGGGCCATGCCGGGGCGATCATCTCCGGCGGCAAGGGCACCGCCGCAGACAAGATCGCCGCCCTCGAGGCTGCCGGGGTCGTCATCGCTCCCACCCCCACCGACATGGGCTCGGCGATGCTCGATGCCCTCGGCCGGGCCGGGATCGGCTGAGCGGCCGGGGACCGGGGTGCTCGCCGCGCTCGCCCTCGGCGTGGCCGGGGGGCTCAGCCCTGGTCCGCTCCACTCGCTGATCCTGGCGACCGCACTCGAGCGCGGTCCCCGGGCCGCGTCCCGGGTGGCCGTGGCGCCGCTCCTGTCGGACCTGCTGCCCGTCGCGGCCTCGTTGCTGTTGGCGGCCACCATGCCCGACTGGTTCGCCCGGGCCCTCGCGGTCGTGGGCGGTCTGGCGCTCATGGCGATGGCGGCGTGGTCGCTCCGCCCGGCGCCCTCCCGTCCGGCCCCGGTCCCGACCACCGACTACCTCCGGGGAGCTGCCACCAACCTCCTGAACCCGAACCCGTGGATCTTCTGGCTCGGAGCCGGCGCCCCGCTGCTCTCGGCGGCCTTCGACGACGGTGCCCTGGCCGGGGTGGGCTGGCTGGCCGTGTTCTACGCCGGCCTGGTCGGCGTCAAGCTGGCCTTCGCCATCGGCGTGGGCCTCGCAGGCACCATGCTGAGTGTTCGCTGGTTGCGCCGCACGGTCATCGCCTCGGCGATCCTCATGGCCGGTGTCGGCATCTGGCTGGTGGTGGCGGGAGCCACGGGACGGGTGTGAGGGGAAGTACCGAGTACTGAGTACTTGGTACTCGGTACTTCTTCTTGAGTATCCGCTCAACTTCAGCGGCTAACTTGGCCACCATGGCTACGGACCCGTTCCCGCACGTCCCCGGGGACCTCGGCCTCCCGGGGGTCGGTCACACGCTTGCCTTCGTCCGCGACGCCCAGCGGCTCATGCTCGAATTGCGATCGCGTCACGGGCGGGTGTTCAAGGTCAAGATCCTCGGCGACCCGGGGATCGTCTTCGCCACACCCGATGCCGCCAGGACCGTCTTCCTGGATCGGGACCAGGTCTTCTCGTCCGAGTTGGGTTGGAAGCCGACCATCGGCGTCCTCTTTCGGCGAGGGCTCATGCTCCGGGACTGGGACGACCACCGGTTCCACCGGCGGATCATGCAGGCGGCGTTCCGCAAGGACGCCCTCATCGGCTACATGGACCTCATGAACCCGGTGATCGAACGCCGGGTCGCCGAGTGGGGCGAGCTCGGCACCATGGACTTCTACCGCTCGGTCAAGTCGCTGGCGCTCGACATCGCCGCCGAGGCGTTCATCGGGGCGCCGCTCGGGGACGAGGCCGACGCCCTGAACCAGGCGTTCATGGATGCCGTCACCGCCGCCATCACACCGGTCCGCAAGGACTGGCCCGGCACGACCTATCACCGGGGGCTCGAGGGCCGTCGTCAACTCGTCGAGTACTTCGGCTCCCGGGTCCCCGCGCTGCGGGCCGCCCCCGAGCGACAGGATCTCTTCAGCCGGCTCTGCCACGCCACCGACGAGGACGGCAACACCCTCACCGACGACGAGATCGTCGATCACATGATCTTCCTACTGCTCGCCGCCCACGACACGACCACGTCGACCCTGTCGGTGATGATGTGGGAGATGGCGCGCCAGCCCGTGTGGCAGGAGCGACTGCGCGACGAGGTGCGGGACCTCGACGAGGCGGCGCTCTCGTTCGAGGGGTCCAAGCGGCTCACCCAGGTCGACTGGGTCTTCAAGGAGGCCAACCGCCTGGTGCCGCCGGTGCCCTTCAGCCCCCGGGTGGCGGTCGCCGACACCGAGGTCGACGGCTGGCGGGTGCCGGCGGACGCCGGGATCACGGTTGCCTCGATGCTCATCCACCGGGACCCCGAGTGGTGGACCAACCCCCACGACTTCGACCCCGAGCGATTCTCCGACGAACGGGCCGAGCACAAGCAGCACTCCCACGTCTACGTGCCCTTCGCCGGTGGGGCCCACACCTGTCTGGGCAACCACTTCGCCCAGCTCATGGCGAAGGCGATCCTCACCCAGGTCCTGCCCCGCTACCGGTTCTCGCCGGGGCGGGGCACCCGGGTGGAGTTCCAGACGGTGCCGATCCCCAAACCCCGTCGGAACCTGCCCCTCGA
>CAZTLW010000024.1:0-14907 GCA_964614585.1 uncultured Acidimicrobiia bacterium | reverse complement strand
CAGTACCTGGTACTCGGTACTCGGCCGCCGCAGGCGGCCGCTCAGCGCTCCCAGTCGAGTGGCCAGGGGTTGGCCGTGCAACCGTCGAGGCCGAAGGTCTGTCGGGCCATGACGGGTGCCGGCTCCCCCTCGGCCCGGCACTCGCGGATGTCGTAGCCGAGGGCCTGGCCCACCTGGTGGTTGATGAGATAGGTCCGGTACAGCTCCGTGTCCGTGATCTCGTCCGTGCCGGTCTGCCAGCGATCGAGGTTGAGCATCGCCCGCGACCCGTTCCAGCAGGAGGCGAATCCGGCGGTGTCGAGGGGGGCACAGAGTCGATCGACCATGTCGGGCGACGCCAAGGTGACGGTGATGCGGGCGCCCTCGTCGACGAGTTCGAACGACCGACCGTCGCCGGCCCAGCCTCGCTCGTCGGACAGGGTCGAGATGACCAGGTCGGCGACGCAGCCGCCGTCCACGGCCAGGCCCTCTTCCAACTCGACCTCGACGGCGATCGCATCACCGCTCGGCTCGGGCACCCCGGCCTCCACGTTGGCGAGCCGGCCGGTGGGGGCGTCGGGACCGGGGATGGCGCATCCCCGGGCAGGATCGCCCGTGGGCACGGTGGTCGGCGTCGTCGTCGAGGAGGTGGACGACGTGTCGGTGGAGGGCGGGGGAGCAGTGGAGCTGGGTGCGGGAGCGGTCGAGGTGGGGATGGGTGCGCTGTCGACGGCACCCGGGTCGACGTCGTCCATGGCGAGACCGGTGGAGGACTCGTCGGGGGGCGTCTCGGAGGCAGCGGCAGCGGCTCCCAGACGCGCCCACGCGCCGGGTCCGAACTCGTCCGCGGAGGAGTCGAACACGCTGTGGACGGCCCCCACCGTGACGAGCGCCACCAAGACGATCACCACTCGCACCCGCGGCAGCGTAGGCCACGCCGGAAGCTTTCTGGAATCAATCCAGAGAACGCGAAACGTACCCTTGGTGACGATCGATCCGGTCACCGAGGACGGCCCGGTCACCGGCCGGGAGGAAGGCGGCCTCGGCCGCGTCCTGGGCTGCCGCGAGGACCTCGGTGGGCCCCCACCCGAACGTGTCGACCATGGCTCGGTACTCGGCGGAGGCCGAGGTGCGGCTCATGAGGCGGTTGTCGGGGCTGAGCGTGACCACGAACCCGGCCGCCCGTAGGGCGTCGGCCGGGTGGTCTTCCATGTCGAGGCCACCGGTGTGGGTGTTCGACCACGGGCACAGCTCGAGGGGGATCCGCCGCTCGTGGACGGTGCGGGCGATGGGCCCCAACTCCACGATGCGGCCGTCATCGACCCGGCAGTCCTCGATGAGCCGGAACCCGTGGCCGATGCGCTCGGCCCCGACGGCCACGGCATCGGCGACCGAGTCGGGTCCCGCCCCCTCCCCGGCGTGGATCGTCAGTCCGAGTCCCGCCTCCCGGGCGCGATCGCAGGCCGCCCGGTGGTCCCGGGCCGGATGCCCCGCCTCCGGTCCGGCGAGGTCGAAGCCGACCACGCCGAGGTCCCGGGCCGCTGCCGCCACCTCGGCGACGGCCTCGGAGTCGGTGTCCTGGCGCATGGCGTCGACGATGATCCCCCAGCCCGCCCCGGTCTCGGCCGCCGCCCGCCGGAACCCCGCCGCGGCGGCCTCGATGGCCTCGAGGCGCGAGAGGCCGCCCTGCGTGAGGAGGGAGGGGGCGAACCGGCACTCGAGGTGGATGACCCCGTCGGCGGCGGCATCGACGAGCGACTCGTGGGCGACCCGTTCGATGTGCTCGGGGCGTTGCATCACGGCGACGGTGTGGTCGAAGGCGGCCAGGTACCGCTCGAGCGACCCCGATGTCCCTTGGTCGAACCAGTCGGCCAATGCCTCGGGGTCGGTGGTCGGCAGGCCGTCGTAGCCGGCGTCGGCGGCGAGCTCGATGATCGTTTCCGGCCGGAGCCCCCCGTCGAGGTGGTCGTGGAGCACGACCTTGGGCAGCGCGACGAGGTCCATTGTCGCAGCCTACGGCTATGGCGGCCTGCGGCCGCCAGTACTGAGTACTGAGTACTGAGTACTGAGTACTGAGTACGGGCGCTGCCGTGCAGCGCCCTAGGCTGCCGCTCCGCATGCGGACCGCCGTCCTCGTCTCCGGCTCTGGCTCGAACCTCCAGTCCCTGCTCGACCGGTCGGTGTCCGACCCGGGCTTCGGGGCCGAGATCGTGTTGGTCCTCTCGGACCGCCCGGGCGTCCGGGGGTTGGAGCGGGCGACCGCGGCCGGGGTCCCCACCGCCGTCGTCGCCTGGGCCGACCACGCCGACCGGGCTGCCTTCACGGCGGCCGTTTGCGATGCGATCGATGCCGCCGGGGCCGAGTTGGTGGTGCTGGCGGGTTTCATGCGGATCCTCGCCCCCGAGGCCGTGCGTCGGTTCCCCGGCCGGATCCTCAACATCCACCCGTCGCTGCTGCCGGCGTTCCCAGGTGCCCGCGCCGTCGAGGACGCCCTCGCCCACGGCGTCAAGCTGGCCGGTGTCACCGTCCACGTGGTCGACGAGGAGGTCGACCACGGCCCGATCATCGCCCAACGGGCCGTCGAGGTGCGCCCCGATGACGACCGGGACTCCCTCCATGCCCGCATCCAGGCCGTGGAGCACGAGCTGTACCCCGACGTCGTCGCCGATGTCGCCGCCGGACGGGTCGTCGTCGACGGCCGCCACGTCACCAGGAAGGACCTCGCATGAGCCGCCACCCGGTTCGCACCGCCCTCTTGTCGGTGTCCGACAAGACCGGACTCGTCCCGTTCGCCACCCGCTTGGCCGCCGCCGGCGTCCGGCTGGTCTCCTCGGGGGGCACCGCCGCCGCCCTGGCCGACGCCGGCCTCGAGGTGACGGAGGTGGGCGAGCTGACCGGCGCGCCGGAGATGCTCGGTGGTCGGGTGAAGACGCTCCACCCCACCGTCCACGGCGGGATCCTCGCCGACCTCGGTGACGAAGGGCATCGGGCCGACCTCGCGGCCCGGGGCATCGACCCGATCGAGTTGGTCGTCGTCAATCTCTATCCGTTCGTCGAGACCGTCGCCAATCCCGACGTGACCGATGCCGCGGCCATCGAGCAGATCGACATCGGTGGTCCCACGATGGTCCGGGCTGCGGCGAAGAACCATGCGTGGGTCGGCATCGTCACCTCACCCGATCGCTACGAGGAGGTGGCGGCGGCGGTGGAGGCCGGTGGCCTCGGCGACGAGTTGCGGCGGGACCTCGCCCGGGAGGCCTTCTTCCACACGGCCGCCTACGACGCCGCCATCGTCGGGTGGCTCGAGGGCGACGACGCCGCCCGCCGGGTGCTGGCCCTCGAGCGCCACGACGAACTGCGCTACGGCGAGAATCCCCACCAGCCCGCCGCGATCTACCGCGAGGTCGGCCGGGCCGGGTGGTGGGCGTCCGCCCGCCAGCTGCAGGGCAAGGCCATGAGCTTCAACAACCACCTCGACGCCGAGGCGGCCTGGCGGCTCGTCCACGACTTCGAGGAGCCGGCGGCGGCGATCATCAAGCATGCCAATCCCTGCGGGCTGGCGGTGGCCGACTCCATCGCCCACGCCTTCAGCGCCGCCTGGGACTGCGACCCGCTCTCGGCCTTCGGTGGGATCGTCGCCCTCAACCGCCCCCTCGACGCCGGGACCGCCGCGCGCATCGCCGAGGCCGGCTTCGTCGAGGTGGTCGTCGCCCCCGAGGTGGCCGACGTCGGCCCGCTCGCCGCCAAGCGGAACCTCCGGGTGTTGGAGGCCCCGGTTCCCGATCCCGACGATCCCGACCTCCGCCGGGTTGACGGCGGGTTCGTGGTCCAGAGCCGGGACCGGGTCGAGTCCGACGGTGACTGGCAGGTCGTGAGCGCCCGCCGGCCGACCGAGGCCGAGTGGGCCGACCTGCGGTTTGCCTGGGTGGTGTGCGCCCACACCAAGTCCAACGCCATCGTGATCGCCAAGGACCGGGCCGCCATCGGGGTCGGGGCGGGCGACCAGAGCCGGGTCGGCGCCTCGGAACGGGCCGTTGCCCGGGCGGGGGAGCGGGCGGTCGGCGGGGTGGCGGCCTCGGACGCCTTCTTCCCGTTCCGGGACGGCATCGACGCCCTCGCCGAGGTCGGGGTCACGGCCGTGATCGAGCCCGGCGGCTCGGTGCGCGACGAGGAGGTCATCGCCGCCGCGGACGAGGCCGGCATCGCCCTCGTGTTCACGGGCAGACGCCATTTCCGGCACTGACCGCCGGCTGCGCCGGCGGAGTACCGAGTACCGAGTACCCGGTACCAGGGAGCCCCTCAGGTCTCCACTGCCTCCCTCGCGGCGGCTTCCACCCGATCCCGGTAGGCCGTCCACCACGCCTCGTCGACGTCGGGGAGGTTCTCGTTGCCATCCCGCAGGCCCACGGCGCCGTCCACGAGTTCGCGCACGATGTCGGCGTGGCCGGCGTGTCGGTGGGTCTCGGCGGTGACGTGCACGAGGATCTGGTGGAGGGTCACGTCGCCTCGATCGCCCCACCACGGGACGTGTCCCATGGCCTCGAGGGGCAGCGCCTCGATGGTGGCGTCGGAATGTGCCCAGACCCGGTGGTAGAGGCCGACGATCGCGTCGGAGGACTCCTCGGGGCGGGCCCACATGTCGTCGTTCGGTTCGGCGTCGTCTTCGAACCACGGGAACCGCTCGGCGAACGGTCGTCCGAAGCAGTCGCCCAGATAGCCGGCCTCGACGCTCGCCGTGTGCTTGACGATGCCGAGCAGGTTGGTGGCGGTCGGCGTCATCGGGCGTCGCAGGTCGTACTCGGACAAGCCGTCGAGCTTCCAGAGCAGGGCTTCGCGGGCGACCTGGAGGTATCGATGGAGGGTCTCCTTGGGCTCGGGCATGCCGGTGACGGTACCGCGATGGTCGGCGGTGCCCTACGCTGGCCGTCGTGGACGTCGAACGCCTGACCCTCGGGAGGATGCAGAACCCCGTTCGCGGCTTCCTCCATGGGGGCGCCGCCGTCGTGTCGGCCGTGGGCCTCGGCCTGCTGGTCGCGCGGGTCTGGGGTGACAGCAGCCGGATGGTGGCGGCGATCGTGTTCGGCGTCTCGCTCGTCGCCATGTACACGGTCTCGGCGCTGTTCCACTCGATCGACTGGCGCCCCACCGTGTGGCGCTGGATGCAGCGGGTCGACCACTCGATGATCTTCTTGCTGGTGGCGGGGACGACGACCCCCTTGGCCATCGCCGGCCTGTCCGGGTGGCCGCTGGTAGGCGCCCTCGGGGTGGTGTGGGGGATCGCGGTGGTCGGCATCACCCTCAAGCTCACCCTGCGCTCGCCGCTGACCTGGCTCTCGGTCACGCTGCAGCTGATCATGGGCTGGTCGGCGGTGGTGTGGTTCCCCGCCCTCGTCGAACGGTTCTCCTGGGCCGAGGCCTGGCCGATCATCGCCGGGGGCCTCGCCTACACGATCGGGGTGGTCTTCTACGCCACCCAGCGGCCACGGCTCTTCCCGCGAGTCTTCTCGGCCCACGAGTTGTTCCACGTCCTCGTCGTGACCGCCTCGTCGCTCCATTTCGCCGCCGTCTGGCGGTTGCTGCCCGCCTGAGCGCCGGCCCTAGGCTCGCCGCCATGCACGCCACCCTCCTCGACGGGAAGGCCGTCGCCGCCGCCACCCGTGATGCCCTCCGCCCCCGCATCGCCGCCCTGGTCGATGCCGGGTCCCCGCCCGGATTGGCGACGGTGCTCGTCGGCGACGACCCCGCGTCGCAGGTGTACGTGCGGAACAAGCGTCGCATCGCCGACGACCTCGGCATCGCCGACCACCATCGCCACCTCCCCTCGACCGCGTCGCAGGGAGAGGTCGAGGCGACCATCGAGGAGCTGAACGCCGATCCCGCCGTCTCCGGCATCCTGCTGCAGCTGCCGCTGCCCGCCGACCTCGACGGGGAGGCGGCGGTCCATCGCATCGACCCCGCCAAGGACGCCGACGGCCTCCACCCCGAGAGCCTCGGTCGACTCGTGCTCGACCAGCCCGGGCCGGCCCCGTGCACGCCCTCGGGCGTCCTGCGGATCCTCGACCACCACGCGATCCCCACCGAAGGCGCCCGGGTCGTCGTCGTCGGGCGTTCCTTCCTCGTCGGCCGGCCGCTGGCGATCATGCTCTCGAGCCGCCGACGCAATGCCACCGTCACGCTCGCCCACTCGCGGACCGTCGATCTCCCGGACCTGTGCCGCACCGCCGACATCCTCGTGGCGGCCGTCGGCAGCCCGGGGCTGGTGGCCGGATCATGGGTGGCCGAGGGAGCCACCGTGATCGACGTGGGCATCAATCGCACCGACGCCGGCCTCGTCGGCGACGTCGACTTCGAAGCCGCCGCCGCCCGGGCCGGCGCCATCACGCCGGTCCCCGGCGGGGTGGGGCCGATGACGATCGCCATGCTCATGGAGAACACCGTCGGCCTCGCCGAGGCCGCCGCCGGCCCCGCGGTGGGCGGAGGATCCGCCGCTCGGGCATAATCGGCCCCAGTCCCCGACCAGCCAGGAGTAGCCGCATGGCCACCGCCATCACCAAGGGCCCCGACGGCCTCGTCGTCCCCGATGACCCGATCATCCCCTTCATCGAGGGCGACGGCATCGGCCCCGACATCTGGGCGGCCGCCGTGCGTGTCTTCGATGCCGCCGTCGAGCGCGCCTACGGCGGGTCGCGGGCGATCGCCTGGACGGAGGTGCTCGCCGGGGAGAAGGCCTTCGGCCAGACCGGCGACTGGCTGCCGTCCGCCACGATCGATGCCTTCGAGCAGTACCTCGTGGGCATCAAGGGCCCGCTCACGACGCCCGTCGGCGGGGGCATCCGATCACTCAACGTCGCCCTCCGCCAGGAGCTCGACCTCTACGTCTGCCTGCGGCCGGTCCGGTGGTTCGAGGGCGTGCCGTCGCCGGTCCGCCAGCCCGGTGACGTCGACATGGTGATCTTCCGGGAGAACACCGAGGACGTCTACGCCGGCAAGGAGCTCGAGGAGGGGACGCCCGAGGCGGCCAAGCTGCTCGACTTCCTCGAGGCCGAGTACGGCTGGGAGATCCGCCGTGACTCGGGTATCGGGATCAAACCGATCTCGGTGACGGGCTCCAAGCGGCTCATCCGCGCCGCCATCGAGTTCGCCCTCGCCAACGGGCGCCGCAGCGTCACGATGGTCCACAAGGGCAACATCATGAAGTACACCGAGGGTGCCTTCCGCACCTGGGGGTACGAGTTGGTGCGGGACGAGTACTCGGACGTGGCCGTCTCGTGGGAGGACTGCGGCGGGGACCCCGGGGACAAGCTGCTCGTGCAGGACGTCATCGCCGACGCCATGCTCCAGCAGGTGCTCACCCGTCCGGCGAACTACGACGTCATTGCCACCATGAACCTCAACGGGGACTACCTCTCCGACGCCCTGGCGGCCCAGGTCGGCGGGATCGGCATCGCCCCGGGCGGCAACATCAACTACGAGACGGGCGTCGCCGTGTTCGAGGCCACCCACGGCACCGCCCCCAAGTACGCGGGCCAGGACAAGGTCAACCCCGGGTCGGTCATCCTCTCGGGCGAGCTCATGCTCCGCCACATGGGCTGGGGCGAGGCCGCCGACCGCATCGTGGCCGGGCTCGAGGGGGCCATCGGCGACAAGATCGTCACCTACGACTTCGCCCGGCTCACCGAGGGCGCCACCGAGGTGCGGACGAGCGAGTTCGCCGACGCCATGATCGAACGCATGTGACACCGGATACGGCCGGGGCACGACCACACTGGTGGGCATGCTCCGGTTCGTGCCGTTGCTCGCGCTCCTGCTGATCGTCGGCGTCGGCGTCGCCCTCGGGGCCGGCCTCGACGGCGGCTCGTCGTCCGACGCCGCCCCGGCGACGTCGTCGACCGCTCCGCCAACCCCGCCCGCCGATCCCGGCGTGCTGATCGCCCCGGCCGGTGGCCTCGACCTCCACGCCGCCCCCGGCGGCGCCGTGGACGTGCGGGCGGCCGGCGGGCTGGCACTGCCGGTGCTCGAGACGGACGGCACCTGGGCTCGGGTCCTGACCCAGTGCTCGGACGAACCGTGGGCGCGGCTCGCCGACGCCGAGATCATCCCGGCGGCCGATCCAGGCATCCCGGGCTCGGGCCTCGACCTCGCCGGTGCCGTGGTGGTCGTCGACGCCGGCCACGGCGGGAAGTTCTGGGGGGCGGTCGGGCCGACCGGCCTGACGGAGAAGGAGGCGAACCTCGACATCGCGGTCCGCCTCGAATCCCTGCTGAGTGCCCCTCGGGACGTCGACTGGGAGACGGGCACCATCACCGTCGGCACGACGTACCCGGCGGTGGATCGGGTCCTGCAGACCCGCCGTCCCGACGGCCCCCTCGATGGGGACCTCGAGACCTCGCTCGGCTACCGGGCCCAACTCGCCTCCTCGGCCGGCGCCGACGCCTTCGTCTCCATCCACAACAACTCGGTGCCCAACGGCACCCGTACCTCGCCGGGCACCGAGATCTTCTACAGCCTCGCCGCCGCCGGCTCCGACCGACTGGCCTCGCTCCTGCACGAGGAGGTGGTCCGGTCCGTGGCTCCGTTCCTCGACGAGTGGAGCGGCAAGTCCGACGCCGGGGTGCGGGCCCGGGTCGACCCCGAGTCGGGGGAGGACTTCTACGGGCTCCTGCGGCGGGCCACGGTGCCGTCGGCGATCGTCGAGGGCACCTACATCTCCGAGGCGCCCGAGGAGGCGCTGCTCAGGACGGCCGAGTTCCGCCAGGCCTACGCCGAGGGCGTCTACCGGGGACTCGTTCGGTTCCTCACCACCGACGACCTCGGCACCGACATCCGCGAACCGGAGACGTGGACCGGCGACCCCGGTCGCCCCCGGGCCGACAACTGCGAACTCCCCACCACCCCCTGACGCCAACCCTGGGTTGTGAGCGTCGCCGACACGCCAACCCAGGGTTGTGGGCGTCGGATCCCGACGCTCACCGCCCACGGAACGAACCTCACCCCCAGGCGCTCGGCCGTCCCACCCCCGGGCGGGGCCGCTCCAGCAGCACCTCGGCCCGGAACCGGTGCATGGTCGCCGGACGCCCGCCCGTGCCGAGGTCCTGGCGGCCCGTCGGTTCCACCAACCCGCCCGACTCGACCAGCCGCCGGAAGTTCTGTGTGTGGACCTCCTCGCCGGCCAGCGCCTCCACCACCCGTTGCAGGGTGCGAAGCGTGAACTCCTCGGGCAGCAACTCGAAGACGACCGGTCGGTAGGTGAGCTTGCCGCGCACCCGCCCCAGCGACGTGGCGGCGATGCGTCGGTGGTCGGCCGCCATCGGCAGGGATCCCACGGCCGAACCCGCCGGGCGCCCTCGGTCGAGATACCACTCGTCGACGAGGGCCGCCTCGTAGAGCAACTCGTAGCGGTCGAGGCAGCGGATCCCATCCCACGGCGACCCGTCGAGACCGAAGGCGATGCGCACCCGGTGGAGGCGGTCCGGGTCGTCGGCCGCCCACTCCCGCAGCGCCGAGGTGGTGGCCACCAACGCCTCGGGATCGCCGCCCCGGCGGTCCTCCCACGGGAACAGGTCGTAGACGTCCAGCCAGTGGGCGCCGGGCGCGGTGGCGGCCTCCCGGACGAGGGCGAGATAGGCGATCGAGAGGTGGCGGTCGGTGGCCGTGGGATCGCGTCGCAGGTCGCCGAAGGTGTACAGCTGTTCGACGTACCCGAGCTCGAAACCCGTCTGTTCCCGCACCCACCCGCGCAGGCCGAGCTCGAGGGTGGGTGTGGTGGTCGGGAGCGGCCCCGATGGCAGGGCGGGTGGCTCGACGCCCCGATCGATGGCCAGCAGCCGGGGCTGGTCGCCGGTCACGGCGATGATCACCGCCGCCAACGAGACCGTCGTGCCCATGGGGCCAGCCTACGGCCGACGCGGCCGAGCTGCCGTCCCAGCGCCCGGGCGGGCATCGCCGCCGTCCTCTCGCAGCCCCGCCACGCTCGTTCTTGTCGGGCCCAGCCCTCCCCGAGATGGCTCCGGCCGACGAGAACGAGGGGGTGGCGGTGCGGCCTGCTCCAGGCCGGCATACGCTCTGCCCATGCGACGACTCCTGCCCGCGCTTGCCGCCCTTGCCCTCGCCCTCGCCGCCTGCGGCGGGGGCGGGGAGACCACGACCACCACCTCGCCCACGGACACCACGACCACGACCGCGGCGGGGGCCACGACCACCACCGCCGGAGACACCACCACGACCACCGCGGCAGCGGCCGACGAGTTGCCGACCCGTGCCTGCGACCTCGTGCCCGACGAGGACGTGTCGGCGTTCCTCGGGGTCGACGTCGCCGGCGTCCCCGGCGGCATCGCCGAGTTCGGCGACAACCCGCTCGCGGACGACTGCCTCTGGCAGTCCGACGAGACGTTCGAGAGCTTCTCGATCCAATACTTCGGCGGCCAGCGCGACCTCGACGACCTCGAGTTCGAGGACGAGGAGTTCGGCATCAGTTGGGACATCGTCGACTACGCCGGCATCGGTGACGAGGCCCTCACCCTGACGGACCCCGACACCGGGCAGTTCAACTCGATCTGGGTGGCGACGGGCCCCCATCTCGTCGTCTGCTACCCGGACCCCTTCGCCGAGACACCGGTCGAGGTCGATGGGCCCGGTTGGGACGACTTCCTGGCCCTGTGCGAGACCGCCGTCGGCAACGCCGCCGGCTAGCCATCCCCCCGCTGGCGCGGACCGAGGTGGGCCCGGGACACCTCGGCGGCGGCGCGGCGCACCGACCGAGCGACGGTGCGCTCGTCGGGGAACCGGGCGGTGGGTGCCACGATCGCGAGGGAGGCGAGGGCGCGGCCGTCGGGGCCCCGCACCGGCGCCGCCAGCCCGGACACCCCCGCCTCTATCTCGTCCTGGGAGGTCAGGTAGCCCACCTCGTCGAGGCGGGCGAGTGACGGCCGCACCTCGTCGAGGTCGACGTGGAGCTCCTCCAACTCGGAGGGACGGAGATTCAGCAGCAGGCACCGACCCTGGGCCGACCGGGTGATGGGGTGGGCCTGCCCCGGCCGGTACTGGATGCGCACGAGGCGGTCGGGTGCCGTCACCTGCTCGATCGGCACCGCCCGATCGCCCTGTCGGATGGTGAGGACGGCGGTCTCGCCGAACTCGCGCACCAGCTCGGCCAGGCCGGGGCGGGCATCGCCGCGCAGGTCGGGCTCGAGGCCGGTCGCCAGCTCGATCGATCCGGCGCCGAGGCGGTACTCCTTGTCGTCGCGCCTGATCAGCCCGTAGGGCTCGAGGGTGGCGACGAAACGGAGGACCGACTGGCGGGAGAGACCGGTCCGGCGGGCGAGCTCGGTGGCGGTGCCCGGTCCCTCTCGGCGGATCTCGAACAGCAGGCCGATCGCCTGGTCCACGGTCTTGGAGGACTCCGGCATGCGGACACCATAGGCCTCGAGCGTCCGGAGAGGGGACACCGAGATGCCCCTGACCTACGGCGGCTGGCACCTTGTCGCCGCTCGGCCTTATACTCAGATTGAGCAAAAGGAGTCCCATGGCCGTCGCCACCCGTCCCGCCCCCTCGACGATCCCCGAGTCCGAGCTCGCCGCGCTCGCCCCGACCATCGACGAGATCGAGCGGCTCAAGACGGAGCGCAACGCCGTGGTGCTCGCCCACAACTACATGACGCCGGACATCTACCACACGGTCGCCGACGTCCGTGGCGACAGCCTCCAGCTCGCCCGGGAGGCCGCCGAGACCGATGCCGACGTCATCGTGATGGCGGGCGTCCACTTCATGGCCGAGACCGCCAAGGTCCTCAACCCCGACAAGTTGGTCCTCATCCCCGATGCCCGGGCCGGCTGCTCGCTCGCGGAGGCGATCACCGGCGCCGACGTCGCTCGCCTCCGGGAGGCGTACCCCGGATCGCCGGTCGTCGCCTACGTCAACACCTCCGCCGAGGTGAAGGCGGCCGTCGACATCTGCTGCACGTCGTCCAACGCCGTGGCGGTCGTCGAGAGCCTCGATGCCGATCGGGTCATCTTCGTCCCCGACCAGTACCTGGGCCGCTGGGTGGCGTCCCAGACGGACAAGGAGATCGTCCTCTACGAGGGCTCCTGCATGGTCCACGAGCGGTTCACCGGCGAGGAGTTGCGGTCGTACCGACGCTCGGTGCCCGGTGTCTCGGTCATCGCCCACCCCGAATGCCCGCCCGACGTGCTCGGCGAGGCCGACTTCGTGGGCTCCACCTCGGGGATGATCAACTGGGTCGGCACCAACCAGCCCGAGCGCGTCGTGATGGTCACCGAGTGCTCCATGAGCGACAACGTCGCCATCGAGCACCCCGACGTCGAGTTCGTCCGCCCCTGCAACCTCTGCCCCCACATGAAGCGCATCACCCTCGACGGGATCCGGCGCTCGCTCGCCGACCTCGTCGAGCCGGTGGAGGTGCCCGCCGACGTCATCGACGGCGCCCGACGCTCCGTCGAGCGCATGCTGGCGGTTCCCGTCTGACCATGCGACACCTCGACGGCCCGCTCGTCATCGGGTCCGGCGTCGCCGGGCTGTCCGTGGCGCTCGCCGCCCGGGGGGCGACCGTCCTCACCCGCGGCGAGCTGGCTGCGGACGGCTCCTCGCATTGGGCCCAGGGCGGCGTCGCCGCCGCCCTCGCCGCCGACGACTCGCCGGGGCTCCACGCCGCCGACACCGTCGCCGTCGCCGCCGGCATCCCCGAGCTCGCTGCCGTCGAGGCCCTCGCCGAGCTCGGGCCGGACGCCGTGCGCCGACTCATCGACCTCGGTGCCCGCTTCGACCGCGATCCCGGCGGGGACCTCGCCCTCGGCCGGGAGGCCGGCCACTCCGTCCGTCGGATCGTCCATGCCCACGGCGACGCCACCGGGGCCGAGGTCATGCGGACGCTGCGGTCGGCCACGCTCGACCGTCCCGACATCGAGGTCCTGGAGCGCCACGCCGTGGTCGACCTGGTCCGAGGCGACGACGGCTCGGTCGTCGGCGTGGTGGCCGAGGCGGTGGGGGAGCGAGTGGTGCTCCTCGCCCCGGCCGTCGTCCTGGCCACCGGCGGGTACGGGCGGCTCTGGGACCGCACCACCAACCCCGAGTACGTGAACGGCGACGGGATCGCGATCGCCGCCCGTGCCGGCGCCCGGCTCGCCGACCTCGAGTTCGTCCAGTTCCACCCCACCGCCCTCGACGTCGGCGCCGACCCCGCCCCGCTCCTCACCGAGGCGCTGCGGGGAGAGGGTGCCCACCTCGTCGACGGGGCGGGCCATCGATACCTGCCCGCCGTCCACCCCGATGCCGAGTTGGCGCCCCGGGACGTCGTCGCTCGGGCCAACTGGCGCCAACGGGAGGCGGGGGCGGGGGCCTTCCTCGACGCCCGTCACCTCGCCGACGGGTTCCCCGAGCGCTTTCCCACCGTGTTCGCCCTCGCCATGGCCCACGGCCTCGACCCCCGCACCGACCTGCTGCCGGTGGCGCCGGCCGCCCACTATTCGATGGGTGGCATCGACACGGATCTCGGGGGTCGCTCGTCGCTGCCCGGGCTCTTTGCGGTGGGCGAGGCCTCGTCGACCGGCGTCCACGGTGCCAATCGTCTCGCCTCCAACTCCCTGCTGGAGGGCCTCGTGTTCGGGGCCCGCGTGGCGACCATGCTGCCGTCGGACCGTCCGGCCGCCCACCCGGTCGTCCCCGTCGGCGCCCTCGACCTGTCGTGGGGGCGCGGCCCCGAGCACGCCGAGCTGCGGGCCCTCATGAGCCGCCATGCCGGGGTCGCCCGGACCGGCGACGGGCTCGGGTCCCTGGCCGACTGGCTTGCCGCCGCCCACGTCCTGGACCACACGATCGACGGCCGCAACGCCCGCCTGCTCGCCCGTCTCGTGACGCAGGCCGCCCTCGTCCGGACCGAGAGCCGGGGCGGCCACCATCGCCTCGACTTCCCCGAGCCGGACCCGGCCCAGGCCCTGCGACGTCGGGTGGTCCCTTCGCCGGTATCGGCGAGGCCCTTGCCCGTCGGTGCGGCCCGATGAACCCGCTGGAACTTCGGCGCGTCGTCGAGACCGCCCTCGCCGAGGATCTCGGTCTCGCCGGGGACCTCACCACCGAGGCCGTGGTCCCCGCCGACGCCACCGCCATCGGTCGGGTCGTCGCCCGCGAGCCCGGCCGGGTGGCCGGCACCGACGTGCTCGCTGCCGTGTTCGGGGCGCTCGATCCCCGCGTCGAGGTGGTCGTCGACGTGGCCGATGGGCACGACGCCGTGGCCGGGCAGGTCATGGCCCGAGTGTCCGGCCCGACCCGGGCGATCCTCACCGGCGAGCGGGTGGCCCTGAACTTGCTGGGCCGGCTGTGCGGCATCGCCACCGCCACCGCCCGGGTGGTCGACGTCGTGGCCGGGACCGGCGCCGCCATCGCCGACACCCGCAAGACCACCCCCGGCCTGCGGGCACTCGAGAAGCACGCCGTGCGGATGGGGGGCGGTCGCAATCATCGGTTCGGTCTCCACGACGCGGTGATGATCAAGGACAACCATGTCGTGGCGGCCGGGGGTGTCCGCCCCGCCGTGGAGGCCGTGCGGGCCCGGGTGGGTCACACGGTGACGGTGGAGGTGGAGGTCGACACGCTCGAGCAGTTGGCCGAGTTGCTGGAGGTCGGAGCCGACATCGTGCTGTTGGACAACATGGACCCGGCGATGCTCGCCGAGGCGGTGGCCATGGTGGACGGGCGAATGGTCACCGAGGCGAGCGGCGGTGTGACCCCCGACACGGCTCGGGCGACCGCCGAGTCGGGTGTCGACGTGATCTCGCTCGGCTGGCTCACCCACTCGGCCCCGGCACTGGACGTGGCCCTCGACCTCGGGTGAGGTGACACCGGCTCGGGCGGGGGCGGTCTGTCTCCGGGTTGAGGGCTGGCACCGATGACGGCGGCCCCTCTGCGGCGCGATGATG
>CAZTLW010000023.1:0-23207 GCA_964614585.1 uncultured Acidimicrobiia bacterium | reverse complement strand
CAGATCGAGGAGCACGAGCGCGAATTGGAGGAGGCCCTCCAGAGTGAATCGCCGTCGGAGCGGATCCCCGACCCGACCACGGCCGAAGGCGGCACCCTCAGCTTCGAGTACGAGATGGCCCGCGAGCTCGACGAGGCCGCCGCCGATCGGGTCCGCCAGATCGACCACGCCATGCGTCGGATGGACGCCGGCACCTACGGCATCTGCGAGTCCTGTGGCGAGGACATCCCCGTCGAGCGACTGCGGTTCATGCCCCACGTCACCCTCTGCGTGGACTGCGCCCGGAAGCGTCGGTGAACCGCTGGGTCCTCGCCGCGCTGGTCGCCGGCGGGGTCCTCGTCGTCGACCAGGCCACCAAGGCGTGGGCCGAGGCCACGCTGCCGGGCAACCCCCTCGTCGTCATCGACGGATGGCTGGCATTCCAGTACGCCGAGAACCCGGGAGCGGCCTTCGGGATCCTGCAGGGGGCCGGCCCCTACCTCGCCATTGCCGCCGTGGTGGCGATCGGCGTCGTCGCCGTCATGATCCGGGCGGCCGAGCGGACCGGTGAAGTCGTCGGCCTCGCCGCCATCGCCGGTGGGGCGGCAGGCAACCTCGTGGACCGACTCACACGCGGCGAGGGGCTGGCCGACGGCGCAGTCGTCGACTTCATCCGGATCCCGGTCATCCCGAACTTCAACGTCGCCGACGCCTCGCTCACCGTGGGCGTGGGGCTGCTGCTCGTCCTGGCCTTCACCCGGGAGCGGGATGCCGTCTGAGACCGTCCCCGCCGACCTCGACGGGGAACGATTCGACCGGGCCCTGTCGGTGCTCGCAGCCGTCAGTCGGGCGGAGGCGCGGCGCCTCATCGACGAGGGCCTGGCCGCCCGGGACGGGGAGCCCGCCGCTCCCTCCGCCCGCGTGGCCGACGGCGACGTGTTGACGTTCCCCGAGCCGGAGGAGGTCCTCCACGAACCCGATCCCACCGTGCGCTTCGACGTGCTGTGGGAGGACGATGTGGTGGCCGTGGTCGACAAGCCCGCCGGGCTGGTGGTTCACACCGGTGCCGGGGGCGCGGTGCCGACCCTGGCTGCGGGTCTCGTGGCCCGGTGGCCGTCGATGGCCGACGTGGGGGAGCCCGGGCGGTGGGGGCTCGTCCATCGACTCGATCGGGACACCTCGGGCGCCCTGCTGGTGGCCAAGACCCAGGGGGCACTCGACGCGCTCGCCGACCAACTTCGCCGTCGGGAGGTGGCCCGCACCTACCTGGCCCTCGCCGAGGGCCACTTCGGCACGCCGACCGGCACCATCGACGCCCCGATCGAACGGGACCCCGAGGTCCCCACCCGGCGCCGGGTCGGCCCGTTCGGCCGACCGTCCCGTACCCACTACCGGGTGCTCGAGCGATTCGACCACCCGGCGGTGTCGCTGCTCGAGGTGCGGCTCGAGACCGGGCGCACCCACCAGATTCGCGTGCACCTGGCGGCCATCGACCATCCCGTCGTCGCCGATCGGGTGTACCGACGCTCCTCGACGCCGACCCTCGGCCTGCACCGCACCTGGCTCCACGCCGCCCGGCTCGGTTTCGCCCATCCCGAGGACGGGATGACGGTGACGGTCGAGAGCCCGCTGCCCACCGAGCTCGCCGCCACCCTCGACGACCTGCGAGCGGCGTCGACCGCCCAGCAGCCCTGAGCGACCCGACGAGGCCGTGTCCGTACGGGCCGCCCCGTCCCTACCCTGACCGCCATGGACGACCGCCAGGACGTCATCCCCGTCTGCTACCGCCACCCCGATCGCCAGACGTACCTCGCCTGCAGCAGCTGCGGCCGGCCGATCTGTGGCGAATGTGCCGTGGACGCGGCGGTTGGCCAACGCTGTCCCACGTGCGTCGCCGAGGCCGGCACCCAGCGGGTCGTGCGGGCGCGAGGCGGGCGCCTGTCGCTGCGCGACACCTCGCCCGCCACCTACTTCATCATCGCCACCACGGTCGTCGCCTACGTCCTCAGCTTCTTCGGCATCGTCGGGTTCGGTGCGTTCGCCATGAGCCCGGTGGCCGTGCAGTCGGGGGAGTGGTGGCGCCTCCTCTCCCATGCCCTGTTGCACAGCGGCTTCATCCACATCGGCTTCAACATGTACGCCCTCTACATCCTCGGCCCGGCGCTCGAGCGACGCCTCGGCACGGGGCGGTTCGTGGCCGCCTACGTCTTCGCCGCCGTCGCCGGAGGCGTCGCCGTCTACTACCTCGCCCCGCCGGGGAGCCTCGCCGTCGGGGCATCGGGGGCGATCTTCGGGCTGTTCGGGCTCTGGTTCGGCTCCGCCCTCGCCAACCGCGGCACCGTGACGGGCAATGCCCAGTTCCGGTCGATCCTCTCGTTGCTGCTCATCAACGCCGCCATCTCGTTGCTCCCGGGCATCTCGTGGCAGGGCCACCTCGGCGGATTCCTCGCCGGCGTCGTCACGTTCGCCCTGGTCCGGGCCCAGCCCGATGCCCGGTCCTCGACCTGGATCCTCGGGCTCCTCACGGTGGGGTTGATCGTCCTCACCCAGGTCGTCGGGGCCGTCCCGCTGGGGTGAGCCAGCCGCTCCTTCGGCGCGATTTCGCGAGCAGTGGGCCCGCCGGGTCGCCCGCTGCTACGGTGCGAATCCCACCCTTGTAATTCGATGCCGGACCGTTTCGCCCACCTCCACCTCCACACCGAGTTCTCGATGCTGGACGGCGCCGCCCGCGTCGACCGGGTGGTCCGCGCCGCCGCCGCCGACGACCAACCGGCCGTCGCCATCACCGACCATGGGGTCCTCTACGGCGTCGTCGACTTCCACAAGGCGGCAACCGCCGCCGGGGTGAAACCCATCATCGGCATGGAGGCCTACCTCACCCCCGGGTCCCGCTTCGACCGGCCGAGGGGCGGGGGCACCCGGTACCACATGACCCTGCTCGCCGAGAACGAGGTCGGCTACCGCAACCTGCTGACCCTCGCGTCCCGGGCCTACCTCGAGGGCTACTACTACAAGCCCCGGATGGACGTCGAGCTCCTTGCCGAGCACGCCGAAGGCCTCATCGCCACCTCCGGTTGCCTCGGCGGTCACGTCCCCCAGATGCTGGCCCCCGATGCCGGCACCGAGGAGGGCAACGACAACCAGGCCCGCGACTTCGAGGGCGCGGTCGAGGTGGCGGCGATGTACCAGGACATCTTCGGCAGGGACAACTGGTTCATCGAGGTGCAGGACCACGGGTTCGAGGCCCAGCGATCGGTGCTGCCCGACCTCGTCGAGATCGCCCGCCGGATCGACGCCCCGCTCCTGGCGGCCAACGACGCCCACTACGTCACCCCGGAGGAGGCCGAGGCACACGACGCCCTGCTGTGCATCCAGACGGGATCCACCAAGGACCAGCCCAATCGATTCCGCTTCAACGGCGGCCCCGAGTACTACCTGAAGACGGCCGCCCAGATGCGGGCCCTCTTCCCGAACGACCGCTACCCGGGTGCCTGTGACAACACCCTCTGGGTCGCCGAGCGCGCCAACGTGGAGCTCGAGTTCGGGAACATCCTCCTCCCCGAGTTCCCGGTGCCCGACGGGCACACCGAGGCCTCCTTCCTGCGGGAGCTCGTGATCGCCGGGGCCCGGGAGCGCTATCCCGACCCGCTGCCGACCGAGGTCACCGAGCGCATCGACCACGAGCTCCGGATCATCGAGGAGATGGGGTTCCCGGCCTACTTCCTCATCGTGTGGGACCTCATCCGCTACGCCCGTGAGCACGGCATCCGCACCGGCCCGGGGCGTGGCTCGGCCGCCGGGGCGATCGTCTCGTACTGCCTCGGCATCACCGACCTCGACCCCCTCGAGTACGGCCTCATCTTCGAACGGTTCCTCAACCCGGGCCGGCGCCAGATGCCCGACATCGACATGGACTTCGACGAGCGGTACCGGGGCGAGATGATCCGCTACGCCGCCGAGCGGTACGGCTCCGACCACGTCGCCCAGATCATCACGTTCTCCACCATCAAGGGGAAGCAGGCCGTCCGGGATGCCGCCCGGGTGCTCGGTCATCCCTACGCCCTCGGGGACCGGATCTCGAAGATGTGGCCCCAGCCGATTCTCGGCAAGGAGGCCACGATCACCGACTGCCTGACGGCGCCGGGGCCCGACGCCTCCGACCACCAGAAGTCGTTCTACACCGAGGGCGGCGGCATGCGGCAGGCCTACCAGGCCGAGCCGGAGGTGCGGCAGGTGCTCGACACCGCCCAGGGCCTCGAGGGCCTCCGCCGCCAGGACTCCATCCACGCCGCCGCCGTCGTGATCGCCCCCCGCCCGCTGACCGAGATCGTGCCGATCCAACAGAAGGGCGACGAGGCCGAGATCGTCACCCAGTACGAGATGCACGGGGTCGAGGACCTCGGCCTGCTGAAGATGGACTTCCTCGGCCTGCGGACCCTCACGATCATCGATCGGGCGCTCGACCTGATCGAGAAGTCGACCGGCAGCCGCCCCGACATCGATCGGGTCGCCCTCGACGACCCGGCCACCTTCGACCTGCTCCGACGCGGCGACACCATCGGGGTGTTCCAGCTGGAGTCGAGCGGCCTGCAGTCGCTCATCCGCAAGCTGGCCCCCGACCGTTTCGACGACATCATCGCCGTCAACGCCCTCTACCGACCGGGACCGCTCGGCGCCGACATGCACACGATGTACGTCGAGCGCAAACACGGTCGCCAGGAAGTCGCCTACGACCATCCGGACCTCGAGCTGATCCTCGGCGACACCTACGGGATCATGGTGTACCAGGAGCAGGTGATGCAGGTCGCCCAGCAGATCGCCGGCTTCTCGATGGCCGAGGCCGACGGGCTCCGCAAGGCGATGGGCAAGAAGATCGCCTCGGTCATGGCCGAGCAGCGCCAGAAGTTCGTCGACGGCGCCCTCGCCCAGGGCCACCCCGCCGAGCTCGGGGACCGCCTCTTCGAGCTCATCGAGTACTTCGCCGGCTACGGCTTCAACAAGAGCCACTCCGCCTGTTACGCCCTCGTGGCCTATCAGACCGCGTGGCTCAAGGCCAACCACCCCGCCGAGTACATGGCAGCCCTGCTCACCTCGACCAAACGCGACAAGGACCGAACGTCGCTGTACCTCGCCGAGTGCCGGTCGATGGGCATCGTCGTCACCACGCCCGACGTGAACCGCTCCGACATGGACTTCACGGTCGTCGATGGCGAGATCGTCTTCGGCCTGTCGGCGGTGCGCAACGTCGGGGAGGGGGTCACCGAGCGACTCCTGGAGGCCCGCCGGACCGGGGGCCCGTTCGCCGACATCCAGGACTTCCTCGATCGCGTCGACCTCTCGGTGCTCAACCGGCGGACGATGGAGTCGCTCGTGAAGGCGGGGGCGTTCGACGCCATGGGCTACCGGCGCAAGGCGCTGCTCGCGTTGCTCGACGACATCGTCTCGGTCACCGTCGAGCGGCGCCGCAACGAGGACATGGGCCAGTTCTCGCTCTTCGCCGGCGCCGAGGAGGCGGCCCCATCGGAGCCGGTGGTCGTGCCCGATGACGAGTGGGACAAGATGGTGAAGCTGGCGTTCGAGAAGGAGATGCTCGGCCTCTACATCTCCGACCACCCACTCTTCGGCGTCGAGCACGCCCTCGCCGCCCAGGTGACCGCCTCCATCCCCACGCTCCTCGAGCGGACCGACCGGGAGGAAGTGGTCATCGGCGGCGTGGTCGGCGCCGTCACCCGTCGCTACACCAAGGACGGCAAGCCGATGGTGTTCTTCGCCCTCGAGGACCTGCAGGGCTCGGTCGAGGTGTTGGCCTTTCCCCGCACCGCCGAGGAGTACGGGCCGCTGGTGGCCGAGGACGCCGTCTTGTTGGTCCGGGGCCGGATCGACAACCGAGGCGACGAGGTCAAGGTGGTCGCCCAGTCGATCGTGGTGCCGAAACTCGACGCCGGGGCGGCGGTCCGGATCGAGGTGCCGGCGACCCATCTCACGAAGGAGAAGGTCGGTCGGCTGCAGGCGGTGCTCGGCAACCACCCGGGCTCGTCCGACGTGCTGCTCCACGTCGCCTCCGACGGGGGCCACAAGGTCGTGCGCCTCAACGGCTTCCGAGTGGAGCCCCGCTCCGATCTCTTCGCCGAGATCCGGGAGCTGTTCGGGGCCGGAGCGGTCTAGGGAGCGGTTGACCGACGGCCGTCGGGGCCCTCGATGCGGTCGACCACGCCCGCCGGCAGCATCGCCGCCAGCGCGTCCAGTCCCACCGGTGCGTCCGCGAGCCGCCACACCGGCTCCACCGGTCCGTCGAGCGTCGCCTCGAGGCGGCGGCGCAAGCGCTCCTGGCGAGCGGCCTCGGCCGCCCAGCCCCGGAGGGTGGGGGCGGGTTCCTCGTCGCCGGACACGTCGAGGTCGGTTGCCCAGGCGGCGGGGAGCGCCCGGTTCAACAGGGTGACGACGGGGGCGGCGGCGACGTCGGGCAGGGTGAACCCGAAGGCGAGCGCCTCCTCGATCGGCCCGGGGTCCGGCGTGGTCACCACCACCGAGCTCGATGCCCGCAGGATGGCGTCGATCTCGTCGGCCCGGGCGGCGAGGCCGTCGTAGGTCGTTCGCAGGTCGAAGAGGAAGTCGGCCACCTCGGTGAGGGTCGGTCCGCCGAGGATGTGGTCGGCGAGGCGCAGGACCGGCGCCCCAGCGATGACGAACAGGCGACGGGCCCCCGGCAGGCGACCACCGGTCAGGACCCGGATGAGCCGCCCGCCCACGAGGTCGGTGATGTCGGCCGCGGCGGTGAAGTACTCGACACCGCCTCCCGACGGTGGCGTGTCGACGACCACCGCCTCCCACTCGCCCGACAGCACCTGGGTGGCCATCGTGTCGGCGGCGGCGAAGGCCTGGCTGGCCGGGAAGCGCCGGGCCACGGCGTCGAAGAAGGGGTTCTCCAACAACCGATTGGCGACGACCGGGTCGGCGTAGCGGCGGGCGACGTCGTGCCAGGACTCGGTGGCGTCGAGCATCGCCGCCCACAGGTGGGGCTCGGGGGTGGCGACCGGCTTGGCGCCGACCCCCGCCAGGCCGAGGGCGGTGCCGAGGCGCCGAGCCGGGTCGACCGTGATGACGAGCGTGCGGAGCCCGCGACGGGCGAGATCGACGGCGATCGCCGCCGAGATGGTGGTCTTGCCGACGCCGCCGGCGCCCACGACGTTCACGACCCTCATCGTGTGTCCTCGAGGACCGTGCCGAGGAACTCGGAGACCAGCAATGGCTCGTCGGTGCCGAACAGGTAGGGCAGTCGGGGCCCGGGGGGCAACTGGTCGAGCCAGGCATGCTGGGCGTCGGCGATGTCGGCGTGGAAGGCGAGCGCCGTGCGGGCGCTGTCGCCGAGGTCGGGGCCGGCGGCCGGGGCCGGGGCGAGCAGCCGGTTCACCACCACCGGCTCGACCGACGGGGCCTGGTCGGCCAGCTCCTCGAGGGCCTCGAGGGTCTCGGTGACCGGCAACTCCTCGGCGAGGGTGACCACCGTGATGGAGGAGTCCGAGGCGAGCTCTGCCTTGATGCGGCGCGACTGGCTCTGCACCTGCCCGGTCGGGATCAGCTCGGCGATCACGTCGGCCGCCTCGAGGTGGGAGCCGAGCTGGCCGGTCGGCACCGCATCCACGAGGATCCGGTCCCAGGGTCCCTCCCAGGACTCGTAGACGATCTTGCCGACGGTGACGATCTCGCGGACGCCCGGGGCGGCCTCGGCCAGCACGTCGAAGATGCGGACGGCCCGGCCGATCTGGGCCACCAGCGGCAGTGGGGAGTAGATGCGGACGTACTCCTCGAGGGCCGCCGCCTTGTCGATCTCCATGGCGTGGACGCCGTCGACGCCGATGGCGGGCCTGAACTCGAGGTCGCGGAGGCCGAGGTGGGGGCCGAGCCCCCCGCCGGGCCGCATGGCGATGGCGAGGACGCGTTCGCCGCGACGGGCGTGGAGTCGGGCGAGGGCGGCGGTCACCGCACTCTTGCCCACCCCACCCTTGCCGGAGACGAACTCGATGCGCACGAACGGATACCCTAGGAACCATGGCCCAGCTCGACGTCGACGAGATGATCCGGCGATTCGCCGACCGGGCGGAGGCGACGAAGGATCGCCCCCTCCCACCGGTGGCGGGTGCCGAACGGAACAAGTTCATCGCCCAGCGCGACACCGACTACCTCGACTACAACCTCATCGCCCACGCCACGTGGGAGGTGGAGGACGGTCACCTCGTCCTCCGCATCCCGCTGCGTCCCGAGAGCTGACGGGCAGCCGGATCGTGCTGTCCGCGATCCGCCTCGCCCACACGCTGATCTGGTTCGTCGTCGAGGCGGCGGTCGTCCACCTGCTCTGGACCGGCCTGACCGGCCGGCGGGGGCGAGCGGTGGCCGTCTCGGCTGCCCTCGTGGTGGGCGAGACGGCGGTGTTCGTCGCGAACGGCTTCCGGTGCCCGCTCACGGACCTGGCCGAGGCCGCCGGTGCCGAGCACGGGTCGGTGACCGACACCTACCTGCCGGGGTGGCTGGCCCACAACCTCCCGGCGATCCACACCCCGCTCGGGATGCTGCTGCTGTGGCTGCACCGGGAGGCGATCGGCGACGCCGTCGGTCGCCTCGACGCCGGTCAGTGGTCCCGTCGGCGCGCCTCGGCGCGCCGAGCCTCCTCCAACCGTTCGAGGTCGGGGTCCGAGTAGTCGACGTAGGACATCGCCGCCGCCAGCCGGTGGTGCCCGGCGACCTCGGCGATCTGGCGGTGCATCTCCTGACAGACCCGTCGGTAGTCGGGGTGCCCGGCCGGCTGGGTCCGCAGCTCGAGGAGGTGGAAGGCCTCCCGGGCGTTGAACTCCATGACGTAGCGGATCCGGTGGGCGAAGGGCACGACGTACTGGGCGACGTCCCACCCATGCGCGTCCCGCACCTGCTCGTAGAGGTCGGCCGCGTCGGCCAGGGCCGCGTGCCACTCACCGTCGAGGCCCAGGTCCACGAGGACCTCGGGGGTGTCGTACCCGTAGCGGGTGCTGAGGCGCTGCCACTCGATGGTGAGGAGGCGGTGCCGCTGGAGGTCGCGAAAGGCCCCGTAGTCCGACAGGACGTCGAAGCGGTAGCTCGCCCGCTCGGCGGCCCGCCCGGGCTTGTGGCGGCGGTTGGACCGATCGCCGACATAGGTGGTCAGGATGCGGGTGATGGTCTCGTCGTCCATCGCCCGCACGGCGGCGAGGAGCTGGTGGTCGGGGAGCTCCGACGACGAGTACAGGGCCGCGGCGGCGAGGGTCACCTCGGCGTCGGGGTCCCAGTCGACGAGCGTCACCTCGGCCACCGGATCGGGCTCGGCGTCGCCCAGGCCGAGGTCGGCGACGAGCGCCTCGGTCGCCCGACGGGTGTCGGCGAGGTACTCGGACCAGCGGCCACCGCGATCGGGGCGGTCGACGCGGGTCATGAAGGCGGGGATGACCTTGCGCAGCTCGGCGAGCATGAGGGCGCCGTAGTCGCGCACCTCGGCGAGGGGATGGGCGGCCATGCGCACCAGCGCCATCTCATAGGCCTGGCCGGAGGCGTAGATGCCCACGTTGGACAGGGTGGCGGCCGGCAGCAGGCCCCGAGCCGTGTCGAAGGCCTTGGCGCGGATCGTCGAGCGCCAGACCCAGTCCGAGTCGCCCGGCTGCTGGGGGAACAACTCGGCGAAGTGGTCGACGAGGGGCGGCACCATCGCCCCGTAGGTCTCGAAGAGGCGGTCCATCGTGGCCCGGTACGGAGCCTCGAGGTCGGTGCCGTCGAGCTCGGCAGGGACGTGGTACCGGTAGCCGTCGCCCAGGGGGCGGTCGTAGGGCACGTACCGGGTCGACTGCTCGAGGTACGAGGCGAGGCGACCCCACTCGAGCACCTTCGTGAGCACGTTCGAGGCCTGCTCGCAGGCCAGGTGGACGCCGCCCAACTGGGCGACCGAGTCGTCTCCGTACTCCAGGAAGACCCGCTCGTACAGGGCCTCCGCCCGCTCGGCGCCGGCGGCCGCCAACTCCGCGATCGCCCGATCGCGGTCGCTCAGGAACTCGTCGAGGAGCAGTCGGCGGACCGATTTGGACGACCGCGAGTACCGGGCGAAGAGGGCACCCTTGACGACCTCGGGGAGGTTCGTGAGCGCGAAGACGGGCTGGTCGAGATTGGTGACGAACCGGGCGAGGAGCGCGGCCTCCTCCTCGGTGAATGACTCCTGGACGTAGGGCACGAGGGCGAGCGTACCGCCGGTGGCCCGAGCTTCGGCGGAGCGCTCGGTACGCTGGCAGCTCGCATGGTCTGGCTTCGCATCGTCGTGGCGGTCCTCGCCCTCGGGGCCCTCGCCGTCGCCGCCGTCCCCCTCGCGGTCATCATCGACCTGTCGTCGGGTGGGACGGGCTATGGGCTCTGCCCCGGCGGGCTCGGGGCGTGCGAGCTCGGCTACGGCCGGGCCCTCGAACTCTCGGTCTACCTGGTCCTCGGGCTCTTCCTCTTCGTGGCACTGGTCCGGTTGGCCGTGAAGGCCTACGAAGCCTCCCGGCGTCTCAACGTCCGGCGCTGAACGCCTCGGTTTCCGCCAGCGGTCCCGGACGCCACGCCACGACGACGGTCCCGGCCACCACCAGCCCCAGTGCCGCCCACAGGGACGGGTCGGGGGCGCGGCCACCCGCCCAGATCGCCACGGCCATCGCCACCGGGATCTCGGCCGGCAGCGCCAGTCGGGCGGCCCGCGGTCCGAGCACCTCGGCCCCGCGCCAGCGGGCGAGCATCGCGGCGAGGCCGGTCCCCAGCCCGGTCACGGCGAGCAGCGGGAACAGGTCCGTCCCTGGCAGCCAGGCTTCGCCGAGGAGCGCCCCGGCCCCGACCAGCACGGCGCCCGCCACGAGCACCTGCGGCATGACGATCGCCGGAGCGGGATGGTCGTGGATGACCCGCTCGGTGAGCACGACGACCCCGGCGAAACCAATCCCGGCGGCGCCCGCCAGCCACAACTCCGGGCCGGCGCCGCCGACGATCCCCAGGACGGCGATCCCGGCGACCACCAACCCGCCCCCGAGACCCTCGGCCGGGGTGGGGAGACGCG
Source organism: uncultured Acidimicrobiia bacterium (assembly GCA_964614585.1). Taxonomy (GTDB): domain Bacteria; phylum Actinomycetota; class Acidimicrobiia; order Spongiisociales; family JAENVV01; genus JAHEFX01. Next base: position 12,151 of record CAZTLW010000023.1, on the reverse strand, counting down.
GGCAGGCGGCGGCGTGAACGAGCGGCGCGATGCCGAGGGCGATGCCGATCGTGACGACGGCCACCGTGGCGACGTCGCCGGCGGCGAGGGCGTTGCCGAGCATGCCGAGGGCGAGCACGAGGGCGGCTGCCGCCGGGAGCGCGTCCCGCCACGCGGTCGCCGACGGGCGAGCCAGCAGCACACCCGGGATGGCGAGCAGCAGGCTGCGCCATCCGAGGAACGAGAGCGGCCCCAGCCGGTCGATGCCGGTGGCCAACAGCACCAACCCGGCGCCGGGGGCGCCGACCCCGATGGCCAGATCGAACCAGGGGACTGCCCGTCGCATCAGGCGAACAGGTCCGCGACGTCGGCCGTGGCGAGGTAGAGACCGGAGCCCTCGGCGACGACGCCGTCGTCGTCCGTCAGGCGACCGGCCAGTCGGAGCCGCCGGCCGCGCCGCTCCTCCACTTCGCCCCAGAGCGCCAGGCTGCCCTCGAGTGGCGCGGGGCGCCGGTAGCGGATCTCCATCGTGCCGGTGACGACGACCACGCCGGCGAGCAGGATCGCCGCCCAGGCCATGACTTCGTCGAGGGCGGTGGCCGTCAGGCCCCCGTGGAGGCGACCGGAGATGCCGCGGTGCTCGGGGAGCGGCCGGTACCGAGCCGCGACGAGGTCCCCGTCGACGGTGAAGCCGTCGATGCCGAGGCCCACCGGGTTCGCCCGCCCGCAGGCGAAGCAGGCGTCGTCGAACCGGGCGCGGATCCGATCGGCGAGGTCGGTCATGACCCGGCGCCGTCCCGGATCGTCCCATCGGCATCGACCGCCACGAGGGTCGCCACGCCGCACCCGGCCGTCTCGAGGCGGCCGCGGCCCGGTTCCCACGTCTTCTCGACCACGAACACGGCCTGGTCGACCGTGGCGCCGGCCTCGCGGGCGATCTCGACGAGGGCGAGCGCCGTGCGACCACCGGAGAGGAAGTCATCGACGACGACCACACGGCTGCCGGGGTCGATGGCGTGGCGGGCCACCTCGACCCGGTACTCGGTGCCGCGGGTGGGGGAGGCGACTTCGCGGGCGATCGTGTACCGGTCGCCCGGCCCGAGGTACTTCTTGGCGTAGACGACGGGCACGCCGAGGCGCTGGCCGGCGGCGAGCGCCGGTGGGATGCCCGAGGCCTCGGCGGTGAGCAGCAGGTCGGGGGCGGGGTACCCGGCGAGGTCGGCGATGCGGCGTCCGACGTCGTCGATCACGTCGGGTCGGACCACGTGGTTGAGGAACCCGTCGACCCGGACGATGCCGTCGGCCAGGGTCGCCTCGGCCCGCATCGTGTCGAGCAGTGATGGCATGGACCGAGGAATCTAGGGCCGCGCCGCCGACGTGTCGTGTCGGGGTGATGGGCGTCGTAGGCTGCGCGGCCATGCCCGAGATGGCCGACGGCTCCCGTCCCACCCCCGCCCAGCGCCGCCGGGCGGCCCGCATCGCCGAGCGGCTCGCCGAGGAGTACCCCGACATCCGCACCGCGCTCGAGTGGGAGACCCCATGGCAGCTGCTCGTCGCCACCGTCATCTCGGCCCAGACGACCGACGAGAACGTGAATCGGGCCGCCCCCGCCCTCTTCGCCCGCTTCCCCGAGCCCGCCGACCTCGCCTCCGCCGATCCCGAGGAGGTGGAGGGACTCATCTACTCCACCGGCTACTACCGCCAGAAGACGAAGTCGATCATCGGGCTCGCGACCGCCATCGTCGACCGCCACGGCGGGGTGGTGCCCGACGACATGGACGCATTGGTGGAGCTCCCCGGCGTGGGGCGCAAGACCGCCAGCGTGGTCCTCGCCGAGGTGTGGGACCGCCCGGCGATCGCCGTCGACACCCACGTCAAGCGGGTCTCGAACCGGCTCGACCTGACGGACTGGGACGACCCGGTGAAGATCGAGCGCGACCTCAAGGCCCAGATCCCCCGGCGTCACTGGTCGCGCCTCTCCATGCGGATGATCCAGTTCGGACGCGACATCTGTGACGCCCGGGCCCCGGCCTGCCCGACCTGTCCGCTCAACCGCACCTGCCGCTGGCCCGGCAAGCGGTGAGCCGGCCGGTCGACCCCCGCGAGATCATCCGGCTCGCCGGCCCGGCCCTCGGGTCGCTCGCCGCCGACCCGCTCGTCACCCTCGTCGACACCGCCTTCGTCGGGCGCCTCGGCGCCGATGCCCTCGCCTCCCTGGGCGTCGACGCGGCGATCTTCGGACTTGCCTTCGTCGCCTTCAACTTCCTCCAGTACGGCGTCACCCCGATGGTCGGTCGGCTCGTCGGCGCCGGCCGACCGGGAGACGCCGCCGACGTCACTCGCCACGCCCTCGTGATCGGCCTCGGCCTGGGTCTGGTGGTGGCCGGCGTCCTCGCGTTCGCCGCCCGACCGCTCATCGAGCTCATGGCGGCACCGCCGGACTCGGTCGAGGGGGCGGTCGAGTACCTGCGGATCCGGGCCTGGGCGGCGCCGGCGGTGATGGTGATCATGGTCGGGAACGGGGCCTTCCGTGGCCACCAGGACACGATGACGCCCCTCAAGCTGACCCTCGTCCTCAATGCCGTGAACCTCGTCGCGGATCCCATCCTCATCTTCGGGCTCGGCTGGGGGCTCGCCGGGGCGGCCACGGCCACCGTCGGGGCCCAGGTGATCGGCGCCGCCTTGTTCGCGGTCGCCATGGTCCGCCGCCGGCATCTCGAGTGGGGCCCGGTCACCGGCACCGGATTCCGGCCATTCGGTCGGGTCGGCTGGGAGCTGGCCGTGCGGACCGGCTCCCTGGTCGCCACGCTCACCCTGGCAGCCCGGGTGGCCGCCGGCCTCGGCACGGTGGCGATCGCCGCCCACCAGGTGGCGATGCAGCTCTGGCTCTTCCTCACCCTCGTGCACGACGCGCTGGCGATCGCGGCCCAGTCGATGGTGTCCCTCCGGATGGGCACCGGTGACCTGCCCGGGGTGCGGGCGGTGGCCCGGGCCCTCCTGCGGTGGGGAACGGTGGTGGGCGTCGTGCTGGCGTTGGCGGTGCTGGCGCTCCGGCCGGTGCTGCCCGGCTGGTTCACCACCGACGCCGAGGTGGCGGCGACCATCGCGGGGCTGCTGTGGTGGGTGGCCGCGCTCCAGTTGCCGGGGGCGTGGGTGTTCGTCTGGGACGGGCTGTTCCTGGGCGCCGGCCGTTTCGGGTTCCTGGCGGCGGCGACGGCGGCTGCCTCCGCGGCAGGGATCGGCGTCCTCGTGGCGGTGGGCCCGGCTGGGTGGGGCGTCGGCGGCGTATGGGCCGGGGTGGCCGTCCTCATCGCCGGACGGCTGCTGACGCTCGTCTGGGGCGATCGGACGGGTCGCCTCGTGCCGGTCAGTCCTGGGTGAGGATCCGGCCCCGGGTCTCGGGGAGGAAGGCGGTGAGGCCGATGGCGATGCCGATGCCGAGACCGAGGACCAACACCGTCTGCGACAGCCCGACGCGGTCGATGAGCACGCCGGCCACGGCCAGGCCGGTCACGGTGCCGGCGACCGTGACATTGGTCACCCACGAGATCGCCGAGGCCCGCACCTCGGTCGGGAACAGTTCGTTGCGGTGGGCGGCGGCCGCCGGTGCGGCCGAGAACGCACCGAAGGAGGCCACGAAGATGGCCACGAACAGCAGTGGCAGCGACGAGAGGAAGTACATCCCGAGGCCCCCGAGCAGGGTCAGCACGTAGGCGCCGATCGAGACCGGTCGCCGGCCGAGCCGGTCGGCCAACGACCCCCCGAGGAAGAAGCCGACGCCACCGAGCGTCCCGGCGGTCAGGCTGAGCGGCACGACCGTGGTGGCGGCGAGGCCGAGATCGTTGATGAAGCGCTCCTGGGCGAAGCCGACCTGCACCGCGGTGAAGGCGGCGAAGCCCGCCGAGGCGAGGGCGATGGGCCAGAAGAACACGGCGTGGGGTGGGGCCAGCGGTCGCCACACGGCGCGCCGCGGCACCTGGGGGACCGGTGGAGCGGGGATCCGGAGCAGGAACGGGATGGCCACGGCCCCGAGCAGCGACAGGCGGAAGAGGGTCTGCCAGGCCTCCGGGGCGTTCTCGGCGAGCGGGAGCAGCAGGAGTGACAGCCCGGCCCCCAGCGAGGCGGCGGCGGCGTAGATGCCCATCCCGAAGGCCCGGAAGCCCGGTCGGAAGACCTCGGCGATGAGCACCACGACCAGCGCCCCGGCGGTCGTCGTCGCCCCTCGCATGATCGTCTGGGCGATGGTGAACTGGGCGGCGGTGTCCGCCCAGCCGGTGGCGCCGGCCGACAACACCAGCACCCCGAAGGCGATGACGAGTGGGAGTCGGCGGCCCCGGCGGTCGGCCGCCATGGCCACGAAGAGGGCGGCGAGGGCGCCCGCCCTGGTGATGGCGAGCACGTTGGCCATCTCGGCCTCGGACAGGCCGAAGGTGAGCCGGGAGAAGGGGAGGGTGTTGGTGGCATGGCTCTGGGCGAAGCCCTGGGCCACCCCGGCCACCCACGCCGCCAGGAGCGTGACCCGCTCGGCGGGGTTGAGGGCGTGGATGGGTACGTACCGGCGGATCATGGCGCTGCCTCGGCCGACGGTCGGTCGGGGCCGAGCCGTCCGGGTGTATGGGTGCGGCGAGGGTATAACGGGCACCGGAACAAGCCGCGCATTCCCACGGTTGGACGTCACATGGAAGCTGCCGAACTCCTCGCCGACGGCGGATTGATCGTCGCCCTCGGGGTCGCCTTCGCCTTCGGGGCGCTCTCGTTCGTCTCGCCGTGCGTCCTGCCGTTGCTCCCCGGCTACCTCTCGATGATGTCCGGCTACACGGTCGCCGAACTCGAGTCCGGCGAGGCCAGTACCCGCAAGGTGGTGAGCACCACGCTCCTGTTCGTCGGTGGGTTCACGGCGGTGTTCGTCGCCCTCGGGGCGGCCGCCACGGGCTTCGGGCAGTTCCTGCGGGAGAACCAACTGCTGCTCACCCGCGTCGCCGGCTTCCTGGTCATCGCCTTCGGTCTCGTGATCGTGGCCTCGGCCGTGGGCCGCTCCATGTTCCTCCAGAACCTCATGCGGGAACGGCGGGTCGACGTCCGTCCCAACCGCCTCGGTGCCGCCGGACCCGCCGTCATGGGCGTCGCCTTCGGGTTCGGGTGGACGCCCTGCATCGGCCCGGTGCTGGGCGCCATCCTCACCATCGCCGCCACCCAGGGGTCCGTCGGAAGGGGCATGCTGCTCCTCGGCACGTTCTCGCTCGGGATCGGGCTCCCGTTCCTGGTGGCGTCGCTCGGGATGAGCCGCCTGTTCAAGCCGCTGCGCCGGCACCTGCGGACGATCAACATCGTGTCGGGTGCGCTGCTCATCACCTTCGGCGTGCTCATGGTCACCAACCAGGTCGGTCGCCTCTCGGGGGTGATCTCCGAGTGGCTGATCAACATCGGCCTCGAGGACATCACCACCATCTAGACGGCGACGCGACGGCCTACCCTCCCGGGCCGTGACCCCCACGCCCACCCTCGAGGAGTTCGTCGCCCTCGCCGCCGACCACGACGTCGTGCCGGTCTCCGTCCGGGTGGTCGCCGACCGCGAGACGGCCGTGACCGTCTTCGAGAAGCTCGTTGGCGACCAGCCCGGCTTCCTGTTCGAGTCCCTCCTCGGCGGCGAGCAGTGGGCCCGCTGGTCGTTCGTCGGCTGGGATCCCCTGGCCACCATCACCGCCCACGACGGCGTGTCCCGGGCGACCGGCCCGGTGTCCGTCGACCTGCCCGAGGGCGACCCCCTGGAGGTGCTGGACGCCCTCACGGGTCGGTACCGGGTGCCCGACCTCGCCGACCTGCCCCCGCTCCACGCCGGACTGGTCGGCTACCTCGCCTACGACGCGGTTCGCTACGTCGAGTCGCTGCCCAACCGTCCGCCCGACGACCGGGGCCTCCCCGAGATGCTCTGGCACCTCGTCGGGTCGCTGGCGGCGGTCGACAACCTGCGCCAGGAGATCGTCCTCATCCGCAACGTCGTCGTTGGCGACGACCCCGCCCGGGACCACCGGGCGGCGGTGGCCCGCCTCGAGCGCGACGCCGAGCGGCTCGGGGCCGCCCACCCGTACCAGCCCGTGCCCCCGCCGGCCACGGCCTGGACCGGGCCGCCCCCGGCCTCGTCGATGACCCGGGAGGAGTTCTGCGCGGCCGTCGAGGCTGCCCGCGACCACGTCAGGCAGGGTGACGCCTTCCAGGTGGTGCTCAGCCAGCGGTTGGCGGTCCCCTTCACCGGCGACGACTTCGCCCTCTACCGGGCGCTCCGGGCGATCAATCCCTCGCCGTACCTCTTCTTCGTACGCGACCCGGCGGTGACGGTGGTCGGTTCCTCGCCCGAGATGATGACCCGGGTCCGCGACGGTCGGGTCTCGTCCCGGCCGATCGCCGGGACCCGGCCGCGCGGCGCCACCCCGGAGGAGGATGCCGCCCGGGCCGAGGAGCTGTTGGCCGATCCCAAGGAGCGGGCCGAGCACGTGATGCTCGTCGACCTCGCGCGCAACGACCTCGGGCGGGTGTGCCGCTATGGCACCGTGACGGTCGAGGACCTCATGGTCATCGAGTGGTACAGCCACGTCCTCCACATCGTGTCGGGGGTCGAGGGGGAGCTGCGCGACGGCGTCGGCGGCGTGGACGTCCTGCGGGCGACGTTCCCCCACGGCACGGTGTCGGGAGCACCGAAGGTGCGGGCCATGGAGATCATCGACGACCTCGAGCCGGTGGCCCGCGGCCCCTACGCCGGGGCCGTCGGCTACCTCGACTTCTCGGGCAACGTGGACACCGCCATCTGCCTGCGGACCGTCGTCCTCGCCGACGACACCGCCTGGGTGCAGGCCGGGGCGGGCATCGTGTACGACTCCGACCCCGACTATGAATACGAGGAGTCGATGACGAAGGCGGCCGCCGCGCTGGCCGCCGTGGAGGCTGCCACCGATGCCTGAGCACCACGGGGATCCCACCGCCGAATACCTCGCCCTCCGCGAGGGGGCCGGTCTTGTCGACCCCGGCTGGGCCGCCGTTGCAGTGCGCGGCCCCGACGCCGTCTCGTTCCTCGACGGCCTCCTCAGCCAGGCGCTCGTGCCCGGGCGAACCGTGCGCACCTTCCTGCTGGGCCCCCGCGGCAAGCTGCGGGCGATCGCCTGGGCGTGCGTCGACGAGGAGGCGGTGGTGCTCGTCACCGACGCCGACCGTCGTGACGTGCTCCGCGCCGACCTCGCCCGATATCGGATCCGGGTCAAGGCCGAGATCGCCGACGACGACCGCCCGGTGCGGCTGCTCGTGGGCCCGGCTTCGGACGAGGTGCTCGGCCACGAGGTCCCTGCCGGGGGGTGGGTTCGCTTCGACGACGTCCTCGCCGGCGACGTCTCGATGGCGGGGCGTCCCCGGCGCCTGGTCGTCGGGGACGCCGACCTGTCGTCGGCGACCCCGGTCGGATCGTTGGCGGCGACCGCGCTGCGGGTGGAGCTCGGGGAGCCGGTCATGGACGTCGACGTCGACGAGGGCACGATCCCCCAGGAGACCGGACTCGTACCGGTCGCCGTCGACTTCGACAAGGGCTGCTACCTCGGCCAGGAGCTCGTCGCCCGGATCGATTCGCGGGGCCGGGTCAACCAGCGGCTGGTGGGGATTCGTCTCACCACCAACGTGGTGCCCCCGGTCGGGGCCACCGTCCTCCTCGGCGATCGGGAGGTCGGCACCGTCACGACCGTCGCCGAATCGCTCGACCTGCGGGCCCCGGTCGGCCTGGCCGTGGTCCGGAGGGAGGCCGAGGACGGCGCCGCCGTCGAGGTGGCCTGGGAGGGCGGCTCGGCGTCGGCCGTCGTAGCGGCCCTGCCGCTCGTCTGAGCCGCCGGTACCCTGCGGCCCCCGTGACCGACCGACTCGCCCCGATCCTCGCCGCCGCCGCCGAGCGGGCCGCGGCACTCGACCTGACGGCACTCCTGGGTGCGCCGGCGCCGACCGTGCCATCGCTCCGGGACGCGCTCGCCGGGCCGGGGCTCTCGGTCATCGCCGAGGTGAAGCGCCGGTCGCCGTCGCGAGGTGAGCTCGCTTCCGACCTCGACCCGGCCGCGCGCGCCGTGGCCTACGAGGCCGGGGGCGCGGCCGCCATCTCGGTGCTCACCGAACCGGACCACTTCGCCGGCTCGTCCGACGACCTCCGGGCCGTGGCGAAGGCGGTCTCGCTGCCGCTGCTGCGCAAGGACTTCACGGTCGACCGCGCCCAGATCTGGGAGGCCCGGGCGATGGGTGCCTCGGCGGTGCTGCTGATCGTGGCCGCCCTCGACCAGCCCACCCTCACCGGCCTGGTGGCCGAGGCGGCCGCGGCCGGCCTCGACGCCCTCGTGGAGGCCCACGACACCGAGGAGGCCCGCCGGGCACTCGACGCCGGCGCCGCCATCGTGGGCGTCAACAACCGGGACCTGACGACGTTCGAGGTGGACCTCGGCACCGCCGAGTCCGTGGCCGCCATCGCCCGGGAGGCGCCGGTGACCGTGGCCGAGTCCGGGATCTGGACCGCCGCCGATGCCAGGCGCATGGCCGAGGCCGGGTACGACGCGGTGCTGGTGGGGGAGGCTCTCGTCCGGGCCGACGACCCCGCCGCCCTCATCGCGGAGCTGATCGGATGACCTGGGTGAAGGTGTGTGGGCTCCGCACCGAGGCGGAGGTGGCGGTGGCCATCGACGCGGGCGCCGACGCGGTCGGCTTCGTGCTGGCCCCCTCACCCCGGTACGTGGGGGCCGACGTGGTGGCCCGACTGGTGGTCGACGTCCCGGTGGCGACCTACCTCGTGACCGTGGACCTCCATCCCGACGAGGTGGAGCCCCTCCTCCGGCGGACCGGCGCCACGGGCCTCCAGCCCCACGGCGCCCACGCCGTCGCCGCCGCCACGGTGGCGACGCTCTGCGGAGCGCAGGTGCTGCTGCCGGTGCCGGTCACCGAGCGCATCCGGCCAGGGTCGGCGGGGGCGGGGTTCCGACCGCTGCTCGACACGCCATCGGTCCAGCACGGGGGCACCGGCCGCTCGTTCGACTGGGAGCTCATCGACGCCGACGGCGCCGAGTTCGTGCTGGCCGGCGGGCTCGGGCCCGACTCGGTCGCTCGGGCGATCGCGGCCGTCCGACCGTGGGGCATCGACGCCTCCTCGGGGCTGGAGGCGCGCCCGGGACGCAAGGACCCTGCCAAGATTCGAGCCTTCCTGGCCGCCGCCCGCCAGACGGAGGACGCCTCATGACGATGACCAGACCCGACGCCGAGGGACGGTTCGGCGAGTTCGGAGGGATCTATGCCCCCGAGACGCTGATGCCCGCCCTCGCCGAGCTGGAGGCGGCCTTCACCGACGCCTGGTCCGATCCCGAGTTCGTGGACGGCTTCCACCGGTTGTTGCGCGACTACGTCGGCCGCCCCACCCCACTCCATGAGGCCGAACGCCTGTCCGAGGAGCTCGGCGTCCGCATCCTCCTCAAGCGCGAAGACCTGGCCCACACCGGCGCCCACAAGATCAACAACGCCCTCGGCCAGGGCCTGCTCGCTCGGCGGATGGGCAAGCCCCGGCTCATCGCCGAGACCGGGGCCGGCCAGCACGGGGTGGCGACGGCCACCGCCGCCGCTCACCTCGGCCTCGACTGCGTGGTGTACATGGGCCGCAAGGACATGGAGCGCCAGGCCCTCAACGTGTACCGGATGCGGCTGCTCGGCGCCGAGGTCGTCGGGGTGGAGACCGGAGCCGCCACGCTCAAGGACGCCGTCTCGGCCGCCTTCCGGGACTGGGTCGCCACCGTGGAGGACTCCCACTACATCATCGGCTCGGTGGTGGGGCCGCACCCGTTCCCGTGGATCGTGCGGGAGTTCCAGACGGTGATCGGCCGCGAGGCGCTTGCCCAACTCGCCGGCGACCTGCCCGACGTGGTGGTCGCCTGCGTGGGTGGCGGCTCCAACGCCATCGGCATCTTCCACCCGTTCGCCGCCACCGACGTCGAGTTGGTGGGCGTGGAGGCCGCCGGCCGGGGCATCGAGACGGGGGAGCACGGCGCCTCGATCGGCGCCGGGTCGCCGGGGATCCTCCATGGGTCGCTCACGTACATGCTCCAGGACCCCGACGGCCAGGTCGTCGAGGCCCACTCGGTGTCTGCCGGCCTCGACTACCCGGGGGTCGGCCCCGAGCACGCCTACCTGGCGGCGCTGGGTCGGGCCCGCTACGAGTCGGTGACCGATGACGAGGCGCTGGCGGCCGTCGGCCTGCTCAGCCGGATGGAGGGCATCATCCCGGCCATCGAGACCGCCCACGCCATCGCCTGGATCGTTCGCGACCGGGAGGCGCTCGCCGGCCGCACGGTGCTGGTGAACCTGTCCGGCCGGGGCGACAAGGACGTCGCCCAACTGGCCGAGATGGGGTTGGCGTGATCACCGGCGCCGAGCGCCTCACCGGACTCTTCGACGCCACCCGGGCCGCCGGTCGGCTGGCGTTCCTGCCCTACCTCACGGCCGGGCTGCCCGACCCCGCCTCGTCGGTGTCACTGTTCGAGGCGATGGACGCCGCCGACGGCTTCGAGGTGGGGATCCCGTATTCCGACCCGCTGATGGACGGCCCGGTCATCCAGGAGGCCGGCCGCCGGGCCCTGGCTGCGGGCACCACGTTCGACCGCGGCCTCGAGATCGTGGCGGCGGTCCGGGAGCGGACGGGCAAGCCGGTGGTGGTGATGACCTATGTGAACGTCGTCCACAGCCGGGGTGCCGAGCGGTTCGCGGCGGAGATCGCCGCCGCCGGCGCCGACGGGCTGATCATGGCCGACATCCCGCTCGAGGAGGCCCTGCCGCTCAAGGCCGAGGTCGAGGCGGCGGGGATCGGCATGGTGCTGTTCGCGGCCCCGACCACCGACGACGAGCGGCTGGATCGGATCGCCGCCGCCGAGCCCGTCTTCATCTACGGGGTCAACGACATGGGCGTGACGGGGGAGCGCGATGACGAAACCACCCGTGGGGTGGCGCTGGCCGAGCGGGTGCGCTCCCGTACCGACGTACCTCTGGTGATGGGGGTGGGGATCTCCCGACCCCAACAGGTGGCGGCGCTTCGGGGCACCGCAGACGGGGTCATCATCGGCTCGGCGATCGTTCGGCGAGTGCTGGAGGCGGCGACGCCCCAGGCCGCCGCCGAGTCCCTGCGCACCTACACCGACGAGATCGCCCCCGCGCTGTAGCGAACCCAGGGTTCGAGACCGCGGCTGCTTGCCGTTCTCGGGGCCGGGGACCAGCGTTTCGACGCGCTCGGGCCCACGCTTCGCCGTAAGGTGCCGGCCGTGGATGTCTGGGGGATCGTCGCCCTCGTCGGCGGGTGGCTGGTCGGCTCGCTCGCGGGGGGCGCGGATCGTGGCGGCCCGCGTCATCCCCGGGATGCCCCTGAGCCCGACCCGGGTGGTCTTCGACGACCGTGGGAACGAGGCGCTCACCACGGGGGTCAGTTCATCGATGCTCGGCGCCCGGGCGGGCCGCCGGGCCGGGGCGATCGCCGCCCTCATCGACATCGCCAAGGGGTTCGTGCCGGTCCTGGTGGCCCGCGTGGCGACGGACGATCCGGCCGTGGTGGGCCTGGTGGCCATCGGCGTCGTGCTCGGCCATGTCTTCCCACTCGGTCACCTGCGGGAGGGTGGCTACGGGATGGCGACCATGATCGGCGTGGCGCTCGCCGCCGACCCGCTCGGCCTCGGGGTGGTCATCGCCATCGCCATCGTCGTGGCGGCGCTCGTGGGCAGCCCCTACGTGGGCTCGGAGCTCTGGCTCGTCCTGCTCCCGGGGTGGTTCTGGCTCGTCGACGAACCGTGGCTGGCCGTCGCCACCGGGCTGGGTGGGGTGCTCTACGTGGTGCGCGGATGGTCGGAATACCGCCCGGCGTGGCGATCCTGGCGCACCGACCCGCGACCCTGGTTCTCGAGGTGGTCGGACTACTGGGAGTACCCGATCTACGAACCCGTCGAGTAGCGCACCCCGCCCCTGCCGATAGCATCGGTGGTCCACACGCCGGGATGGCGGAATTGGCAGACGCGCCGGACTCAAAATCCGGTGTCCGCAAGGACGTGCGGGTTCGAGTCCCGCTCCCGGTACGACGAAAGGACGCCTTCGGGCGTCCTTTCGTCGTATGGGAGCGGGGCACAAGGGCCCGGTG
>CAZTLW010000022.1:16704-23654 GCA_964614585.1 uncultured Acidimicrobiia bacterium | reverse complement strand
GGATCGTGCGGCCGATGGCGATGGCCGTGCCGTTGAGGGTGTGGACGAACTCGGTGGCCTGCTCACCCCGGGTTCGGATCCGCAGCCGGCGGCTCTGGAAGTCGGTGGTGTTCGAGCACGAGGTGACCTCCCGGTAGGCGCCCTGGGAGGGGATCCACGCCTCGATGTCGTACTTCTTGGCCGCCGACGCGCCGAGGTCGCCGGCCGCCACGTTGACCACCCGGTAGGGCAGCTCGAGCGCGTCGACCAACCGCCGCTCGATCGAGTGCAGGTACTCGTGCTCGTCCCAGGAGTCCTCGGGGAGGACGAACGAGAACATCTCCACCTTGTCGAACTGGTGCACCCGGAAGATCCCCCGGGTGTCGCGGCCGTAGCTGCCCGCCTCGCGGCGGAAGCAGGTGGAGAACCCGGCGTAGCGGATGGGCAGGTCGTCGCGCTCGACGATCTCGTCGACGTGGAGGGAGGCGAGCGGCACCTCGGCGGTCCCGACGAGGAACAGGTCGTCCTCGGGCACCGCGTACACCTGGTCGCGGGCCTCGGGGAAGAAGCCGGTCCCGAAGAGCGCCTCCTCCCGGACGAGGACGGGTGGGATCACGGGGAGGAAGCCCTCGTCGGCAAGGACGTCGAGGGCGAACCGGACGAGGGCGAACTCCAAGAAGACGGCCTGGCCCTTGAGGAAGGCGAATCGACTGCCCGACACCCGGGCCGCCGACTCGACGTCGATGATGCCGAGCGACTCACCCAGCTCCAGATGGTCGAGCGGCTCACCCTCGAACACGGGAGGCTCGCCGACCCGAACGATCTCGGCGTTGTCCTCCTCGCCCAGCCCGCGGGCCGCGGTCTCGTGGGCGAAGTTGGGTACCTGGATCCACAGTTCCCGGAATTCGGCGTCGAGTTCGTCGGCGCGGGCGGCCAGCGCCTTCGACTCGTCGGCGAGGCCACCGGCCCTGGCAATCGCCGCCTCCTTCTCCGCGCCTTCCAGGGAACGGATCGACTGGCCGACCCGCTTCTGCTCCGCCCGGAGCTCGTCGGCCCGGTGCCGGAGCCCTCGCACCTCCTCGTCGAGGGCGACGAGTCGGTCGACGTCGAGCTCCATGCCCCGTTCGGCCAGCGAGGCGCGGACGCGGTCGGGGTCGGTGCGGAGGACGGTGATGTCGATCATGGGATCACCCGGAGGCAGGGGAGACGACGAGCTCGGTCGTGTCGACGGCGATGGTACCGCCGCCCGCCCGGGCCAACTCGACCCGCAACCGGTAGCCGATGTTCTCGTTCACCGGGATGTCGGCGAACTCGATGGCCGTGCTCCCGCCGGCGGAAGCCAACTCCCCGACGGACGCCACGTTCGAGTACTCGATCACCGAGTCCCGGGTGGCGAGCACCACCCGCACCTCGAGGCCCGACTCGGGATCGGTGCCGTCATTGCGGACGACGACGGTCACCAACAGCGACTCGGTCGCCGGCAACTGGAGGAAGCCCTCGGCGGTGGTGTCGCCGGTGGGCACCGGCTCGAGGCCGACCGAGACGATGTCGAGGTTCTGGGCAGCCGCCATCTCGGGGTTGTCGAGGATCGCCTGGACGAACTGGTCGATCCCCTCCGGCGTCCCGAACGACGGCTCCACGTACTCCACATCGACCGGCGTGGACGGCGTGAGCCCGGCGGCCGCCTCCGTCTCGGCCACCTCGACGAGGTACTCGGCGTACATGGCGTCGGCGACCTGCAACGTGGTCAGCGACTCCGCCACCTGGGTGCGGGCGGCCAGGTCGGCGCCGGTCGGGAGGGCGAGCGAGGAGGCACGGAAAGACTCGAGGCCCGACAGCCATCGCTGCATGGCCAGGGTGAGGAAGACGTCGACCGTGAACGCCTCCTGGGGCACCTCGAGCGCCTCGAGCTCGGCGAGGTCGGCTTCGATCCCTGCCGTCAGGCCGTCGACCGTGGTGGCGAAGGTCTGTCGGTCCATCTGGAGAGCCGACGCGTCGATGAGCAGCTGACGGAAGGTCTCCGCCCTGGGTGCCTGTCGGTCGGCCACGTCGCGGGCGTCCTCCAGGTAGGCCACGACGGTCAACTCGTCCTGGGCGAGCGAGCCGATCCACCAGGCCGCCACGGCGATGATGGTGATGGCCAGGGGGATGAGCCAGCGACGCCGCCGGGGCCGGCGCGGTGCGTCGAGATCGGGGAACATGAGTGGGTGGGCGAGGGGGGACTCGAACCCCCACGGGCTTGCGCCCACTGGCACCTGAAGCCAGCGCGTCTACCAATTCCGCCACCCGCCCGGGTGGTCCCGGAAGGGTAGCGAGGGCGATGGGCTTACGCCGATCGAACCCACTCCGGCCGACTGCGTCGGCCGACGACACCGCCCCGAGCCGAGCTCGGGGCTACGACACCGCCGCCGGGCCTCCGGCCCTCGGCTACCTCACGGCTCGGCTCCGCCGAGCTACTGGCGGACCACCCCAGTAGCCGGGCGCAGCCCGGCGGTGCCGTAGGCGGCGCCCGCAGGGCGCCCGCCGGTGTTGTAACCGGGCGCAGCCCGGCGGTGCCGTAGGCGGCGCCAGCCGCCGGTGTCGTCGTCGCAGGGTGCGGACACCGAAGGTGTCCGTATCCTGCTTCCCATGTCCTTCGCCCGGCGCCTCGAGGCGCTGTTGGAATCGGCGGTCGACCGGGTCGCCGGGGCGGTCTTCCCCGGCGCGATCCAGCCCGCCGAGTTGGGTGGTCGGGTCGTCCGCGCCGTCGACCTCGCCACGACCGAGGACGAACTCGGGCCGACGGCGCCCAACGTCGTCGAGATCGGCGTCCACCCCGCCGACCTCACCGACGACCTGCCCTCGGACGTGTTGGGTCGAGGGCTCGCCGCCGCGCTGGAGGACGAGGCGGCCCGACGCGGGTGGCGGCTCGGAGGGCCGGCCTCCGTCAGCGTCGTCGCCCTCGACGATGCCCCCCGCGGCCATCCCCGGGTTCGCACCGACCGACGGCCCGGCCCGCGGCCGTCCTGGGGACACCTCGTGGTGGGCGACGTCCGCCACCCCCTCGTCGACAACCGCCTGGTCGTCGGGCGGGGCGAGCGGGCCGACGTGCGACTCGCCGACGACTCCGTCTCCCGGCGACACGCCCTGCTGTGGCGGCAGGACGGCGACGTGCGGATCGTCGACCTCGGGAGCGCCAACGGCACGAGGGTCGGCGGACGACCGGTCACCGCAGCGACGACGCTGACCGAGGGCGACGAGGTCACCTTCGGGGCCGTCACGGCCAGAATGACGACGCAATGACGGACCTCATCCTCACCGCCCTCAGGCTCGTCTTCCTGGGACTGCTCGTCCTCTACGTCATCCAGGTGGCACGGGCGATGGGCCGCCACGTGGGTCCGATCACCCGCACCGCCAGCCGGCCCGCCTCCGAGGTGGTGATCGTCCGCTCCGAGACCCAGGCCGGGGCCACCCACACCGTCAAGGACGCCCTCACGTTCGGCCGCGGCGACGACGCCGACGTGCACCTCGACGATCCCTACGCCTCGGAGTTCCATCTCCGCTTCGTCGCCGAGGAGGACCGCCTGGTGCTCCACGACCTCGGGTCGACGAACGGGACCTACCTCAACGGCCGCCGGGTGACCGCCCCCATCACCGTCAAACGGGGGGACGCGGTGCAGGTCGGCAAGACCGTGATGGAGATCCGCTGACGTCTAGCGCCTGCCGGATGCCCCCGGGGGCGGTACCGTATGCCGCCGACCCGACCCGGCGCACGGGTCGTACCGGGTCGAGGGCATCGCCGTAGAGGGGAGCAGCCCGATGAGATACACGTGGGCCGCCGCCACGCACGTCGGCCGGGTTCGGTCGGCCAACCAGGACTCGGTGCACCCCGCCACGGCGGGGAGCGGCGAGGCGCTGCTCGGCGTGGTCGCCGACGGGATGGGCGGCGCCGCCGGCGGCGAGGTCGCCTCGGCCACCGCCCTCGACGCCGTCCTCGCCTCCCCCGAGCCCGGCGCCGCCCGGATCGAGGCCGCCAATCGGGCGGTCCACGCACTCGCCAGCGCCCGCCCCGAACTGGCGGGCATGGGCACGACGGTGACCCTCGCCGACCTCGACGCCGACGGCAAGGGCCGATTCGCCCACGTAGGCGACAGCCGCGCCTACCTGTGGCGCGACGACGAGCTCACCCAACTCACCCAGGACCACACGGTCGTGGCCGAATGGCTGGCGGTGGGCGCCATCACCGAGGACGAGGCCAAGACCCACCCCCGGCGAGGGATGCTGACCCGGTCCGTGGGGGTGGCCCCGTCGGTGACGGTCGACGAGTTCGAGGCCGAGCTCGCCCCGGGGGACCGCCTGCTGCTCTGCTCGGACGGACTGAACGGCATGGTCCGCGACGACCGGATCGCCGCACTGCTCTCGACCGGTACCCCCGAGGAGGCCGCCTGGGCCCTCGTCGAGGCCGCCAACGCCGCCGGCGGCCACGACAACATCACGGTCCTCGTGGTCGACGTCGAGCGGTGACGCGCCGCCTCGAGACCACCGCCGTCGCCGTGGCGGTGATCCTCCTCGGCTTCGGGATGGCCTTCGTCAACGTCGCCCGGGGCCAACCCCTCGACGCCGAGGTGGGGCTCACGTTCCTCGTCTTCGCCCTCGCCTGGGGCGGACTGTTGGTGGCCGTCCGCCTCCTCGCTCCCCGGGCCATCACCTACCCGGTCGTGGCCGCCGCCGCCCTCGGAGCCATCGGCCTCGTCCAGGTCCATCGCCTCGACCCGAGCCTGGCCGGGCGGCAGCGTTGGTGGTTCCTCGTCTCCTCGGCAGCGGCGATCGGCCTGCTCGCCCTCCTGCGGCGGACCGGCCTCGCCACCCTCGCCCGATACCGCTACCTACTGCTGGTGCTCGGCGGCGTGCTGCTGCTCCTGCCGCTCTTCCCCGACGACGGGATCCTCCCGATCGCCGGTCGGACCATCAACGGCTCCCGGTTGTGGGTGCAAATCGGGGTGGGCACCTGGTCGGTGCAGTTCCAGCCCGGCGAGTTGGCGAAGCTGCCGATCATCCTCTTCCTGGCGTCGCTCCTCGCCGACCGCCGGCCGATCCCCGCCGTGGCGAGCGCCGGCCGCTTCGGTATGGCCGACCTCCGGCGCCTCGTCCCGGTGCTGGTGGCCTGGTCGGGGGCCTTCGTCGTCCTCGTCGTCCAGCGGGACCTCGGGGCGTCGCTGCTGTTGTTCGCCACCTTCGTCACCATGCTGTACGCCGCCACCGGCCATGGCGGCTACCTCGTGTCGGGGGCGGCGTTGTTCGCGGTCGGGGCGGCGGGTGCCTGGCTCGCCTTCGGCCACGTCCAGACCCGCATCGAGGCGTGGCTGCGCCCCTTCGACGACCCCTTCGGCACCGGGTACCAGATCGTGCAGGGCCTCTACGCCATGGGCGCCGGGAGCCTGACCGGGAGCGGGCTCGGGCTGGGCCGGCCCGACCTCATCCCCTTCGCGGCGACCGACTTCATCTACGCCGCGGTCGCCGAGGAGCTCGGTCTCACCGGTTCGCTGTCGGTGCTGGCCCTGTTCGGCCTGCTCGTGGCGGCCGGTGCGGGCATCGCGCTGCGGGCCCGCGACCAGTTCCGGAGCCTGCTCGCCGCCGGCATCACGTTCGTGATCGGGATCCAGGCCATCCTCATCATCGGCGGCACCGTCCGGCTGCTGCCGCTCACGGGCATCACGCTCCCCTTCATGTCGTACGGAGGCTCGTCGCTGCTGGCCAACTTCCTGCTCCTCGCCCTGTTGCTGCGGGTCTCCCACGAGGAACGGGCATGAACGGGCCGATCCGCCGCCTGACGTACGGCATCTTCATCGGGTTCGGGTTGCTCGCCCTGGCGACCAGCTTCATCCAGGGGGTGCGGGCCGACGCCCTTCGCACCGACCCGGCCAACCCCCGGGTGGTGCTCTCGCTGGCCGGCAAGGAGCGAGGGGCGATCCTCGGCGCCGACGGCTCGCTGCTCGCCGTCTCGGAGCTGGTCGAGGGGGCCGACCGCCGATTCGTGCGCCGCTATCCCGAGGGGGCGACGTTCGCCTGGCCGGTTGGGCACACGACCGCCCTCTTCGGCGAATCCGGCCTGGAGGCCTCCTACTCGGACCAGTTGCGGAGCCGTCAGGACCTGACCATCTCCGACCTGCTGACCGCCATCTTCGGCGGCGACCTGCGACCCCGCAGCCTCGGCCTCACCATCGACCCGGCACTGCAACGCGTGGCCGACGAGGCGCTGGGCGAACGGCGGGGGTCGGTCATCGCCCTCGACCCCACGACCGGGGCCGTGCTCGCCTGGGTCTCCCACCCCTCCTACGACCCGCAGGCCTTCGTCGCCGACCCGGCATACGCCCGGACGGTGGCCGAGGACGAGACCCAGCCCCTGTTGGACCGAGGCGCCCGGGTGCTGGCGCCACCGGCATCGACGTTCAAGCTGGTGGTCACCGCCGCCGCCCTCGAGTCGGGCGAGTGGCTGCCGTCCAGCACCCTCCCCGACCCCGACGAGCTCCCCCTGCCGGGATCCACGGCGGTGCTGCGCAACCCCGGTGGCGGCACCTGCGCCGGCGGTGGGGAGGTGACGCTGGCGGAGTCCCTCGTCCGGTCGTGCAACATCCCGTTCGCCGAGCTGGCGATCGAGCTCGGCTCGGATCCGGTGGTCGGCACCGCGGAGGCCTTCGGGTGGACGACGGAGATCGAGACCGACCTGCCGGTCTCGATATCGCCATTTCCCGATCCCGGTGACGACCTCGCCGCCCTCGCCCAGACCGCGATCGGAGAGCGGGACGCCAGGGCCACCACGCTCCAGATGGCGTCGGTGGTCGCCACCATCGCCGCCGGCGGCGAGCGGCTCCGCCCCTTCCTCGTCGGGACGGTGTTCGACGCCGACGGCGGCGTCGAGTCGACCACCGCACCGGAGGTGCTCGGCCGGGCGATCTCGGAGACGACCGCCGGGCAGCTGACCGACATGATGG
>CAZTLW010000022.1:5029-16604 GCA_964614585.1 uncultured Acidimicrobiia bacterium | reverse complement strand
CACCTCCTCGCCGATCGCTACGAGCTGACGTCACACATCGCCCGAGGGGGGATGGCAGACGTCTGGGAGGCGCGTGACCGTGCCCTCAACCGCCGCGTGGCGGTGAAGGTGCTCCACGCCCAGTTCTCGAACGACGAGTCGTTCGTGCGACGCTTCCGGCGCGAGGCGCAGGCCGCCGCCAACCTGTCGCACCCGAACATCGTCTCCGTGTACGACTGGGGCCAGGACGGCTCCACCTACTTCATCGTCATGGAGTTGATCGAGGGCCGGTCCCTCCGGGACATCCTCAAGTCCGAGGGGGCGCTGCTCCCCCGACGGGCCAGCGAGATCGCCGCCGAGGTCGCGGCCGCGCTCGCCGTCGCCCACCATGCGGGTCTCGTTCACCGCGACGTGAAGCCCGGCAACATCCTCATCCCTGCCGACGGGACCGTGAAGGTCACCGACTTCGGCATCGCCCGGGCCTGGGACGACTCGCTGGAACTCACCCGCACCGGAGCCGTCATCGGGACGGCCACCTACTTCTCCCCCGAACAGGCCCAGGGCCAGAGCGCCGACGCCCGCTCCGACCTCTACGCCCTCGGCGTGGTGCTCTACGAGATGCTGACCGCCACCGTGCCCTTCCGCGGCGAGAGCCCGGTGGCGGTTGCCTATCAGCACGTGAGCGCCCCCGTCACCCCGCCACGACAGGTCAACCCGGAGGTTCCCGAGAACCTCGACGCCGTCGTCATGAAGGCGCTGCAGAAGAGTCCCGACGCCCGCTACCAGGACGCCGAGTCGTTCCGGGCGGACCTCCTGGCGGCCATGGCCGGGGAGCCGCCGATCGCCGCCGCCGCAGTGGCGGGCGCCGCGGCCGGGGCCGCCGCCGACGACGCCACCCGGGTGCTCGATGGCGCCATCGCCGCGCCACCGACCGCCCCGCCCGGCGAGGCCTACCGGGAGGTCGAGGACGAACCGGGCAGCCAGCTCCCCTTCATCATCACGGCCTTCGTGATGCTCGCCGTGTTGGTGTTCGGCGTCTGGCTCGTGTTCAGCCTGCTCGGCAACGGCGACGAGGACGCCGCGCCACCCACCATCGAGGTACCCGCCGTGGCCGGCCAGACCGAGGCCGCGGCGACCTCGATCCTCACCGAGCTCGGGTTCGTCGTGCAGCCCGAACAGGTTGCCGACCCCGACGTCGAGGCCGGCCTCGTGATCGGCACCGACCCCCCGGCGGGTGAGCTCGCCGAGGAGGGCTCGACGATCCGCCTGCAGGTCTCGGCCGGGGTCGACACGGTGGAGGTGCCCGATCTCACCGGCCTCACCGTCGACGACGCCCTCGTGGAACTCGGCGACGCCGAGTTGGAGCTCGGCACCGTCTCCCAGGTCCCGAGCCAGGAGTTCGAGGCCGGCCTGGTGGTCGGCTCCGACCCGACCGCCGGCTCCGACGCACCGGTGGGCTCGACCGTCGACGTCGCCGTGTCCAGCGGTCCCGGCACCTTCGACCTGCCGAACTACACCGGCCGCGTGCTGTCCGAGGTCCGCTTCGAGCTGCAGCAGGCCGGGATGACGGTCGTGGAGCGATCCGAGCCGAGCGAGGAGGTCGCCGAGGGTTTCGTCGTCCGCACCGACCCGGGCCCGGGCCCCATCGACATCGGCTCGACGGTGACCGTCTTCGTCTCCGAGGGACCCGCCCCCCGGGCGGTGCCCAACCTCGTCGGACTGTCCCAGTCACAGGCCGAGGCCGAGCTCGCGCCTCTCGGGCTCGTCCTGCGGGTGTCGGACTCCACGGTCGAGTCCCAGCAGTACGACGGGCTCGTCGCCGAGCAGGTGCCGTCGGCGGGCACCGAGCTGACACCCGGGCAGGAGGTGACCGTGTTCATCGGCGTGGCTCCGGTCCTGACCGTGCTGGTGCCCGAGGTGACCGGCCTGTCGGAGCAGGAGGCCGAGTTCGAGTTGGACTCGGTGGGACTCGCGTTCGCGGTCAGCCCCAACACCGCCGAGACCCCCGACGAACTGCTGGACGGCCTCGTCGCCAGCCAGAGCCCCGCCGCCGGCGTCGAGGTGACGCTCGGCCAGACGGTGACGGTGACCCTGTACGAGTTCGTGCCACCACCAACGACGCCGACGACCACCCCCCCGACCGTCACGACCACCACGCCCTAGATGGACGGGCCCGAGCGGGCGACGGCGCTCCTCGACTGGTATCGCACCCATCGCCGGGAGTTCCCCTGGCGCCGCACCCGTGACCCATGGGGAATCCTGGTCGTGGAGGTGATGAGCCAGCAGACCCAGATCGGCCGGGTCCTGCCGCGCTGGGAGGCCTGGCTCGACCGGTTCCCCACCCCGGCCGACTGCGCCCGGGCCGATCCTGCCGACGTCCTCGCGCTGTGGAGCGGGCTCGGGTACAACAACCGCGCCCTGCGACTGCGGGCGGCGGCCGCCCACATCGCCGCCGAGGGCTGGCCTCGGACGGTGTCGGGGCTGGAGGCACTCCCGGGGGTCGGCCCCTACACGGCCGCCGCGGTGGCCTGCCAGGCCTTCGGCGAGCAGGTGCCCACGGTCGACACCAACCATCGACGAGTCATCTCCCGCTGGGTCGGCCGACCGCTTGGGGGCCGCGAACTCACGGAGGCCGCCACCGACCTCCTCCCGGTGGGGCTCGCCGAGGACTGGAACCAGGCCCTCATGGACCTCGGCGCCGCGGTCTGCAGCCCCCGCCCCGACTGCGACCGCTGCCCGGTCACGACGTGGTGCGCCGACCCGACCGTCTATGCCCCGCCACCGAGCCAGGCCCGCTTCGAGGGATCGACGCGTGAGGCCCGCGGGGCGGTGCTCCGGGCGCTGCTGGCCGGCGAGGGAGACGAGAACCGGCTGGCGGAGGTGACCGGACTGGCCCACCAGCGCGTCGCCACGGCCCTGGCCGGCCTCGAGGCCGACGGCGTCGCTCGGCGCGACGGCGTCCGCTGGACCATCGTCGGGGACTGAGGCCGTCGAACTCCGGTATCGGGACCAGACCCGGTCTGGTCCCGATACCGGGGAAACGCCGATCGACCGGTGCCGAACCCTGGGTTCGGGTTTCAGCCGGGGAGGCCGTAGTCGGAGGCGATGAGTGGGAACACCCGCTCGGCGAGCCGCACGGCGCCGGCCGTCGTGAGGTGGATCCCGTCGCCCTGGCGCATGTCGGTGAGGGTGCCCGAGTCGTCGGGCAGGTACTCCGAATAGGCGCCCGACTCATCGACGAACCAGTCGGTGGTGTCCACGAAGGAGACGCCGTCGAAACCGGCGGCCTCCTCGGCGTAGATCTCGTTGAGGCGCCCGTACCGCTCGTTCATGGTGTCGGAGCGGACGATCGGCATGCCCATCCAGTACGTGCGCATCCCCGAGGCGTCGAGTTCTGCCATGAGCTCGCGGACCCGAGCGCGGTACTCGGCGTGCCAGGGCTCGGAATCGACCGCGTAGGAGAGGAACTCCCCGTCGTCGAGGATGTCCTGGGCGTCGTTGCCGCCGAGGTAGAGCACGAGCACGTCCGGGTCATGGTCGGTCCGGATCTCGGCGAGCTTGGCCGACCAGTCGAAGAAGTCCGGCCGGGACAGGCCGCTCGAGAACTCGAAGAAGTAGTCCCCCTCAACGACCCCGGAACGCTCCGCCCGACCGGCGAGCACCGGGCCGTACTGGCCGACCATCGAGTCGCCGGCGACGAAGAGCGACAGCGGACTCGCCTCGGTCGGAGTGGGCAGCGTCGTCGTGGTGGTGGTCGATGCCGACGCGGCGGCCACCTCCGACGGGATCGTGGTGGGGGGCGGGGTGACGGCGTCACCGGCCACCACCGAGTCCCCCGTCTCGGCGCGGCCCAGCCACTGGTCGATGGCGGCCCGGGGGGTGTCGAGGCCGACGGCGTCGGTGGCGGCGGCCAGCGGCTCCATGACGCCGACCGACAGGGTCCGGGCGACGCCGGGGCTCTGGCGACGGGCCGTCTCGAGGAGGTCGCCGGCGTTGAGCAGCAGGCCGATGACGAGGGCGCCCACGATGATCATGAGGGCGTGACCGGCGGAGAGCGTGCGGGTGGGCATCAGAACTGGAAGTAGATGAACGGGGCGACACCCTCGGGGCCGAGGGCGTCGAGGGCGAGGAGGAACAGGCCGAGGGCGGCCGTCATGCCGACTGGCGACAGGCGGGCGAAACCTTCACGAAGCCGCAGTCTGGCCCCGTACGGGATGTACTGGACGGCAATGCTGCCGACGACGAGCGCCAGCACCAGCGGCGTGACGGCCGGCGCCGGGCCCCAGTCGGCCAGCCGGCCCAGCATCGTGAGGGCGGTCTCGAAGGAGTCGGCCCGGAAGAACACCCACCCGAGGCACACCACGTGGAAGGTGACGAAGCGACCGAGCCACGGGTTCGGGTCGGGCGCCCCGGCGGCCGCCCGCCGCTGCTCGAGCCAGCGCTCGAATGCCAGCCAGCCGCCGTGGAGCGCCCCCCAGAACACGAACGTCCAGGCGGCACCGTGCCACAGGCCGCCGAGCAGCATGGTGATCATGAGGTTGCGGTAGGTCGCCGCCTCCCCCCGGCGGCTCCCCCCGAGCGGGATGTAGAGGTAGTCGCGCAGCCAGCGCGACAACGTCATGTGCCACCGGCGCCAGAAGTCGCGCAGGGTGGCCGCCGAGTACGGGTTGTCGAAGTTCTGGGGGAACCGGAACCCGAGCAGCAGGGCGACCCCGATGGCGATGTCGGTGTACCCCGAGAAGTCGGCGTAGATCTGGATCGCGTAGGCGTAGGTCGCCATGAGGACCTCGAGCGCCGAGTACGCCTCGGGCTGGGCGAACACCGGGTCGACGATCTCGGTGCCGAGCGTGGTGGCGACCACCACCTTCTTGAACAGGCCGCCACCGACCAGGAGGAACGCCTCGGCGGCGGGGATCCGGCGCGGGTCGCGCGGGGTGGCCAACTGTGGCAGGAACTCCGATGACCGAACGATGGGGCCGGCCACGAGTTGGGGGAAGAAGGCGAGGTACACGGCGAAGTCGATCGGGGCCGCCGGTTCCTGGGTGCGCCAGTAGACGTCGAGGACGTAGGAGAGGGCCTGGAACGTGAAGAACGAGATGCCGACCGGCAGCGTGATCTGCAGCAACGGCAACGGCAGCTCGACGCCGAAGCCGGCGAACAGGTTCACCAGCGAGGAGGCGAAGAAGCCGTAGTACTTGAACCAGCCGAGCAACCCCAGGTTGCCGACGACGGCCGCCACGACGATTCGCTTCCGGCGGCGGTCGTCGAGCGTCGAGCCCATCGCCATGGCCGCCGCCTGGTTGGCGAGGGTCGAGACGACGATGAGGCCGACGAACCGCCAGTCCCAGGCCCCGTAGAAGACGTAGGACGCCGCGAGCATGGTGATCTTCCACCACGGCCGGTTCCGCATGAGGAGCCAGTTGGCCGTCAGGACCACCACGAAGAAGAGGGCGAACTGCACCGTGGGGAACAGCACGAACCGGAGCGTAGGACCGACGATGGCTTGACAGACATCACGCTCCGGGACCCTCGGGCATTGGGAACCGACCGATGTAATCTGAGCGATCCCCACATAGATCCGGGAATCGATGCGGTCTCGTATCGGTTGTAGCCGGTCCACCCACCCGGGAGCCCCCATGCCCGACCTCCGATCCGCCACCCTCCCCGTCCTCCCCCTCCGGAACGGGGTCATCTTCCCGAACATGGTCGTGACGGTCTCGATCGAGACCGACGAGGCGCGCCGCGCCGTGGAGGCGGCCGCCGCCACCGACGGGCGGCTCCTGTTGGTGCCCCGCCCAGACGAGCGCTTCGCCCACGTCGGCACCATCGCCACGATCCAGGAACAGCGAGCCGACGGCGACCAGCTCCGCATCGTCATCGCCGGCGAGTCCCGCGCCAGGGTCGGGGTGGGCACCACCGGCGAGCGCGACGTGCTCTGGGTCGAGGCCGAGTCGGTGGCCGACGACCCGGTGGTGGCCCCCGAGCTGGTGGCGGAGTTCAAGGCCGTCGTCTCGGCGATCCTCGACCTGCGCGGCGCCGGGGGCATGGTGGATCGCCTCCTCGAGGGCAACGAACCCGGCCCGCTCGCCGACCTCGCCGGCTACTCGCCGGACCTGTCACTGGCCCAGAAGGTCGAGGTGCTGGAGACGTTCGACCCCGTCGACCGGCTCCGGCTCGTCACCGGGTGGCTCACCGAGGTGCTCGCCGACCTGCAACTCCGTAGGCGGGTGCAGGAGGATGCCGCCGACCGCATCGAGGAGGGCCAGCGCGAGTTCCTCCTGCGACAGCAGATGGCCTCGATCCGCAAGGAGCTCGGCGAGGATTCGGTCGCGGGCGAGTACCGGGACAAGATGGCCGACCGCCGACTGCCGGAGGTCGTCGTCGAGGCGGTCGAGCGCGAGCTGGATCGACTGGAGAAGATGAGCGAGCAGTCGCCCGAGCACAGCTGGATCCGCACGTGGCTCGACACCGTCCTCGACGTCCCGTGGGAGACGGAGACCACCGACGACCTCGACATGGGCCGGGCCCGAGAGGTCCTCGACGCCGACCACACCGGCCTCGACGAGGTGAAGGACCGCGTCGTCGAGCACCTGGCCGTGCGCAAGCTCCGGGCCGAACGCGGCATCGACGACGACGATGACCGTAGGGGCGGGGCGATCCTGCTCCTCGCCGGTCCCCCGGGGGTCGGCAAGACGTCCCTCGGTGAGTCGGTCGCTCGCGCCCTGGGACGTCGGTTCACCCGGATCTCGCTGGGTGGCGTGCGCGACGAGGCCGAGGTCCGCGGGCACCGCCGCACCTACGTCGGCGCCCGCCCGGGCCGGTTCGTGCGGGCCATGATCGACGCCGGGTCGATGAACCCGGTGATCCTCCTCGACGAACTCGACAAGGTCGGCGCCGACTGGCGGGGCGACCCGTCGTCGGCACTGCTCGAGGTGCTCGACCCCGCCCAGAACCACACCTTCCGCGACCACTACCTCGAGGTCGACCTCGACCTCTCGGACGTCCTGTTCATCGCCACGGCCAACGTCCTCGAGACGATCCCGGGCCCGCTGCTCGACCGGACCGAGGTCATCACGATCGACGGGTACGTCCCCGACGAGAAACTGACCATCGCCCGCGACCACCTCCTGCCCCGCCAGGTACGCCGCGCCGGCCTCGAGCCCGGCGAGCTCGACCTCGGCGACGACGTCCTCGCCGAGGTGGTCGAGCGCTGGACCCGCGAGGCGGGCGTCCGCACGCTCGAGCGCCGTCTCGGCACCCTCGCCCGCAAGGCGGCCACCCGGATCGCGTCGGGGGAGTCGCCGCCGATCACCATCTCGGTCGACGACCTGCGCCCGATGCTCGGCCCCGCCCGCAAGGACCGCGAGGAGCTCGAGGGCCGCACCGCGGTGCCCGGCGTCGCCACCGGACTGGCCGTCACCGGCACCGGCGGCGACGTGCTCTTCGTCGAGACCGGGACGATGGACGGCGAGCCCGGCCTCACCCTGACCGGCCAGCTCGGCGACGTCATGCAGGAGTCGGCGAGCGTGGCCCTGTCGTGGGTGCGCAGTCACGCCGACGAACTCGGCATCGAGCCCGAGCGGCTCGGCCGCCGGTTCCACGTGCACTTCCCGGCCGGTGCCGTCCCCAAGGACGGTCCCTCGGCCGGCGTGACGGTCACCACAGCCCTGGTCGGCCTCCTCACGGGCCGCACGATGCGCCCCGAGGTGGCCATGACCGGCGAGATCAGCCTGCAGGGGCGGGTGCTGCCGATCGGCGGCGTGAAGCAGAAGGTGCTGGCCGCCCACCGGGCGGGCCTCACCGAGGTGATCGTGCCGGCGGCCAACGCCGACGACCTCGATGACGTCCCCGAGGGCGTGCGGGAGGCGATGACCTTCCACACCCCGTCGACGATCGACGAGGTGCTGGTGATCGCACTGGCCTGATCCAAACAGTCCGCGCCGCGGTCCGGAACCCAGGGTTCGGCACCGCGTGCGTGGTGGAGGTTTGGGCTGGGGACCGCGCATTCGCGGTCCCCAGCCCACGATTCAGGTGGCCAGGAGGCCGACGACGAACCGCAGCGTCTCGTCGGGATCGTCGGCGTCATCGGCTGTGAGACGAACGAGACGCCAACCATGCTCAGTCGCATCTCGGTCGCGACGCCGGTCGGCCTTGAACCGCTCGGTGGTCGCATGCCACCGATACGAATCGACCTCGATCGCGAGCTTCGCCTCCGGGAAGGCGAAGTCCAACCGGAGGTTCGGGTCCCACGGCGCCGGGTATTGACGCTCGGGTCGGAGCGGCCGCAGCATCTCGGCGAAGCGCCGCTCGAGCGCGGACAGGCTGGCGAACTCGTCGGCGAGGAACTCCTTCACGGCCGTGGATCCTTTCCGACCCTGGCCGCAGACGGACGCTGCGACTCGCCCGATGGCAGCGATCGAGCAGCGGCCGCCGACGACAGCCTCCTGGGCCAAACGTCGCCACGCCGAAGCCTGCATGTCCGCCGCCAGATCGACCACCGTCCGACTCACGGACGTCACCAGGAGGCCCCGGGTCCTGGCTCGGTGCGCTCCCGGAATCCGCACGGTGACGCGACGAACCGAGGCCCCCTCGAACTCGTGCGTCGTACGGGCGGAGACCGTGACGGTCGGCATCGATGCAGGTACCCCTGCCAGCCCGAGGAGTCGCCCCGCCGAACCGTGCGAGACGACCGGGTCGGGCAGCGCGACGAGCGCCCCCTCGAGGACCTCTCGTTCGTTCCGGGCGGGCAGGACCCGATAGACCCCGCGGGCGACGACCTGCAGTCGATCGGACCTGACTCGGTGGTCGATCATGCCCTTCGTGAATCCGAGCGCCTCCAGTTGGGCCCGTGTGATGACACCGCCCTGGCGGGCTGCCGCCTCGATGATCTCCCCATCCCCCACGTTCGTATTCACACACAGTTCGAGGTGCACGGGAAGGGGGTCGTGTTCCGTGGGCTCGGCACCGCGCATACGCGGTCCCCGGCCCAAACCTCCGCCATGCACGCGGTGCCGAACCCTGGGTTTGGTTCTGGTGGGTGGGGGTCAGGCCGTGGCGGGGGTGGCCGTCGACGTGGCGGCGTCGGGCGTGAGATCGGCGAACAGGTCGGCGTACCGATCGAGATCGCCGCGGTCGCCGACCCGGACGAACCATTCGTGGGCGCGGTCGACGAGGATCGACGCCAGCTCGCGGTCGGCGAGAGCCCCGGCGAGCTCTGCCTCCCAAACGGCCTGCGCCAGTCGTCCACGCGTCGCGACGACCTCGGCCATGGCCTCGTCGACGTCGGCGATGTCGATGGAACTCCCCGCCACGACCCGACCGACGAGGTCGACGAGCTGGAGCCACGAGTCGCGGGCTCGGCCGCGCTCGGACGGGAAGTCGGCCACGGTGCGGTGCCGATCGACGTCTCCCGAGCGGAGGGCGACGGCCAGCCCCCGCTCGCGGAACTCGAGCGCCCAAGGCAGGGAGCCGCTCTCGGGGCGCGTGGCCAGCCACTCCACCTGCTCCCATGTCGCGTCGAGGTCGTCGACGTACCACTCGACCGAGGCGAGGTGGTCCCTGGCCCAGTCCCGATACTGGGGCTCGGACGACTCGAGGACCGGCTCCAGCAGGCCGCGCGCCCGCACGAGGCGGTCGCGGTCGCCATCGTCGTGCCACCGCATCCGTTCGCCCAGTGCCCCCAACACTCCATGCCAATCACCGCCACCCGAGACGTCGACCACGTCCAACGCCGCTGCAGCCGCCGAGAAGTCTCCGGCCGCCTCATTCAGGACGGACGACCACGTGGACAGCCGGATGCTCAGCGACCCTTCCCCAACTCGTTGGGCGAGGTCGACGCCTCGCTCGACGAGGTCGGCGACGGCCTGCAGCCCATCGTTCGACTCGTCGAGCATCAGGTTGTTGATCGCCCGCAGGCCGGCGTAGGAATCGCCGGCGAGACGGATCGACTCGCGCATCAGCGCCACGCCCTCATGACGGCGACCGAGTTGGGGAAGCACGGTCCCTCGTGTGGTGAGTGCGTCCACCAGCGTCGCGTCGTCTCCGGAGCGCTCGGCGGCGACGATCACCGGCACGGCCACGTCCGCCGCCTCCTGATAGCGGGCGGCCCGCATGCAGGCCGCCGACAGTGTCGACCCGACCTCGGCCATGCCCGGGTCGTCGACGGACGCCGGGTCGAAGGCCGGCTCGAGGACCGCAACGGCCTCGTCCGGGCGGTCTGCCGACACCAACGCCCGGCCCAGCATCGCGTTGGCCTTGAGCCGTTCATGGGGGGTGCCGCTGGCCTGCGCCCACTCGAGCGCCTGCTCCGCGAGGCCGATCGCCTCCGGGTGGTCGAGGGTCGCCGAGGCGGACCGCGAGCCGAGGTCCCAGAGCGGCAAGCGGTCACGGTCGGGCCCCGGGACCGCGAGGCCGAGCTTGGCGAGGGTGAGGGCCTGGGCGAAGGAGCCCAACTGACCGGCGCGCTCGGCGGCGTGGATCAGGGCGGTCCTCGCCCGCTCGGCCAGGGTTTCGTCGGGCTCGATCTCGTACGCCTTCAGGTAGTGGTCGGCGATGACGGCGGCCCCCTCGACCGGGACGGCCTCCTGGAAGTACTCGGCGACGCGCACGTGGCGGGCGACCCGGTCCGCCTTGGCGATGCGGCCGTAGGCCACCTCCCGAATCACGCCCTGGACGAACTGGTACTGGCCTCGCTCGGGGGAGAGCGGATCGGCCTCGAGCCGCAGGAGCTCGCGCTTGGTCAGCTCGCGCAGGGGCGGCGCCAAGTCGTCCATCGACCGTCCGGTCAGGGCCATCAGGCCGTCGGGCGTGAACGAGTGGCCCAGGATCGCGCAGTCTTGGACCAGCGCCCGATCGGCCGGGTCGAGCCGATCGAGGCGCGACCCCACCATCGCATGGAGCGAGTCGGGGAGGCCGACGTCGTCGACGGGTCCCACGGATCGCAGCGCGGTGCCATCGGCCACCAGCGACCCGGCGTCGACGAGCGCTCGGAGAAACTCCACGGCGTACAGGGGGATTCCCCCAGCCCGGGCGACGATCGCCTCGACCAACCGGTCGTCGACGTCGGCCACGATCCCACGGACGAGCCGGTCCATGTCGGCGTCGGCCAAGGCACCCAGGTGGAGCGATGCGAAGTGGCTGCGGGCCGTGCCCCAGTCGGGTCGCCGATCGATCAGGTCCGGGCGCGCAAGCGTGATGACGAGGATCGGCGACGACCGCGAGAGCTCGACCAACTCCTCGATGAACTCGAGCTGACCTGCGTCGGCCCAGTGGAGGTCCTCGAACAGCATGACGACCGTGTCGGTGGCGGCGATGCGTTGGAAGAAGGTCCGGATGGCGGAGAACAACTCGCCCCGCGATACACCGCCCGTGTCCTCGAGGCCGAGCAGACCCGCGAGCTTCGGCTCGATCCAGGCGCGTTCGTCGGGGTCCGGAATGAACTCGGCGACGGCGGTTCGCAGTCGAATCCGGGCAGCGGGGGATTCGTCCTCGTCGCCGATGCCTGCCCGCGACCGCACCATCTCGGCCAGGGCCCAGAACGTGACGCCCTCGCCATAGGCCGGCGATCGCCCCTGGTGCCACTTGAAGACCTCGGTGA
>CAZTLW010000022.1:0-4929 GCA_964614585.1 uncultured Acidimicrobiia bacterium | reverse complement strand
ACGCCCTCGCCATAGGCCGGCGATCGCCCCTGGTGCCACTTGAAGACCTCGGTGACCCCGTCGAGGTACTTGAGCAGCTCCCACGCGATGCGGCTCTTGCCGATGCCCGGCTCACCCACGATGGACACCAACCGGGCCGACCGGTCGCGGGTCGTGGCGTGGAGTTGGTCCTTGAGGAAACGGAGCTCGTCCTCCCGGCCCACGAACGGGGGCTCGAGGGTCTCCCAGCGACCCACCCCGCCACGCTGGCCCACGACGGCCTCGGCCTGCCACACCGGGACCGGATCGGCCTTCCCCTTCGCGTCGATGGAGCCGGCGTCCCGGTAGGAGAGCGCACCGGACGTCAGCTGCCGGGTCGACTCCCCCACGTAAACGGTCCCCGGCTCGGCGGCGGACTGGATCCTGGCGGCGGTGTTGACGATGTCCCCGATCACGAGGCCGTGCTGGTTGCCGCCCTCACCGACCGCCGTCTCACCCGACAGGACGCCGACCCGCAGGGCGAGATCGAGTCCCAACTCGGCGCCGAGGGAGTCGACGAGGTCCACCAGTTCGAGACCGGCCCGCACCGCACGCTCGGCGTCGTCCTCGTTGGTGACCGTCGTGCCCCAGAAGGCGGTGATCGCATCGCCGATGAACTTGTCGACCTCCCCCCCGAATCGCTCGATGACGGCTCGTGCCCGCTCGAAGTAGTCGGTGAGCATCGACCGGACATCCTCGGCGTCGGCAGCCTCGGTCATCGACGTGAAGCCGACAAGATCCGCGAACAGTGCCGTGATGAACCGTCGTTCGGCCGAGGGCCGGACGGGTTCGGCGGTCACCACGGCGCCGTCGAGCGTCGAGCCACACGAGCCGCAGAACCGCGACCCCGGTTGGTTCTCGGCGGCGCAGGTCGGACACGCGGCGACCAGGGGCGTCCCGCAGTGGTTGCAGAACCGCTGGCCCTCGAGGTTGCTCCCCCCACACGATGAACAGTCCACGCACCCTCCTCCGGTCGAGCAAGCGTACCGACGGGACTCGACGCCAACCCACCCACTCCCCTGAGGCCAACCCTGGGTTGAGGGCGTCGCCCGACCACCGATCCGAGGGCCGTGAGCGTCGGGAACCGCCGCTCACAACCCAGGGTTGAGGGCGTCAGGCTTCGGGGACCGGCTCCATCGCCGCCTGCGGCTCGTCCCGACGCTGGCGCCAGACGAGCACGGCGATCCCCGCCAACACGACACCCATCGAGACCCATCCGTTGCGCGACAGCCCGAGGAACCGGAAGTCGGTGTCGGTGCGGATGAGCTCGGTGAGGAACCGCATGAACCCGTACAGGACCATGTAGAGGGCGATCGACGACCCACGCTTGAGGATCCCGCGCCGTTCCAGCAGGAGGATCACCGGCGCCACGATCAGCGCGTTCCACAGCGACTCGTACAAGAACGTGGGGTGGAACGTCTCGAACTCGGCGTACTCGGCGGGCCGTCTGGCCGGGTCGATCTCGAGGCCCCACGGCAGGTCCGTGGGGGTCCCGAACAGCTCCTGGTTGAAGTAGTTGCCCCACCGCCCGATCGCCTGGGCAAGGGGGATGCCGACGGCCGCCGAGTCGGCGAAGACCCACGGGTCGACGCCCGCCCGTCGCAACATCACGACGGCGGTGGCCGTGCCGACCGTGAGGCCACCGAACAGCGCCAGCCCGCCCTCCCAGATGAAGAAGATGGCGATCCACCGACCCTCGAACCGGTCGAGGTGGGTGGAGGCATAGGCGAGCCGGGCACCGAGGAAGCCGAGGATCACCGCCCACACGATCACCCGCTGGGCCAGCTCGGCGTCCCCGCCCCACGCGACGAACCGACGGGTGGTGACGATGGCGGCAACGGCCACGCCGGTGGCGATGAGGATCCCATAGAACGTGATGTCCAGGGGCCCGAGCGAGAACTCGGAGATCGGCGGGGAGGGGATGGAGGCGAAGGTCACGGCGGCTCCGGGGCAGGGTATCGGCCCGCGGGTGGAACACCGTCGCGGCCCCGGACCTTCCCTACGCTCGCCCCGTGTCGATCCGAACCCGGTACGACTCCATCCGACGGCGCTACGTCGACGACGTCATCGCCGGGGCCGAACTCGCCTCCCGCCACCACGTCGACCACGTCGAACCGGTCATCGCCCAGCGGCGGGTGGCGGTCGTGCTCGTCGCCGCCGCCGTGTCCCTGCTCGGCATCACCGTCGCCCAGGCCGGGCCGGTGCCATCGGGGCTCGCCGAGGCGACCACCCCGGAGTTCGCCCGCCTCGCCCGCTGGGGGGTGGTCAACGTGGCCGGGTACCTCGTCGTCCCGTGGGTCGCCCTCCGGCTCATCGGCCTCCGCCTCGCCGACGTGGGCCTGCGTCGGCCACCCCCCGGCACCTGGGTGCCCTACGCCTGGCTGTTGGCGCTCTCGGTCCCCTTCGTCGTCTTCGCCGCCGGCCAGCCCGCCTTTCAGGCGAAGTACCCGTTCTACGGTCTCGCCGCCGGCGAGGGCCTCTGGCCCTGGTTCGTGGCCTGGTGGGCGATCTACGCCGCCCAGTTCCTCGGCATCGAGTTCTTCTTCCGGGGGTTCCTGGTCCTCGGCCTGGCACCCCGGTTCGGGATCGGGGCAGTGTTCGTCTCGGTGGTGCCCTACGTGATGATCCACTTCACCAAGCCGCCGCTCGAAGCGGCCGCCGCCCTCGTCGGGGGGACGGTGCTCGGCTTCCTCGCCCTCAAGACCGGTTCGGTCTGGTGGGGCGTGGCGATCCACGTCGCCATCGCCCTCCTCATGGACGTGCTCGCGCTGTGACCGCGGCCCACCTTCGCCGGCGGCTACCATCGCCGCCCGTGCCGGACCTGCCGCACATCGCCTCCGGGAAGGTACGGGAGATCTACGAGATCGACCCCGAGCGCCTCCTCTTCGTCGCCACCGACCGCATCTCCGCCTTCGACGTCGTCTTCGACGACCCGATCCCCGACAAGGGCGCCGTCCTCACCGGGTTGTCGGCGTTCTGGTTCCGGCACCTCGACGTCTCCCACCACCTCCTCACCACCGACCTCGCCGACGTCCCGGGCCTCACCGACGACGAGCGGGTCGCGCTGGCGCCCCGGTCGATGGTGGTGCGCCGCGCCGAGGTGATACCCCTCGAGTGCGTGGTCCGCGGCTACCTCTACGGGTCGTCGTGGAAGGAGTACGAAGCAGGGGGCGGGCCGACCACCGAGCACCTCCCGTCCGGCCTGCGGCAGGCCGACCGACTCCACGAGCCGATCTTCACGCCGGCCACCAAGGCCGAGACCGGCCACGACCTCAACCTCACCGAGGTCGCCGCCCGCTTCGAGGTCGGCGATCGCCTCTTCGAGCGCCTTCGCACGACCTCGGTCCGCCTGTACCTCGAGGCCCACGCCCATGCCGCCGAGCGAGGCCTCATCCTCGCCGACACGAAATTCGAGTTCGGGGTGGTCGACGGCGAGGTGGTCCTCGTCGACGAGGCCCTCACCCCAGACTCGTCCCGCTACTGGCCCGCCGACGAGTGGCTCCCCGGCCGCTCGATCCCCTCGTTCGACAAGCAGTTCGTGCGCGACTGGGCCGAGTCCACGGACTGGGACAAGGAGCCGCCGGCGCCGCGCCTGCCGGCCGAGGTGGTCTCGGCCACCCGGGCGCGCTACGTCGAGGCCTTCGAGCGGATCACCGGCCGATCGTTCAGCGACCACCTGGAGCAGGCATGAAGGTCACCGTCACCGTCCGGCGCCGCCGCGACATCGCCGACCCGCAGGGCACCACCGTGGCCCGGGCGCTGCGCGACCTCGGGTTCGACGACGTCGGGCGGGTGCGCATCAACAAGGAGATCCAACTCGACGTCGAGGGGGACGATCCCGCCGAGGTGGAGGCGCGGGTGCGGGCGATGTGCGACCAGCTGCTCGCCAACCCGGTCATGGACGACTACGAGATCTCGGTCGGATGAGCGTCGCCGTCGTCGTCTTCCCCGGCACCAACTGCGAGCACGACGTCGTGTGGGCGCTCTCGGACCTCGGCGCCGACGCCGAGCTGGTGTGGCACCGCGAGACCGACCTCTCGTCGTTCGATGGGGTGGTGCTCCCCGGCGGGTTCGCCCACGGCGACTACCTGCGCACGGGTGCCATCGCCCGCTTCTCGCCCGTCATGGCCGAGGTGGAGCGGCTCGCCGCCGCCGGGGCCCCCGTCCTCGGGATCTGCAACGGCTTCCAGATCCTGTGCGAGGCCGGGCTGCTGCCCGGGGTGCTGCTGGAGAACCGCGACCTGCGGTTCATCTGTCGCCCCATCCACGTGCGGGTGGAGTCGACCGACACGATCCTGACCCGGGCCGCCGAGCCGGGCCAGGTCCTCGAGATCCCGCTCAACTCCTACGAGGGCAACTACCGCCACCCCGAGGGCGACGTGCCCACGGTGGCGGCCCGCTACTGCGGCCCCGACGGGACGGTCGACGAGGAGTGGAACCCGAACGGCTCCGCCGGCTCGATCGCGGCGGTCGCCGCCGGCAGCGTGGCAGGGATCATGCCCCATCCCGAACGGGCCATGGACGACCTGCTCGGTTCGTCCGACGGACGGGTCCTGCTGCAGTCGTTCGTCGAGAGCCTGGAGCCCGCCCGTGTCTGAGGTCGACCTCGCCCCCGACGAGGTGCCCGTCCACCGGGCCCTCGGGATGACCGACGAGGAGTACGACTCGGTCCAGCGCATCCTCGGCCGGGCGCCGGAGCCCGCCGAGTTGGCCATGTACTCGGTGATGTGGTCCGAGCACTGCTCCTACAAGTCGTCGCGCGCCCACCTCGGGCGCTTCCCCGCCGAGGCGCCGTGGGTGGTGGTCGGCCCGGGCGAGAACGCCGGCGTCGTCGACCTCGGCGACGGCTGGTACGCCGCCCTCCGCATCGAGAGCCACAACCACCCGTCGTTCGTCGAGCCCTACCAGGGA
>CAZTLW010000021.1:0-24473 GCA_964614585.1 uncultured Acidimicrobiia bacterium | reverse complement strand
TCGTTGATCCCCTCGGTGAGGAACCGGGCGATCGACGAGAGCCGGGACTCCGTGTAGCGCATGGCGGCCGGGGGATCGTCGATGGTGCCGAAGTTGCCCTGGGGGTCGATGAGCGGCACCCGGGTGTTGAAGTCCTGGCCGAGGCGGACGAGGGCGTCGTAGATGGCGTCGTTGGAGTGGGGGTGGTAGCGCCCCATGACGTTGCCGACCACGTTGGCGCTCTTGCGGTGCCGGGAGGTGAAGTGCATCCCCTCCTCGAACATCGAGTACACGATGCGGCGCTGGACCGGCTTCAGGCCGTCGCGGACGTCGGGCAGCGCCCGGGACACGATGACCGACATCGCGTAGTCGATGAACGACGTCGTGATCTCGTCGTTGATGTCGATCGCCCCGACGGCGGGGTCCTCGGGCTCGATGGTGGTGGTGGTGTCGTCGCTCATGGGATCAGATGTCCAGGAACCGGACGTCCTTGGCGTTCTGCTGGATGAACTCCTTGCGCGGCGCCACCTGGTCCCCCATCAGGGTCGTGAACATCTCGTCGGCGAAGGCGGCGTCGTGGAGCTCGACGCGCACGAGCCGGCGCGTCTCGGGGTTCATGGCGGTCTCCCACAGCTCGGGAGCGTTCATCTCGCCGAGGCCCTTGAACCGCGTGGGATTGATGTTCTTGCCGGGGTTCTCGGCCCGCAGGGCCTCGAGGTCGGCATCGGTGTCGAGGTAGTGGACGTTCTTGCCGAGCTTCACCCGGTAGAGCGGCGGCTGGGCGATGTAGACGTAGCCCGCCTCGATCAACCCCCGCATGTGTCGGAACAGCAGGGTCAACAACAGCGTGCGGATGTGGGCCCCATCGACGTCGGCGTCGGTGAGGAGGATCAGCTTGTGGTAGCGGGCCTTGGCGATGTCGAACTCGTCACCGATGCTCGTGCCCATGGCGGTGATGATCGCCTGCACCTCGTTGTTCTGGAGGGCGCGGGCGAGGCGGGCCTTCTGGACGTTGAGGATCTTGCCCCGGATGGGGAGGATCGCCTGGATGCGGGAGTCACGGGCCTGTTTGGCGGGGCCGGCGGCCGAGTCGCCCTCGACGATGAAGATCTCCGACTCCTCGGGATCGCGGGACTGGCAGTCGGCGAGCTTGCCCGGCAGCGACGAACTCTCCAACAGCCCCTTGCGCCGGGTGAGCTCCCGCGCCTTGCGGGCGGCGAGGCGGGCCTTCTGGGCGTTCTGGGCCTTCTCGACGATGCGCCGGGCATCGGCGGAGTTCCGCTCGAGCCAGTCGGGAAGCAGCGTGTTGAGCGTCCGCTGGACGTACGAGCGGATCTCGGTGTTGCCGAGCTTCGTCTTGGTCTGCCCCTCGAACTGGGGCTCGCGGACCTTCACCGAGACGATCGCCGTCAGCCCCTCGCGGCAGTCCTCACCGGACAGGTTCTCGTCCTTGTCCTTGATGATCCCCTTGGCCTTGCCGAAGTCGTTGAGGGCCTTGGTGAGCGCCGTGCGAAAGCCCTCCTCGTGGGTGCCGCCCTCGTGGGTGTTGATGTTGTTGGCGAAGCTGAGGACGTTCTCGGCGTAGCCGTTCGTCCACTGCATCGCCACCTCGAGCTCGGCATCGTCGGACACCTCGTCGAAGTACACGATCCGGCCGTGGATCGGCTCCCGCTTCTCGTTGAGGTACTTGACGAAGTCGACGATGCCCTGGGAGTACTTGAACGTGGTCTCCGATTCCTCGTCCTCCCGCTCGTCGCGGAGGACGATCGAGAGTCCCTTGTTGAGGAACGCCATCTCCCGCAGCCGGGTCACCACGGTGCGATGGTCGAACTCGGTGGTCTCGGAGAAGGTCTCGGGCGACGGCCAGAACCGGATCGTCGTCCCCGACCTCGCCTTGCCCCGACCCTTCGGCGGGTCACCCTTGAGCAGCTTGCCGGGGTTGCCCGCGATGAACTCCTGGGTCCACGTCGCACCGTCGCGGCGCACCTCGGCCTCGAGGCGCTCGCTGAGGGCATTGACGACCGAGACACCGACACCGTGGAGGCCACCGGACACCGTGTAGGCGCCTTGTTCGAACTTGCCGCCGGCGTGGAGGGTGGTGAGCACGGTCTCGAGCGTGGACCTGCCGGTCTTGGGGTGCTTCTCGACGGGGATGCCACGGCCGTTGTCGATGACCTCGACACCGCCGTCGGCCCGGAGCGTCACCACGATCTCGTCACAGAAGCCGGCCATCGCCTCGTCGATGGCGTTGTCGACGACCTCCCAGATGAGGTGGTGGAGGCCGCGGGGACCGGTCGAACCGATGTACATCCCGGGGCGCTTGCGGACCGGCTCGAGACCCTCGAGCACGGTGATCTGTTGGGCGCCATACTGCGCATTGGCGGCGGTCGTCACGATTCTCCTCCTGCCCTCGGGCATGGGAGCGCGTGCCGGTCCGCTCCCTGCCGCCCGGGCCCCGTCAGCGGGTCCGAGGCGGCTTTCTCACAACGTTGTGATTATAGGTCCGGAGCCGGGCTATCCCCAAGTGCATCGGGAGCCGAAATCGCTTAGAACCATGCGGCTATTCGCGCTCCGTCCCCGTCAGGATGGCGACGCTCCGCCTCGTGGCGGCGGGACCACGCGGACCGACCGGATCCGATCGGTCGCGAGGCGGTCCCCGAGCCGCTTCGCGAGGGCCGGGGCGGCATATCGCAGCGTTGCCACCAGACCGGCGGCCGCGGCCTCCACGGTCAGCTCGCCGTCGGTGACACCCAGGGGACGCGAGGCCCCGGCCCACGGTGGGCCGGCGAGGCCGTCCCAGTCCTCACGGATGGCCAGCATCAGGTCCACGTCCCGGAGCCCCAGCCGGGCCAGGGCCCGCCGAAGCCCGCCGTCGAGCGGTTGCAGGTCGTCGCTCATGTCACCACCCCCGACGTGACCCGCCACCGCCGACCCGACAGCGGGACCTCCTCGTCCCGGGCGGTCGTGATGAACGACTGTCCCCCCGGGAGGGCGCCGGCGAGGGCGCTCGCCCGATCGGTGTCCAACTCGCTGAACACGTCGTCCAGCAGGAGTACCGGCGAGACCCCCGCCACCCGTCGCACCGCCGCCTGCTGGGCGAGTCGCAGCGAGAGCACCAGCGTGCGCTGCTCGCCCTGACTGGCCCGGAGGCGGGCGTCGCGGCCGTCGATCGCCCAGGCCGGGTCGTCCCGGTGGGGCCCGACCGTGGTCACCCGGCGGTCCATGTCGGTCTCCGCCGCCGCCTCGAGGGCCGCCCAGAGCCGGGCCGTCCACTCCTCCGGCGTGCCGTCGAGGTCCGGGACCCAGTCGGAGCGGTAGTGGAGGTCGACCGCGACCTTGGCGCCGGCGAGTTGCGAGTAGGCCTCCTCGACCCCGCCGGACAGGGCCACGACGGTGTCCCGTCGCCGGGCGAGCACCGCGCCGCCGGCGACCGAGACCCGCTGGTTCCACACCTCGAGGGTGGTGGGGTCCGCCCGGCGACCCATCTGGCGGAGCAGGGCGTTGCGATGCCGGACCGCCCGCTCGTAGTCGGACTGGTCGGCGGCGGCAGCCGGCCACAGGAGGACGGCGGCATCGTCGAGGAAGGCTCGGCGATGGGACGGCGACCGCTTGGCGATGTCGAGGTCGTCGGGCTGGAAGACGACCACCCGCAGGTGGTCGGCGAGGTCGGCCGACCTGGCCAGCCGGGACCGGTTGACCTGGGCCCGCCGCCGGCCCTCGCGGGGGACCTCGACCTCGATGAGCGAGCGCCGGTCACCGTGGTCCACCTCGCCGCGGATGACGGCGGCCTCGGCGCCCTGGGCCACGATCGCCTCGTCGGGGGCCCGGCGGAAGGAGCCGAGGGTCGCCAGGTAGCCGATCGCCTCGATGAGGTTGGTCTTGCCGACGGCGTTGGCACCCACGAGGACGTTGGTGCCGGCGTCGGGCTCGAAGTGGAGCCGGTCGTAGGTCCTGACACCGGCCAGTTCCAACCAGACGAGGCGCACCTCAGATCCGGATGGGCATCAACAGGTACAGGAAGGCGTCGTCGCCCGATCCGCGGATGATGCTCGGCTTCTGTCCGTCCCGGACCTGGATCTCGATCTCGTCGGACCCGATGGCGCCGATCCCGTCCCCGAGGTACCGGGGGTTGAAGGCGATCAGCACCTCGCCGTCGTCCCCGGAGTAGACGCCATCGATGTGCTCGACCTCGCCACCCACGTCCTGACGGGTCACCTCGACGTCGACGCCACCGTCGGAGAGCTTGAGACGGACCGGGATGTGGTCCTCGGCGACCAGGCCGGCCCGACCGAGTGCCTCGAGGAGATCCGACCGGTCGACGACCACCCGGTTGGGATAGGACTCGGGCAGCAGTCTGCGGTAGTCGGGGAAGCTCCCCTCGATGAGGCGGACGGTGACGGTGCCGCGACTCGACCCGAAGGCGGCCTCCCGGTCGCCGATGGCCACGGTCACCGTGTCGGCGCCGATGGCGGCCGGCACCTCCCGCAGGGCTCGGGCCGGGATGAGCCCCGAGCCCCCCAGCGACACCCCGGCGAGCGTCCGCACGGCCAGGCGATACGAATCGGTGGCGACCAGGCGGAGGCCGGCCTCGTCGTCCTCCACCTGCACCCCGGTCAGCACCGGCCTGGCCGAGTCGACCGAGGCAGCCGTGACGACTTGCTTGATGGCGTCGGCGAACAGGTCGCCCGGCACGTCCACCCCGCCCGTCAGGTCCGGCTCCGGCACGTCGGGGAACTCGTCGACCGGGAGCTCACGGATGGCGAACCGGGGCCCGCGACCCTCGATGACGAGTTCCTGTCCGTCCGATCGGAGCGTGACCTGGCCGGCCGGCATCTTGCGGATCGCCTCCGTCACCAGCTTGGCCGGCACGACGAAGGCGCCCTCCTCGAGTGACTCCACCTCACACGAGGTGCGCACGGTGATGTCGAGGTCGGTGCCCGTGATCGCCAGTGACGAGCCCGACACCCGACAGAACACACCGGAGAGGATCGGCAGGGCCGCTCGCGTGCCCACCGCTCGGCTGGCGCGCCCGAAGGCATCGGCGAGATCGTCTCTGTCGGCTCGGATGTGCACGATCGGCGGTCCTATCTGCTGTTGTCTTTGAGTATGAGAACGGTAGTAGGTGGTAGTAGGGGCTGTGGATTGTGGAAGGTGGGTCGATGGGCCCGTCAGGTCGGGGTGATCGGGGTGTGGACGTCGGTGTGGGCCGGTGTGGGGAGGTGGCCGTCGATTGTGGACGACGGCGAGGCGTGTGGATGACTACTCGGTTGTCCGCAGGCGTTGGGACAACGTGTTGACCTTCTCGAACACCTCGCGGTCGTGGCCGAGCAGCGTCTTGACCTTGTCGATCGAGTGCAGGACCGTGCTGTGGTCGCGGTTGAAGAGTGTCCCGATCTGGACCAGTGAGTCGTCCGTGAGTTCCCGGCACAGGTACATGGCGATCTGACGGGCGGTGACGAGCGGCTGCTTGCGGCTCTTGGAGGTGATGTCCTCGGGCAGGTAGCCGAAGGCGTCGGCGGTGACGGCGATGATGGCGGGTCCGTCGACGACCTGGATGCCGTCGGGGGTGAGGTCCGAGAGCAGGGAACGGGCGCGCTCGAGCGTCACCGGGTGGCCATTGAGCCGGCTGTCGGCCGTCACCCTCGTGAGGGCGCCTTCGAGCTCGCGGATGTTGTTGGAGACGTTCTTGGCGATGAACTCGAGGACGTCGAAGGGGATGGGCACCGGCGAGATGCGGGCGTTGCGCTCGAGGATGGCCAGGCGGGTCTCCACGTCGGGCGGTTGGATGTCGGTCAACAGGCCCCACTCGAATCGACTGCGGAGACGGTCCTCGAGCGAGGACAGCTCCCGGGGGTGACGGTCCGAGCTGATGACCATCTGCTTGCCCGACTCGTACAGGGCGTTGAAGGTGTGGAAGAACTCCTCGAGGATCTGCTCCTTGCCCTGGAAGAACTGGACGTCGTCGAGGAGCAGCACGTCGATCGTGCGGTACTTGGCCTTGAACGAGTCCACGCGCCGCTCGCGGATCGAGTCGATGAAGTCGTTGAGGAACCGTTCGGAGGTGACGTAGCGGACGACCCGGCGGCCGTCGAGCATGTGGGCGAGGTGACCGACCGCGTGCAGCAGGTGGGTCTTGCCGAGTCCGGCGCCGCCGTGGATGAAGAGCGGGTTGTAGAGGCTGCCCGGCTGCTCGGCCACCGCCTGGGCGGCGGCATGGGCGAATCGGTTGGAGGATCCGACGACGAAGTCCTCGAAGGTGTAGCGGTGGAGGAGCGTCGGCGCCGGGGCTGGTGCATTGTCCGGTGCCGGCTGGGCCTCGGTCGTGGGGATGTGGCTCGGCGGGAGCTCGAGCTGTGCCTCTGCCACCACGGCGAACTGGAGTTCCACCTCGCCGTAGACCTGGTCGGCGGCCTTCTCGAGGAGTCCGAGGTATCGGTCCTTCAGCCACCGGGTGTGGATGTCCGACGTGGTGT
This sequence comes from uncultured Acidimicrobiia bacterium, assembly GCA_964614585.1. Taxonomy (GTDB): domain Bacteria; phylum Actinomycetota; class Acidimicrobiia; order Spongiisociales; family JAENVV01; genus JAHEFX01. The sequence goes on along the minus strand of CAZTLW010000021.1, from coordinate 18,021 downwards.
GCAGGGTGAGGATGCCGTCCTCCTCGGTGGCGGTGAGGGGATCGAACCATCGGTCCCAGGTGCCATCGCCCACCGCTTGGCGGACGACTCGCCGGAACCCGTCCCAATTGCTCACCATCGTCTGCACTCTCGCGCCCCTTCTCGTCGATTCCCCGCTATCCACACGAGTCTCCACATATGTGGAAAACCGCGCGCGGACGGGAACTTGGTTCGTTGCTGCCCAGGGGGAAGTCTCCGGGGGCGGCGGAGTATATGGATGGCCTCTTGACCGTCAACAGCGCGAAAACAGCCCCGGAGGCGCAGCCCATGACGATTCGTCACATGGCGAAGCAAGCGTGTTTACGGGCCCATTGGCAGTCGTGCTTGCCAGACGGGATGACGCGGACGGGAACGAGGGGTGTACGACCGGATTTCGCGGGTGGCCATCTAGTTTTCGCGTCCGACGCCGGACCCCGTGTCGTGTTGCGGTACCGCACCGTGCTCCGTAACCTGTGAGGGCTTCGATCCCTCCCCCTTGCCGCAGCCTCGAGGAGTCTTTGTCATGAAGCGCACCTACCAGCCGAACAATCGCCGTCGGAAGCGGAAGATGGGCTTCCGCGCCCGCATGCGCACCCGCCCGGGCCGAGCCACCATCGCCCGTCGGCGCTCCAAGGGCCGCAAGCGGATCTCCGCCTGAGGACTCCGCCCATCCTGCCCCTTCGTCGTCGCGCCGACTTCGAGCGCCTCTTCGCCACCGGTCATCGCGTCCGGCGAGGAGGCATCACGGTCCTCCGCGCCCCGGCGCCCGACGGCGAGACCCGGGTGGCCGTGATCGCCAGCCGCAAGGTCGGATCGGCGGTACGGCGAAACCGGGCGAAGCGGCGACTCCGAGCCATCCTGGCCAATGCCGACCTCCCCGAGGCCACCCACCTGGCGGTGGTCGCCGGCCCGTCGGTCCCCGACGTCGACTTCGATCGCCTGCGGAACTGGGTCACCGCCGGGCTCGCCGAGGAACAGCGTGTCGGTTGAGAACCCCCGCAACGACGTGGGCACTCGCGTGGGCCTGGCGGCGGTGCGCGGCTATCAGCGCTGGGTCTCGCCGCTGTCCGGGCCGAATTGTCGCTTCCAGCCGACCTGCTCGCAGTACACGGCGGAGGCGATCGGCCGGTTCGGTCTACTCCGCGGGACCTGGCTCGGCGTGCGGCGGCTCGGCCGCTGCCACCCGCTCCACGAGGGCGGCTACGACCCGGTGCCGGAGCAGTAGATGAACACCGTCCTCCGCGTCATCGGCCAGCCGATCCTGCTCTTCCTCGAGTGGTTCTACGAGTACATCCCGAGCCTCGGCCTGGCGATCATCGCACTCACGATCGTCGTCAACACACTCGTCTTCCCCCTCGTCCTCAAACAGACCCGGGCTACCAAAGCTTTCCAGAAAATCGGCCCAGAGATCAAGAAGCTGCAGGAGAAGTACAAGGACGAGCCCCAGACGTTGCAGACCGAGATGGTCAAGTTGCAGCGGGAGAACGGTGCCACGCCCGGCGGTTGCCTCCTCCCGATGCTCGTGCAGCTCCCCATCTGGTGGGCGTTGTTCCGGGTGCTCCAAAGCATCGGGAGCGAGGACCCCGACGCCCTCTTCGAGGTGCAGGAGGGGTTCCGGCTCTACGACGACCTCGCCATCAATGGCAGCGCCCATTTCCTGGGAGCCCTGTTCGGCATGGATCCCTCCCAAGGTCTCCTCGATCTCACGACGTCGCCGTCGGCGGTGTGGGGCTCGGAGGCGGGATTCCTGGCCCTCATCCCCTATTTCCTGCTCATCGGCGTCATGGTCGGCGGCCAGTACTTCGCCCAGCTCGTCCAGCAGCGATACAACGAGGCCGGCACCAACCTCGCCGACAATCCCCAGGCGAAGCAGATGCAGACCATCACCAAGGTGCTGCCCGTCATGTTCGGCGTCTTCGCCTGGACGTTCCCGGCCGGCCTCACCGTCTACTGGACGACGTCGAGCCTGGTCCGCCTGAGCCAGCAGCGAGTCATCAACCGTCTCGACGAGAACCGGGAGGCTGCCAAGGCTGCCGCCCACGAGCCGCCGAAACCGGCTGCGTCGTCGGATGAGCAAGCAGGGCCCGAGGCCCCCCAGAAGAAGCCCGCGAAGCCGCAGGGTTCCGCCAAGAAGCAGCAGCGCCGCCGCCGCAGGAGGTCATGACGATGGAGTTCGTGGAAGTACGGGGCAGGACCGTCGAGGTCGCCGTCGCCGGGGCCCTTGCCGAACTCGGGCTCGAGTCCGAGGAACAGGCCGAGATCGAGATCATCACGGAGGGGAAGAAGGGATTCCTCGGCGTGGGAGGCGAGGACGCGGTGGTTCGGGTCCGTCCCAAGCCGGCCCCCAAGAAGAAGCGTCGGCGTCGCCGAGGCAAGGGTGGAGGCTCGAAGACGGGCGACCAGTCGAGCGATCAGGATCGATCCGAGGCCAAGGTCGGCTCGTCGGGTGGCCGTCCGGGCGGCAACGGCTCGGCGGGCGGCGGCGGCCGCGGCACGCAGCAGTCTTCGGGGGGGAACGGTCGTGGCAACCACTCGGACGCCAGGGAACCGGAGGCCAAGGAACCGGAGGCGAAGGAGGACGTGGCCGGCCAGGCCGAGGCCGTCGATTCCTTCCTCAATGGCCTGGTCACGGCCTTCGGGATCGAAGGCAACGTCTCGGTGGATGTGCAGAAGGACATCATCTCGGCCACCGTCGACGGCGACCAGACAGAAGCCCTGGTCGGCACGAAGGGGGTCGTGATGTCGGCCGTGCAGGAAGTGACCCGTACGGTCGTGCAACGACGGTTCCACCAACCGGCCCGGGTTCGCCTCGACATCGCCGGGTACAACGAGCGGCGCCGGGAAGCCTTGGCCATCTACGCCGAACGTCTGGCCTCCCAGGTCCTGGAGGACGGCGGCGAGATCATGCTCGAGCCCATGAATCCGGCCGATCGCAAGGTCGTGCATGACGCGATCGCCGCCATCGACGGGGTGGAGTCCTACTCGGAGGGCGAGGATCCCCGACGGTCGGTCGTGATCTCGCGGACCGAGACGGCCGGCAGGCGCGACGAGGAGGAGTGAGGCCACACGGGCCTGCACGGGGCCGGATGTTCCACGTGGAACATCCGGCCCTCATCGCGTTCGGGGGTTCCACGTGAAACATCACCAGTTGTCGGAGGTGGCGGCGTGGGCCGGGCTGACGATCGATGGCCGCCAGGAGGCGGATCTCCGGCGATTGGAGGCGTGGTTGGTCGACGAGGCGGCGGATGCCGGCGGCATTGGGCCCCGAGAAGCACCGCTGGCCTGGGAGCGGCACATCCTCGACTCGCTGATGTTTGCCCAACCCCTGCTCTCGTCGACGGCGACGGACGCGGTCGACATCGGGACGGGCATCGGTCTCCCGGGTCTGCCTCTCGCCGTGGCCCTGCCTGACATCCAGTGGCGACTGGTGGACCGGTCGGGCCGGCGGATCCGGCTCCTTCGGCGGGCCATCCGTCTCCTGGGTCTCCAGAATGCCGAGGCGCTGGAACGGTCCGCCGATCGGTACCTGGCCGAACGCGGCCCGGCGCCGGCCCTGGTGATGCGAGGCGTGTTGCCGCCGCCGGAACTGCCCGCCTTCGTTGAGCGGATGGTGGCCCCCGGCGGTGTGGCGGTGATCGGCGGGGGACTCGCCCCCGACTCGGTGCCCGGTGCCGAGCTCCTTCGCTTCCCGGGCTCGGAGATCCTTGCTCCCGGGAGGTGGCTGCGTATCATGCGCCGGCCATGAGTCGTGCCGTCGTCGCCATATCGAACCAGAAGGGCGGCGTGGGCAAATCGACCTCTGCCGTCAACCTCGCCGCGGCGCTGGCCGCCCGAGAGCGCCGGGTGCTGGTGGTCGACATGGACCCACAGGGGAATGCGACGTCGGGATTGGGGATCGATCGGGGCAGTCTGGAGCTCTCGATGTACGAGGTCCTCCTGAAGGGCGCCGATCTCGAGGACGCCATCGAACCCACCGCCACCGGGGGACTGTTCGTCGCTCCGGCCACGATCGAGTTGGCGGCGGCCGAGATCGAGTTGGTGTCGCTCATGTCCCGAGAGCTTCGCCTGCGATCCGCCCTCGAGGTCGCCGCCGACGTGTACGACTACGTCCTCATCGACTGCCCTCCCTCCCTCGGGCTCCTGACGATCAACGGGTTTGCGGCCGCCACCGAGGTCCTCATCCCGATCCAGTGCGAGTACTACGCCCTCGAGGGTGTCAGCCAGTTGCTGAAGAACGTCGAGTTGGTGCAGCGGTCGCTCAACCGTGGACTGGAGGTGGCCGGGGTGGTGCTGACGATGTATGACGGCCGCACCAATCTCTCCGCCGACGTCGCCGGACAGGTGCGGGAGTACTTCGGTGAGCGGACCTACCGGGCCGTCATCCCCCGGTCCGTCAAGCTCTCGGAGGCACCGTCCTACGGCGAACCGATCGAGAGCTACGCCCCGATGTCCCGGGGCGCCATCGCCTATCGCCACCTCGCCGACGAGTTCCTGCGACGACATGAGGCACCCACCGATGAGTGACAAGCGCAGCGGTCTGGGCCGAGGTCTCTCGGCCCTCATTCCCGATACCGAGGGTGCCGACACGGCTTACCGGGAGGTGCACGCCGACGAGGTACGGCCCAACCCGCGCCAACCCCGGCGCACGTTCGACGAGACGGCTCTCGAGGAGCTCGCCGCCTCCATCAAGGAGGTGGGGCTGCTGCAGCCGATCGTCGTCCACGAGGAGGACGACGGCTACGTGCTGCTGGCCGGGGAGCGACGACTGCGCGCCTGTCGTCTGGCCGGGCTGACCCACATCCCTGCAATCGTGCGCGCCGACCGCGGCGATGACCACCGGCTCTCCGATGCCCTGGTCGAGAACGTGCAGCGGGAGCAGTTGCGGCCGCTCGAGGAGGCAGCGGCCTACCAGGAATTGGTAGACGACTTCGGCTGGACCCATGAGCACATCGCCCAGCGGGTCGGCAAGAGCCGCACCACCATCACCAACAGCCTCCGGCTGCTCGGTCTGCCGGCGGTCGTCCAGGGGATGGTCGATCGAGGCGAGTTGGCGGCGGGTCATGCCCGGGCGCTGCTCGGAATCGAGGACAAGGCCTACACCGAGCACATCGCTCGGCGAGCGGCCGACGAGGGCTGGTCGGTGCGCCAGGTGGAGGAGGCGGTGCGGGCCCGCAAGGGCGAGGCCGAGGGGTCGCCGCCGGCGCCGGTGCTGCGGGAGCTCCGTCCTCCGGCGATCTCCGACTTGGAGGAGCGGCTCGCCGAGCGGCTCGGCACCAAGGTGACGATCACCCACAAGGGTCAGCGAGGCCGGGTGGTGATCACCTACGGCAATCTCGACGACCTCGAGCGGATCGCCCGCTTCGTCTACGGGCGCTGAGCGCTCAGTCGTCGAACGCCGCCTCCACGGCGGCACGTTCGAAAAACGCCATCAGGCCCCGGACGAGCGCGTCGGCCCAGCCCACCCCGATCGCCTCCGAGGCGACCACGGCCGCCGGGGCCCGCGTGTGGCGCAGCATCGGGAGTGCCCGTCCCCTGCTCTCGAGTCCAAGTGTCTTCGCGAGGGTGTCGGCGAGCAACTCCCCGGCGGGTGACCGGGAGATCCCGGAGTCGAAGTAGTAGACACCCTCCTGGTCCGAGGCGGGGAACTGCACCGAGACCACGAGGTCGCTCCCCAGGCGGTTCGCCCGGCGTGCCCGCACTCGGGGCTCGGCCACCACGTCGGAGGCCCGTGAGACGAAACCTGTGCCTCCCATATTCTGGAAAACCTCGGAGGCGCGGTGGGCCACCGGCCACATCCGGTGGTCCTCGCTCGGGGTGGCGCAGCCGGCATCGAACAGGACCCGGGTGCCGACCACCGTCGTGGGCAGTTGGCGGAGCCACTCCAGCTCGCGGGCGGTCTCCTTGCCGATCCGCCGCGAGGGTCGCTGGACGGCCACGAGCTCGGTCACGACCGTCGGCCCCGCGATGCCGTCCTCCCCGATGCCGCGGTTGTGCTGGAACTCGCGGACCGCGGCGGCGGTCAGGGGTCCGAAGATCCCGTCGACCTTGTCGGCGTCGAAGCCCAGGTCGTTGAGGCGTCGCTGCAACTCGGCGACGTCGTCGCCGCGGAGCATCGGACGCCGGTGGTAGAGCACCCGGTCGCCGAGATGGAAGCCTGACTCGACCAGGGATTGCCAGGTGCGGATGCCGACCGAGCCGTCGGGATCGAGACCACGATCGGTCTGGAACCGGCGCACCGCCCCGTCGGTTCCCTCGCCGAACTCGCCCGGTGGGTCAGGGGCGTGTTCGTAGCCGAGGGCCCTGAGTCGGTGCTGGACGTCGCGCACCGGCTCGCCGGAGTCACCGACCGAGATGAGCCGCATGACCCCAGTCTGACAGGCGACCCCCTACCCGAGGAACTCCGAGAGCTCGGAGACCATGGCGGCCTTGGGCCGGGCGCCGACGATGCGCTTCTGCTCCTCGCCGCCCTTGAACACGATCATCGTCGGGATGCTCATGACGCCGTGGGAGGCGGCGGACTGGGGGTGCTCGTCGATGTTGAGCTTGCCGATCGTGATTCGATCGGGGTACTCGCCGGCGATGTCCTCGAGCACGGGGGCGATGGCCTTGCAGGGACCACACCACTCCGCCCAGAAATCGACGAGGACGGGGGTGTCGGATCCGATGGCCTCACCGAAGGTGGCGTCGGTGAGGGTCACGATGTTGTCTGCCATGAGGAATGCTCCTGGGTGGTGGCGGGCGGGTCAGTCCTGGTCGGCGAGCCAGCGCTCGGCGTCGATGGCGGCGCGACACCCGGTGCCGGCGGCCGTGACGGCCTGGCGATAGGTGGCGTCGGCGACGTCGCCGGCGGCGAACACGCCTTCGACCGAGGTGCGGGTGGAGGTGCCGTCGGCGAGGACGATGTAGCCCGCCGCGTCCAGCTCCAGCTGGTCGACGAAGAGGGAGGTGTTGGGATCGTGCCCGATGGCGACGAAGAACCCGTCGGCGTCCAGCTCCGATTCGGCGCCGGTCACCGTGTCGGTCAGCCGCACGCCGGTCACGCTGTCATCGCCCAACACCTCGGTGGCGACCGCGTTCCAGCGGACCTCGATCTTCGGGTTGTCGAGGGCGCGGGCAGCCATGATCGCCGAGGCGCGGAACTCGTCGCGTCGGTGCACGATCGTCACCTTGGAGGCGAACTTGGTCAGGAAGGTGGCCTCCTCCATGGCGGAGTCACCGCCCCCGACGACCACCACGTGCTGGTCGCGGAAGAAGAACCCGTCGCAGGTGGCGCAGGCGCTCACCCCGCGGCCGGTGAGCCGCTCCTCACCGGGGATGCCGAGCCAGCGGGCCGACGCCCCGGTGGAGATGATGACGCTCCGGGCCTCGTGGACCTCGTCGCCGACGTGGACCTCGAACGGCCGCTTGGAGAAGTCGACGCCGGTGACGTCGGTGGTGACCATGCGGGTGCCGAACCGCTCCGCCTGCTTGCGGAAGTTGGCCATGAGGTCGGGTCCCATGATCCCGTCGGGGAACCCGGGGTAGTTCTCCACGTCGGTGGTGATCATGAGCTGGCCGCCGGCTGCGGAACCCTCGAACATGAGCGGCTCGAGATCGGCCCGGGCGGCATACAACGCCGCAGTGTGGCCGGCGGGGCCGGAGCCGATGATGATGACGTTCTCTGCCATGTCAGTCCTCGGGTGGTGGTGCGGGGTCGCGTCTGGACCAGAGCAACAGGCCGGCCACCACGAAGATTCCCCCGAAGACCGCCCAGGCGGTGGTCACGCCGATCGCCTCGCCCACGATGCGGAACACGCCGATGGCGATGAAGATGAAGGCGACGAGGCCCAACGTGGCCGCCACCATGCCCACCATCGTGACGGTGATGCCATGGCGGACCCGCTCCACGGTGAGGCCGCGAACCCGGGCGGCGGTCTGCTCGAGCAGGTCTGCGAACTGGGTGGCGAGCCGATCCATATGGGCTCGAAGTGTATCGGGCCGGACGGCCGGGCCGTCAGCCGCAGGTTTCGGCGCGCTCGACCCGCCACTCGGCGTCCTCGGCGATCACCTCGAGGATGCCGGTCACCCTGCCGGTGTCGCCCTCCCAGACCCACGTGATGCGCCCCGGTCCGTCGATCGGCTCCGGCTCGCCGGAGAAGGCGATCGGGTCGAAGGACTCGGCGGCCAAACGTGCTTCGTCGGGGTCGGCGAAGACCATGCCGACGAGTTCGTCGATCGAACGCCCGGGCGCGGCGCACTCGGGGGTGGCGAGGGCCGATTCCCCGGCTCCGTCGGTCCCGTCGTCGGCGTCAGCCGCCTCGTCCCCGCCTCCGAGGTCTGCCTCGGGGACGGCAGCCTCCGATGTGGCGTCCTCCTCCTCGATGTCGCCTGCGGTGCGGTCGTCCGACTCGGCCGGGGCCGACGCGATCTCCTGGCCGATGTCGGTGAAGCTGTCGCCGCCGCCGGTGGACAGCAGGCCCACCGATGCGACCACCACGACGACGGCGGCCGCGGCGGCGAAGGCCCACCGGGCCCATGGCATCGGTCGGGGACTCGGGGAGGTCGCGGGGCCCGGGTCCGCCCCGGCAACCTCGTCGAGGACCGATCGCCGCAGGCGGGCGCGTTCGAGGTCGGTCAGGCCGGCAGCGGGGCCCGGGTCGAGCCGGCTCGCGATGATTCTCTGTTCGTCGACGAGGGCGGCGAGCCAGGGACGCTCGGCGATGACGGCGCGCAGGCGCTCGGCGTCCTCGGGACCGAGGTCGCCGCTGGCGGCGTCGGCGAGCAACGCCTCGAGATCCGGAGTGAGGTCGTGGTCGTTCATGAAGGGCTCGGGTCGATTGGACGTTCGTCGGGGGTGGTGCGGTTCCCGAGGAGCTCGGCGAGCAGGCGGCGGCCCCGGAAGACCCGTGACTTGACGGTGCCACGGGCGATACCGAGGACGTCGGCGGCGTCGGCCGTGCCGAAGCCGAGCACGTCCACCAGCACGACGGCGGCGCGAAACTCGTCGGGGATCGACGCCAGCGCCCCCGACAGCTCCGGGCGAAGCCCGGCGGCCTCCACGGCCTCGTGGGCGACGGGATCGGCCGGGTCGAGCCGCTCGTCGAGGGGGCGGGTCGGCCGGCGGGCCTCGGCGCGGAGACGGTCGAAACACGTGTTGACCGCCACCCGGTGCAGCCAGGTGGTGAAGGCGGCCCGGCCCTCGAACCGGTCGAGCTTGCGGAAGACGGTGATGAACGTGTCCTGGGTGGCGTCCAGGGCGGCCTCCCGGTCGCGCAACGTGCGGAGGCAGACGGCGAAGACCCGCTCCTCGTGTCGGCGCATGAGTTCCCCGAAGGCGGCACGGTCGCCGTCGCGGCACCGGGCGATCAGCTCGACGTCGTCCATCGGCTCGTTCACGGTACCGATCCTTCGAAGGTGATCTCCCCGATGGAGGCCCGATAGGACCGGCCGTCGAGTGGGAGCTGCACCAGCCAGACCAGCCACACCCCGCCGGATCGTTGCGGCAGGGCCAGTTCGATGGGATCCGTGGTCGCCTCGAACCGCTGCAGCACGTCCCACTCGGACAGGTCGGGTGAGGGGGCGGCCCGCCAGTGGAGGGTGGCGACGGTCCCCCGGGACATCGCCTCGATGCGGAGACGCTCCGGCGTCCCGAGGACCTCGAGGGCCACCCCGACGCCTGCCTTGACCAGGGGGAACGGGTCGGGGTAGGCGTCGGTCGACCAGGTGGTGGTCGGGTCGCCGTCGATGAGGTTGGCCAGGTCGCGATCCCCCTCGATGCCATCGCCGAGCGGGTCGAACGATTCGACGGAGGTCACCGTGATCGCTCCGGCCTCGGTGGTCGACGAGGTGGCGTCGGGGACCACGATGGGGTCGGGGGCCAGCGTCGTGCCGATCGCGATGAGCACCGCGGCGGCACCGAGGAGGGCAGCCGCCACCCACCAGGAGCGACGGCCCGGACCGGTCGGTGCCGCCTGGCGGGTGGGGGCGGGCACCGAACTGAACCGCTCGGCGAGCCCTTCTGCGTCGAGCGACCCGTTGCGGGCGGTGGCGAAGACCGCGTCGAGTTCGGTCGACAGCCCGTCGATCACCTCCGAGGGCGGGACCGAGCCCGCCGGACGGCCGGTGAGGGCCTCCTCCAGCACGGCCGCCAGGGAGCGGACGTCCGCCTCGGCGGACGCCGTGACCGCGGTGCGGCCGAAGGCGGCCAGCTTGGCGGGGTGGGCGGCGGAGAAGAAGACGGCACCGGCGTCGATGGAGCCGTGGGCGATGCCCACCCCGTGCAGGGCCGCCAGGCCCCGGGCGAGGCCCTCGGCATTCGGGAGGAAGGCCGAGAGGTCCACGCCCAGCCCGGCCTCGCCCCGGTCGGCCAGCCGTATGCCGCCCGGCCACTCGGAGACCGAGTAGGCGCCGTCGTCGAGGGTGTCGACCTCGTAGACCCGGGCGACGTGCTGGTGGGTCACCCCGGCCGCGGCACGGGTGTGCTCGACGAACCGCGTCCGCCGTGTCACCGACGACTCGGGTCCGAGGACCCGCACCAGCACCGGTCGGTCGAGTTGGGCGTCGGTCGCCAGCCATTCCTCGATGTCGCCGTCCCGTCCGATGCGGACCTCGAGTCGGTACCGGTCGGGGAGGGGTGGTGGCATCAGCAGGCCCGCGCGAGCACGGTCAGCGATCCCCTCGAGACGGTGAACCCCTCCGAGCGATAGAGGGCGGCAGCCGCGGCGTTGTCGGGTTGGGTGTTGAGGATGATCCGCGTCGCCCCCTGACCGGCCGCCCACCGACAGGCGGCCCGAACGAGGTCGCGGCCGAATCCCCGGCCCCGGTCGGCGGGGTCGACGGCGAGTCGTTGCAGGTAGCCGGTGCTCACGGCGGCGCCGACGATGACGAACCCCGTGAGCCGGTCGGTGTCATGGGTGGCGAGGAACACCGAGCGAGGGGTCGATCGACGGGCCTCGGCCAGCCCGAGGGGTCCCATCCGCCAGTCCTCGTCGAAGGCTGCGTCGTCGACGGCGATCGCCGCCTGCCAGTCGTCGGCGTCCCCGACGACGACCTCCCGGGTGGGCTCTGGCACCGGCTGGAGGAGGTCGCGGACGAACACGTCGAGTTCGATGGCAGGCGCGAACCCGGCGGCCAGCCACACCCGTTGGGAGGAGACGTCGAGTGGTGGCGTGAGGACCCGGGTGGCCCCGGCGTCACACAGCCAGACGGCGCACTCGGCGAGGAAGGCGGCCGACCCGCGCACGAGGCGGAGGGCGGCGTCGTCCGAGGTCTCGTTCCAGGGTCGGGCGGTGGCCCGACCCCAGCCGGACCGGAGCCCGACCTCGCCCGGCCAATCGCCCTTCACTCGCATGGGGGTGAGGCTACGGGCGGCTCTGGTGAATGCCGAGCCAGAGGCTCGGCCCCGGCTCAGACGGCGAGGAGGCCCTTCTGCTCGGCCTTGACCCGCAGGTCGTGGGGGCTGGTCGCGGCCGCCAGCGCCGTCTGGAAGGTGATCTGGCCCGCTTCGAACAACTTGAGGATCGCCTGGTCGAAGGTCTGCATGCCGTAGAACTCCGACTCGGCCATGACCTCGAGGAGGTTCATCGACTGCTCGGGGTCGACGATGCGGTCGAAGATCCGGCCGTTGTTGATGAGCACCTCGGCGGCCACGACCCGGCCACCGTCGATCCGCTCGAGGAGGCGCTGGGAGATGACGGCTCGCAGCGTGGCGGCGAGCATCATCCGGATCTGGCGCTCCTGGTGGGGCGGGAACATGTCGAGGATGCGGTTCACCGTCTCCGGTGCGTCGATGGTGTGCATCGTCGAGAGCACGAGGTGGCCGGTCTCGGCGGCGCGCATCGCGGCTCGCATGGTCTCGGGGTCGCGCATCTCGCCGATGAGCAGGACGTCGGGGTCCTGGCGCAGTGCTCGCCGGATCGCCTCGTTGAAATCGATCGTGTCCATCCCGATCTCGCGTTGGGAGACGATCGAGTTCTTGTCCCGGTGGAGCACCTCGATCGGGTCCTCGATCGTGATGATGTTCAGGCGCCGCTGGGCGTTCATGTAGTCGAGCATCGACGCGAGCGTGGTGGTCTTGCCCGAGCCCGTCGGGCCGGTGACGAGCACGAGGCCGCGGGGCTCGTGGGAGAGGCGCTCGAGGATGGGCGGGAGGGCGAGTTCGTCGAACGTGAAGGTGACCGGCAGGACCCGCCGGAGCACGAGGCTCACCGATCCCCGCTGGCGGTAGGCGTTGACCCGGAAGCGGCCGAGCGATGCCTTGCCGTAGGCGAAGTCGGCCTCACCGGTGTTGCGGAACTCGACCGCGGCCCGCTGGGTGAAGATCGCCTGGGCGTAGGCCTCGGTGTCGGCGGGCGTCAGCGTGGGGAGGGTCGTGTGGTGGAGCTCGCCGTCCACGCGCATGACCGGCGGGGACCCGACCTTGAGGTGGAGGTCCGATGCCTGGACCTCCATCATCTTCTTCAACAAGTCGTCGAGGGGGACGGCCATGAGCCTGCGCCTCCAATGAGCGATGATCGAAGGAGGAATCGGTCGGTCCGGCCCCCGGCTTTAGGAGCAGCGAGCGGAACCTCGGAACCCTCCCTAGCCTGCCGCCCGTGATCCCCGAGCGACTTCGCGGTGTCATCGGTGACGGGACGACGGCCCGGCGACTGGCCGAGCGCTTCGCCGACGCCGGCCACGACCTCTACCTGGTCGGGGGCAGCGTCCGCGACGCCCTGTTGGATCGCCGCGCCCCCGACCTCGACTTCACGACCGAGGCCCGACCGGACCGCATCAAGGAGATCGTGGCGGGACTCGGCTCCACCTACACGGTCGGGGAGGCCTTCGGGACGATCGGCGTCGCCCTCGACGACGAGCGACTCGAGATCACCACGTTCCGATCGGAGCTCTACCGCGACGACAGCCGCAAGCCGCACGTGTCGTTCTCCGACGACATCACCGAGGACCTCTCCCGGCGCGACTTCACCGTCAATGCCATCGCCCTGCGCGTGCTCGACCCCGAGCCGATCGACCCCTTCGGCGGCCTCCCCGACCTCGCCGCCGGGGTGCTCCGCACCCCGATCGGGCCCGAGGTCTCGTTCTCCGACGACCCGCTGCGGATGCTCCGGCTCTTCCGCTTCGTCTCCCAACTCGGCTTCGAGCCCACCGCCGAGACCCTGGCGGCCGTCGTCGAGATGGCCGACCGCCTCCGGATCGTGTCGGCGGAGCGCATCCGGGACGAGTTCGACAAGCTCGTGATGGGCGACCACGTCACCGTCGCCCTCGAGGGCCTGGTGGGCACCGGGCTCGCCGACCACTTCCTGCCCGAGCTGCCGGCGATGGCGATGGAGCAGGACCCGATCCACCACCACAAGGACGTGCTCGCCCACTCGATCGCCGTGACGGCCAAGACCAGCCCCGACAACCTCCGGCTGCGCCTCGCCGCCCTGCTCCACGACATCGGCAAGCCGGACACCCGGGAGTTCGAGCCCGGGGGCGGGGTGACCTTCCACCACCACGAGGTCGTGGGGGCCCGCATGGCCAGGGCCCGGCTCAAGGCACTGCGCTATCCCAAGGACCTGGTCGCCGACGTGAGCCGGCTCGTGTTCCTCCACATGCGGCCCCACACGTTCGCCCAGGGCTGGACCGACTCGGCCGTCCGTCGGTACGTGCGCGACGCCGGACCGTTGCTCGACGATCTCAACGAACTGGTCCGGTGCGACGTGACGACCCGCAATCGGCGCCGCGCCGCGGCCATCCAGCGCCGCATCGACGAGTTGGAGCGCCGGATCGACGAACTCGCCGCCGCCGAGGAGCTGGCCGGTCTCCGGCCCCCCATCGACGGCACCCAGGTGATGGCCTATCTCGACCTCCCGCCCGGCCCCCGGGTCGGCGAGATCATGGAGATGCTCACCGAGCACCGCATCGAACACGGCCCCTACGACGAGGACGAGGCCTACCGGATCGTGGCCGAGTGGGCCGAGCAAGCCGGGCTCGTCGTCCCCGATCCCGCCTACCGTCCCGAGAGCACCAAGGACCGGGAGGAGACCTGAATGCGAGTGGCGGTGTTCTCGACCAAGCGGTACGACGAGCGCTCCCTGAGCGCGGCCAATGCCGGGCGCCATGACCTGCGCTTCCTCGAGGCTCGGCTCACCGAGAGCACGGCCGTGCTGGCCGAGGGCTTCGACGCCATCTGCCCCTTCGTCAACGACGATGTCTCCGCTCCCGTGATCCGGCGCCTCGCCGACGTGGGGGTCCGGTTCATCGCCCTTCGCTCGGCGGGCTTCAACCACGTCGACCTCGACGCCGCCGCCGAGGTCGGCCTGCCGGTGGCCCGGGTGCCCGCCTACTCGCCGCATGCGGTCGCCGAGCACGCCGTCGCCCTGCTCCTGACCCTCAACCGCAAGACCCACCGGGCGTGGAACCGGGTCCGGGATGGCAACTTCTCGATCGACGGGCTCATGGGCTTCGACCTCGTGGACAAGACCGTCGGCGTCATCGGCACCGGCACGATCGGCCGGGTGTTCGCCCAGATCATGGGCGGGTTCGGCTGCGAGGTCCTCGGCCACGACCCGTACCCGTCCGAGGACTTCTGCGGCACCTACGTGGGTCTCGACGAACTGTGCCGCCGGTCGGACATCATCTCGCTCCACACGCCGCTGACGCCCGACACCCGCCACATCATCGGACCCGGGGCGTTGGCCCAGATGAAGTCGACGGCGATCCTCATCAACACCTCCCGAGGGGCGCTCGTCAACGCCGCCGCGGTCGTGGAGGCGCTCAAGGCCGAGCGGCTGGGCGGGGTCGCCCTCGACGTGTACGAGGAGGAGGGCGACCTCTTCTTCGAGGACCTCTCGGGCGAGGTCATCCAGGACGACGTCCTGAGCCGGCTGCTGACGTTCCCCAACGTGATCGTCACCAGCCACCAGGCGTTCTTCACCGAGGAGGCGGTCGAGAACATCGCCCGCACCACGATCGAGAACCTCACCGGGTTCGAGACCGGCGCCGATAGCGTCCATCTGGTGTCCCCCCACGGATCCTGAGATCACCACCACCGCCCGCCATCTCGTCCTCGTCCTGGTCCTCGTCCTGGCCGCCTGTTCACCGGCAGGGTCCCCGACGGCCACCGAGGCGACCGCGGCGCCGGATGACGCCACGACGACCACCGCGCCCGTCGACCCGACCACCACGACCACCGCGCCCCCGCCCGTCGGCATCGACGCGGGACCGGGCCTCGGCGACTCGCTCTTCCCGCTGCTCGGCAACGAGGGCTACGACGTGCTCCACGTCGACCTCGACCTCGACGTCCGCCCCGTCTTCGACGGCGACCCACTCGAGGGCGTGGCGGTGCTCACCCTCGACCCCCTCGTGGCCCTCGACTCGTTCGTGGTGGACGCCGGCGACCTCGACGTGTCGGCGATCACGGTCGACGGCGAGGCGGCGCCGTTCGAGCCGGGCAGCCAACTCCGCATCGACCCCGACCCGGTGTTGGTTCCGGGAGAGCCCGTCGACGTGGCGATCACCTACTCGGCCACGGTGCCGCCGTTCCCGGCCTCGCTGCCGGGTCGGGGGGGCATCGGGCTCACCGAGAGCGGGCTGTTCGCGGTGGGCGAGCCGACCGGGGCGACGACCTGGCGGCCGGCCAACGACCACCCGTCCGACAAGGCGACGTACGAGGTGACGATCACCGCCCCCGAGGGCTTCATCCCCACGGCCGGCGGCCTCGTGTCCGAGGAGCCCGCGCCCGAGGGGGTCGTGCGGCGGACGTCCCGCCACGCCCACCCGGTCGCCTCCTACCTCGTGCCCCTCGCCGTGGACCGTTTCGTCGAGTCGTCCTGGGACGGGCCGAGCTACGAGGTGCGCAACTACGTGACCGTGGGCCTGCCGATCGACGAGGAGCTGTTGGCTTCCCAGGTCGAGATGGTGGCGTTCTTCGAGGAGCTGTTCGGCCCGTATCCGTTCGACGCGGTCGGGGCGCTGGTCGTCGACCAGGCCTTCTGGGGAGCCCTCGAGACCCAGACCCTGCCCACCTACGCCCCCAATGCCGTCCGCGGGTTCGTGGTCGCCCACGAGATCGCCCACCAGTGGGTGGGGAACTCGGTCAGCCTCGCCGACTGGTCCGACATCTGGCTCAACGAGGGGTTCGCCACCTACGCCGAGTGGCTGTGGGTCGACCACGTCGGCGCTCGCCCCCTCGCCGATTCGGTCACCGAGGGCCATGCGCGCACCGCGGCGTCGGATGCCGGGTTCGGTCCCGGCGAACCGCCCGCCAACGAGCTGTTCAACCGCATCGTCTACGACCGAGGAGCCCTCACCCTCCACGCCCTCCGGGCCGAGGTCGGCGACGAGGCCTTCTTCGCCACCCTCGCGGCCTGGACCGACCGGTACGCCCACGCCAATGCCACCACGGCCGACTTCATCGCCCTCGCCGAGGAGGTTGCCGGGTCGGAGCTCGACGACCTGTTCGATGCGTGGCTCTACGGCGAGCTGCCGCCGTTGCCCTGATTGCCACCGGTCGGTGTGGGGCCGCCCGTAGGCTCACCATCCATGCTGATCTCACTCGCCCAACAGGACGCCGACGGCGTCGGCATCGTCGCCTGGTTGATCTACATCGCCGTGGTCGTCTTCGTGCTCATCGGCATGTGGCGGGTCTTCGAGAAGGCCGGCAAACCCGGCTGGGCAGCCCTCATCCCCCTCTACAACATCTGGGTCATGTTCGAGATCGCCGGCCGCCCCGGATGGTGGCTGTTCCTCGCCTTCATCCCCTTCGTGAACGTCGTCGTGATCATCATCGCCCTCCATGCCATCTCGGGGGCATTCGGCCACGGTGTCGGGTTCACCCTCGGTCTGATCTTCCTCCCGATGATCTTCTGGATGATCCTCGGGTACGGGGACTCCCAGTACCGCCAGCCCGCCTGACGTCTCCACGGTCACCGCAGCCCCGAGCCCCCGGTTCCCCCCACCGGGGGCTCGGTGATTCAGGGGGGCCCGGCGATTCAGACCGGCGGGAGCAGGCCGAGCCCGAGGCGCAGGAGCCAGACCACGGGGATCGCCACCGCGAGGGCGATGCCGAGCCGGGGGCCGACGACCGGGCGACCCCCGGTTCGTCGTCGCACCGCCCACTCGACGCCCCAGATCCCGGCCACCGCCAGCAGGGGCAGCAGCAGCGGGTGCATGACCAGTGAGCCCGCCACGTCACCGCCGACCAGCCGCCCCGCCGCCCGGGTCATCCCACAGCCGGGGCAGGCGAGCCCGGTGCAGGCCCGGAACAGGCAGAGGCCGTCGGAGAGCGATCCGGCGACGACGGCGCCGACGGCCAGCAAGCCGGCCGAGCGGAGGGCGAGCCGGGCGGTCATCAGTTGCTGAGTGCGGTCCCGACGACGCCGAGGATCAGGAAGCCGACGAAGAAGAGGATGCCGAGCGCCACGAGGACGGTGCCGATGATGCCGAGCACCTTCCCCGCCTTGGCGGTCTGGAGGCCCGACGGGTCGCGACGGCCCTCGGCGATGGCCCGCTCCTCCTGGGCGCCGATGTACCAGGCGACCGGCGACAGGATGCCGCCACAGAGCACGAGCCCGACGATGCCGAGGACGAGGGCGGCGGTGGCAGAGCTGGATTCGGGGTACTGGGACTGGGACTGGTCCATGGGATCTCCCTCCGGGGTTGACCGACACGGTATCGGATCGAGGGGAGCGGGAGTATCCCCGAGTCCCGGATGGTGAGGACCAGTGCCAACGGGGAAATCCCCCCGGAGGGGGGAAGTGCGCCGACCGTCGGTCGGTTGCCGGCCGACGCTGGAGGCCGGTGGGAGGGGGGCGGTACCAGAGAGCGACGAAGAGCAGGAGATCCGGCGAGTTCTCGGACGCGACTCGGCTCCCCCCTCCCACTCCGCTTCGCTCCGTGGGTCCCATCCCCCCGGCGGGGGGATCTCCCAAGACGGTCAGGGGACCCGGGGCCGGTGTCGGGCTTGTCGCGCGATCCGACACCCCGGAGGTGGGAGGGGGGCGGTACCAGAGAGCGACGAAGAGCAGGAGATCCGGCGAGTTC
>CAZTLW010000020.1:0-24745 GCA_964614585.1 uncultured Acidimicrobiia bacterium | reverse complement strand
ACGAGGGCCACGAATCGATCGACGGTGGCCGCAATCGTTGGCTCCCCCTCCCATGAGGGTTCGATCGGCCCGAGCGACCCGTCGACGATCGACCCGCTCCAGACGCCGTCGGTGCCGACGGCGACCATCCGACCCCCCATCACCGAGACGGCGGCCACCGACCCGGGGACGGTCACGTCGATGTCGGCCGTCGACGCCGTGAGGGTGGTGACCCCGTCCGTCTCGGACGCCCACCAGGGCCCGAACTCGGCAGGCAGCGGACGGCCGGCACGATCGATCGGTGCCCAATCGACGCCGTCGGTGGAGGCGAGGCCGGCGACGCTCACGAACCCACCCGGCCCGCCGAGCACCTCTCCGGACGGACCATCGGTGGGTCGCCACCGCCAGGTGTCGATCCCCTCCACGTCGTCGACGGCCAGCGGCTCGGGTTCCGGTTCGGGCGGCGGGGCGAAGTCGGTGACGGCCACGGCGCCGAGCCCAACGACGAGGGCGACGGCGGCGGCCACCACCCAGCCCCTCGAGCCGCCACCTCCGGGGGACGGCGGCGGCTGCTCACCCTCGAAGCGGAACTCGGCCTCCATTGGCCCCATCATCGCCCGCTTGGGAAGCGAGGCGGTGGGGGTGGCGCCACGTTCGGATTCAGGCCGGTCCCGACGATGCCGATGTCAACGGTTCGATGTTCACGACGACCGTGGCGGAGTTGCTGGGCCGGGCCATCGCCGAGGCACCCGATCGTCCCGCCCGCTACCTGGTGGCGGGCGCGGCGGCGAATCGCCTCTCGGCCCATCCGCTGGTCTTGACGGGCTCGGCGGCCCACTTCATCCACACGGGGTTGCCACGGCGGGCCCCGATCGAGTTGCTGGGCTCGCTGAGCCACACCGACCGCCAGCGCTTCGCCGACGCCGGTCTCGAGGCCGAACACGGCGGCTTCACCTACCACCGAGGCGGGTCGACGCTGCGGTTCGTCGTCGACGCCCCGCTCGGTGACCTGCTCAAGGCCCCCCAACGCTTCGAGATCATGGACGTCGGCGTGCCCGTGGTCTCGTCGACCGACCTCATGTTGGACCGGGCCCTGCGTGCCCTCGACGGCACCCGCGCCAGCCGCGAGGAGGCCGCCCACCTCGCCATCGCCTGCCACGGCTCCATCGACTGGTACCGCCTCGCCGAGCGGGCCGATGCGATGTCGGTCCACCTCCCGGCCGTGATCGCCCACCTGGAGGCAATGGGCGCCTGAGGGGTGGCGTCGGCCGGCCTCCCGCCGCGCCAACCCAGGGTTCTGCACCGGTCGTTCGAGCGTTCTCCGGTGCGAGGACCAGACTGAGTCTGGTTTCGGCACCGAAGTTCACCCCGCCGAAGGCGCGCCCTACCGCTCGGCGTCCAGGTGCAGCGCTCGCAGGGCCACCCGGACCATGTCGTCGAACGTGCGCTCCCGCTCGTCCGAGCTGGTCGCCTCGCCGCTCCGGACGTGGTCCGACACGGTGAGGATGGCGAGGGCCCGGGCACCCTTCTCGGCTGCGATGCCGTAAAGCCCGGCGGCCTCCATCTCGACGGCGAGGACGCCCATCGACTCCATGACGTCGAACTGGTCGGGGGTGGGGTTGTAGAACAGGTCGGCCGAATGGACGTTGCCGACCAGCACCGGCTGGTCGAGCTCGGTGGCCGCGTCGACGGCGGCCCGGGCGAGGCCGAAGTCGGCGATGGCGGCGAAGTCCCAGCCCCGGTAGCGGGTGCGGTTGACGCCCGAGTCGGTGCAGGCACCGGTGGCGACGATCACGTCCCGCAGCCGCACCCCCGCGGAGATCCCCCCGCACGAGCCGACCCGGACCAGCTTCTCGACGCCGTATTCCTCCACGAGCTCGGTGGCGTAGATCGACGCCGACGGGATGCCCATCCCGGTCCCCATGACCGAGACCGCCATCCCGGCGTGCTCGCCGGTGTACCCCAGCATGTTCCGCACCGAGGTGACCTCCCTCGGGTGCTCGAGGAAGTTCTCGGCGATGTACTTGGCCCGCAACGGGTCGCCGGGCAGCAGGACGGCGTCGGCGAAGTCGCCGGGCTCGGCGGCGATGTGGGGCGTGGGCATGGACGGTCCCTTCGTGGTCTCGATGGAACGCTACCGAGGGCTGTCACACCGACATGACATCGTGGAGCCAGGAAACCCGTCATACAACGAACGGAAGCCGCCATACAATGCTCACCATGCAGTACGTCATGAAGGTCTCCCGCAACGGCCAGGTCTCGATCCCCGCCGAGGTCCGGGCGCGGTGGGACGTCGACCGGGTCGTGGTGGTCGACCTCGGTGACCACGTCGTCATCGGGCCCGCCCACGACGACCCGGTGGCGGCGTTGCGGGGGAAGTACGCCGGCCGGGGGCCCACGGTCGACGAGATGCGGCGGCAGTACCGCGAGGAGGAGGCGCTCGCCGAGGAGCGGAAGCATGGGCGTGATTGACGCCTCGGGTGTCCTCGCACTCCTCCGTGACGAGCCCGGCGCCGAGCCGGTGGCCGGCCTGGTGCGAGCCCGACGGGTGGACTTCACGTCGGTGGGACTGGCCGAGGCGATCGACCACCTGGTTCGCACTGCCGGAGCGACGCCCGCCGCGGCAGTCGTGGGGATCGCGTCGCTTGGGTTGCCGATCCACGCACTGACGCCGGCCATCGCCGTCGAAGCCGGGGCGCTGCGGGCCGGCCACTACCACCGGCGCCGGCGCCCGGTGAGCATGGCCGACTGCGTCGTCGCCGCGACCGGCCTGGTCCGCCGAACGTGGGTGGCCTCCAGCGACCGGCACCTGCTCGAGCTCTGCATCGACGAGGGCATCGACGTCGTCGCCCTGCCCGACAGCTCGGGCGCCGTCTGGGAACCGTCAGTCGACGAGTGAGCGCAGGCGGTCGGCGGCGGCCTCGGCGGTGAGGTCCCGCTGGGCCTCGGCCAGCAACTCGTAGCCCACCATGAACTTGCGCACCGAGGCCGAGCGAAGCAGCGGCGGGTAGAAGTGGGCGTGGAGCGTCCACTGCTCGCCGGCGGTGCCGTCGAAGGGGGCGCCGTGCCAGCCCATCGAGTAGGGGAACGGGCTGTCGAACACCCGGTCGTAGGTGCGGATCAACCGACCCACCATCGCCGCCAGCGAGTCCCGCCGCTCCGGGGCGAGGTCGGGCAGCCGTCGCACCTCGAAGCGGGGCAGCACCAGCGTCTCGAACGGCCACACCGCCCAGAACGGGACCACCACCAGCCAGTCGTCGTCGGCCAGCACCTCCCGGGGCCCACCTGCCTCGGCGGCGGCGTAGTCGGCCAGCAGTCGGGTGCCGTGGGCGGCGAGGTGGCGGGCCTGGGAGGCGTCCTCGGCGGCGGGGTCCTCGGGCAGCGCCTCCCCCGCCCAGATCTGGCCGTGTGGGTGGGGGTTGGAGGCTCCCATCATCTGGCCCCGGTTCTCGAACACCTGCACCCAGCGCCACCGCTCGCCCAATCGCGCGGTCTCGTCGGCCCACAGGTCGACGACCGCCCGCACGCCGGCGGGGTCCATGTGGGCGAGGTGGGTGGCATGGTCGGGCGAGAAGCAGATCACCCGACACGTCCCCCGCTGGGGTTCGGCCCGGAACAGCCCGTCGTCGACCCCGGTGGCGTCGGCGTCGGGGAGGAGGGCCGGGTAGTCGTTGGTGAACGCGAACGTCCCTGCGTAGTCGGGGTTCGTCTCCCCGCTCGCCCGGGTGTTGCCGGGGCACAGGTAGCAGTCGGGGTCGTGGCTGGGCACCGGCTCGGTCGACGGTCGGTCCTCGGCGCCCTGCCAGGGTCGGGCGGTGCGATGCGCCGACACCAGCACCCAGCGGTCGCCCAGCGGGTCGTACCGCCGGTGCGGGGTGGCGGGCAGGTCGGCGGGGGTCACTTGATGCCCGAGGTGG
The DNA here is from genome assembly GCA_964614585.1 of uncultured Acidimicrobiia bacterium. Lineage (GTDB taxonomy): Bacteria > Actinomycetota > Acidimicrobiia > Spongiisociales > JAENVV01 > JAHEFX01. The sequence continues at coordinate 20,849 of CAZTLW010000020.1, read as the reverse complement.
CCACGTTCTCGACGAAGTACCGCTGGGCCGCCACGAAGATCGAGATCGGGACGACCACCGCGATGACGATGCCGGCGAAGATCAGGTTCGGGCTCTCCACCGCCTGGCCGCCGAGCTGTCGCAGGGCGATGGTGAGGACGTAGGACTCGGTGTTGGCCGTGTTGATGGCCACGAGCGGCCACACGAACGAGTTCCAGGCGTAGAGGAACGAGAACGTGCCGAGGGTGGCGATCGCCGGCCACGACAGCGGCACGTAGATCCGCCAGAGGATCGTCCAGCGCGTCGCCCCGTCGATGACCGCGCTCTCGTCGAGCTCGTTGGGAATGCCGGCGAAGAACTGGCGCATGAGGAACGTGCCGTAGGCGTTGAAGAGGAACGGCCACACGAGCACCCCGAGGCTGTCGACCCAGTCCAGGGCCACCATGAACTGGAACAGCGGCACCAGCACCACGATGAACGGGATCATGATCGAGCCCAGGTAGGCGAAGAAGATCGCGTCGCGACCCGGGAACCGGATGCGGGCGAACGCGTAGCCACCCATGATCGACGTGAACAGGATGCCAATGACCACGAGGCTCGTGACGAGGATCGTGTTCGACAACGCCCGCTCCATCGCCGGTCGCTCGAGCACCAACGAGAAGTTCTGCCACTCGGCGCTGATCCGCTCGGCGGCCGGGGCGGTGCGGACCACGGCATAGGTGGCCCCTTCCCCGTCGGGCACCTCGAACCGGCCGACCGAGGTGTTGCGGGCCAGCGCCAGCCCGGTGGTGCCATCCCCGAGCTGCACCTCGTAGATCGGGAGCTCGACGCCGTCCACGTCGACGCTCGCCCCGGTGGCGGACGCCAGCTCGAGGGGCCAGGCGAGCTCGTCGGCCGGGTCGGCCGGGTCGACGAAGACCCCCGCAGGGATGCCCGACTCGACGAGCACCACCTCGGTGTCCTCGCCATCGATGGGGAGGGCGAACACCGGCAGCTCCTCGCCGTCGACCTCGCGGACGATGGGCTCGCGGGGCAGCACCCGGGGTGGGTAGCGGAAGGTGTCGGCCGGCGTCTTGAGCGCGGATGCCGCCATGTAGACGAAGGGGAACACCATGAGCAGGGCGAACACCGAGAGCACGACGTAGATCACTGCCTTCCCGATGGCGCTGCGACGGCGCCGCCGACGGCGATCCCGGACGGCCTGGGCCTGGTCGCTCATTTCGACAGCACCCCCTCGTCGCCCTGGGTGCGGAAGTAGATGATCGTGATGAGGAAGATGATGAGGAAGAGCACCCACCCGATGGCCGACGCGTAGCCCTGGTCGAAGCGCTCGAAGCCGTTCTGGTACAGGTAGATGACCGGCGTCAGCGTGGCATTGTCGGGCCCGTTCGGCGACAGCTGCGGGGCGTTCAGGATGAACGGCTCGTTGAACAACTGCAGGGCGAGGATCGTGGTGGTGATGGTCACGAACGCCGTGGTCGGGGCCAGCGACGGGATGGTGATGGCGCGGAACTTCCGCCAGGTGCCCGCCCCGTCGATCTCCGCCGCCTCGTAGAGCGACTGGGGGACGCCCTGGAGCCCGGCGAGGAACAGGACCGTGTTGAACCCGAGGGTTCCGAACACGAACACGATGACCATCGAGAGCATGGCCGTCGACGGGTTGGAGAGCCACTGTGGTTGGGGAGCGGTGAGGTCGAAGAAGGGCAGCAGGTTGATCCAGTCGGTGACCACGACGATGGCGAAGTTGATGTAGCCGACCGTGGCGTTGAAGAGCTGCTTCCAGATGAGGGCGACGCCGACCACCCCGGCGACGGACGGCAGGAAGTAGAGCGCCCGGAAGACCTTCATCCCCGGGAGCTTCATGTTGAGGGCGGTGGCGAGGGCGATCGCCGGGAAGATCGAGAGCGGGATCGCGAGGACCGAGAAGTAGGCGATGTTGGTCAGCGACCGCAGGAAGAACGGGTCCCCGAAGAGCTCGACGTAGTTCTGGAGGCCGATGAAGTTGGCGGTCTGCAGCCCGTCCCAGTCGGTCAGGGAGATGAACAGCGACACGACGAGCGGGCCGGCGAGGAAGGCGAGGAAGCCGAGGATGTTGGGCGACACGAAGAGGATGCCGTCCATGGTGTCGAGCCCGGTGGACGGCGTCTCGAACGCCCGGGTCGCCGTGCCCGATCGCAGGATGACCATCCAGAAGATGGCGAGGGCCAACAGCAGCAGGTAGAGGAAGGCGGGGATCGCCGCGATGCCGGTGACGAAGGCCCAGAGGCCCTGGAAGAGGCCGACCGCCACGAGCATGGCGGCGAAGCCGCCGAACATGAGGACCTTGGCGGCGAGGCCGAGCCACCGGGCCCACGGGCCCGTGCCCTGGGCCCAGCCGTTCATGACCCAGCCGATGATCGCCACCCCGAGATAGGGCAGGCCCTGGTTGAAGCGGGCCCCGAGCCCGTCGAGGCCGTTGAAGACGTTGAGCTCCTGCAGCAGGAAGAACGAGGCGAGCGTGATGAGCAGGAGATGGAGGACGAAGGAGGTCAGCCGTCCCCGGTGGTCGAGCCGGGCGATCCACCAGGTCGCGGCGCCGGAGGCGACACCGACGAGACCGAGGATGACGGCGGCGACGATCCGAGTCGTGCCCTCGAAGACGTCACCGGTGGCGACGACGACGGCACCGGCGATCGCGGCCAGCGCGTAGATCGCCTGCCAGCCGGCCAGGGGCCACAGCCAGGTTGGCCGGTCGTCGCCGGCGAAGGCGCTCGGGGTGGTGGCAGCCATGGTGCGTCCCGGACTGGGCCCGGGGCCGGGCGATCGCCCGGCCCCGGGTCCGGTGGCGTCAGCCCGAGAAGGCGTCCGCCGTCAGGTCGCAGATGGTGGCTGCGTAGTCGTCGATCGACGTGCTGCCCGTCACCACGGCGCCGACCTCGGCGTCCATGATGGAGACGAACTCCGGCCAGCTCCCGGCCCACAGCGGGCCTTCGGTGGCGGGGTCCTCCGACAGGCCGTCGAGGAACGCCTGGTTGTTCTCGGGCGGGGTGAAGGTGAGGAACGCGTCGAGCGCCTCCTCGCTCACCCGGCTCGGGACGTTGGCGCCCAGCTCGGCCACCTGGGCCTGCACCTCGGCGGTGGTGAGGGCCTCGACGAGCGACCAGGCCGCCTCCGGGTCCTCGGTGTCCGCGTTGACCACGTAGGCACCCCAGAACAGCCAGTTCGAGGGGCCGCCCGGGCCGTCGGGGAGCTTCACGACGTCCCAGTTGAAGTCGACGGTCCGGATGCCCGGCGTCGCCCAGCGACCGTTCTGGAACATGCCGACGTTGCCGGCCCGGAACGGGGCCTCGGGGTCCTCGCCCCACGGCACGACCGAGCTGTTGGCGTACAGGTCGGCGAGTGCCTCGAGCCCGGCCACCGACTCCTCGGTGTCCAGACCACACGCCGTGCGGTCCTCGTTGAAGAACGAGCCACCGGCGGCCTCGATCCAGTACCCGTACGGACCCCACCACGACGACTGGCCGTATCCGACCACCTCGCCGCCCAGGGCACCGATCCCGTCGACGACGGTCCGGAACGTGTCCCAGTTCCAGTCGCCGGCGTCGGCGAGCTCACGGGGATCCTCGACGCCCGCCTCCTCGATGAGGTCGAGGTTCATGTAGAGGCCGAAGGTCGAGACGTCGCGGGGCAGGCCCCAGAGGGTCTCACCCGTGTTGCCCGTGTCCGGGTTGAACGTCAGGTGGAACATCGGGCCGGCGTAGAAGTCCTCGTCATCGTGGTCGCTGGCGTCGGCCAGTTCACGCAGGTCGAGGATCACGCCGCGGGTCGCGAAGTCGGCGATGTCGGTGCCCGGCAACCAGAACACGTCCGGTGCCGTGCCCGCCGACAACTCGGTCAGCAGGTTCTGCTGGTAGCCGGCCGTCTCGGTGCCGCCCGGCTCGTACTGCAGCGTGAGTCCCAGTTCGCCCTCGAGGTCATCGGAGATGCCCGCGTAGACGTTGGCCTCCTCCTCGTTGTCCGGCCGGGTCCGCCAACGGAGGTCGGCGTCGCCGCCCTCGCCACCGTCCCCGTCTGACACGGTGGTGTCGGTCGCACCCTCCGTCGTGTCGGTGTCCCCATCGTCCCCGCCGCAGGCGGCGGCGACCATGGCCAATGCCAACAGCATCAGCAGCAATCGCTTGATCACGATTCGTGTCCTTTCCTCCCGGGAGGGCGTCGTCATGGCTCCGGTATGGGCGCCATCGCCCAACGCCGTCCCGTGCCGAATGAGACTACGCATCGCGGCACCACCGGTGGCGCCAACGCCCCCTCGTCGCACCGGATATCGTCCCGGGCCACACCGCATCCGGAGGCACCCCCGTGGCCCGTCCCTTCTCGCTCTTCGGCAACCCGCTGACCGCCGCCCAGGAACGGCGGGCCCTGGCATGGCAGCAGGACTTCGTCGATCGGTTCGACATCGACCGGGACGAGACCTACACGCTGTCGTCGGTGCCGAACACCCGCCTGCCCGACACCGGCTGGGGGCTGCGCGACGTGGTCCGCTCCGACGAGGGCGAGCCGATCGGCGGGCCCGACGAGATCCTCGTGGCGACGGTGCGGATGGGCTTCGGCCACTACCGCATCGCCATGGCCGGCGCCTCGGCGGCCGCCGCCATGGGGCTGACGCCCCTGTGGCTCGACCTGCTGTCGATCCCCGGCACCACCTCCGACGTCATCGGCTGGTGGAACACCAACTACTCGAAGTACTCCCGCCTCTCGCAGCGGTCGGGGCTCTTCAACCGGTTCGTGTGGGAGTCGGTCACCACCGGCGACCGCACCCTGCCGGGTCTGAACTGGGCCCTCAATCGGTACGCCATCGGCTGGCCGTGGCGGTTCATCAAGGCCAACGCCCGCGACTACCGGATGAGCGAGTTGTTCGCCCCCCTCCACCGGGCGCTGCCCTCGGACATGCCGCTGCTGGCATCGCACATGTGGAACGCCATGGGGGCCGTCGCCGGCGACATGACCGGCGTCGTGAACATGATGTTCGACAACTGGCCGATGTCCTTCCAGCTCATCGAAGGCGCCCAGCACGGGGTGCAGTCACCGTCGGGCTACTACGGGTTCCGGGCGATGCGGGGCTTCGACGAGCAGGGCCGCATCCTCGAGCCCACCCCTGCCGACGCCATCCACTGGGTCGGCCACCACGTCGACCACGAGCTGGTGGAGCACATCGAAGTCGACACACAGGCCCGGCTCGCCCGGATGACGGGCGGCGAGCCCCGCCGGTTGATGCTGACCATGGGCGGGGCCGGCGCCCAGCGGGAGCTGTTCGCGGCGATCATCGAGCACTGCATCCCCCTCGCCGAGGCCGGCGTCCTGACCCTCTTCGTGAACCTCGGCGACCACGCCGAGAACTGGGACTGGCTGGCCGACCGAATCGGGGGCCGGACCGAGGTGGTGGCCCACACCGACTGGGAGGACACGAAGGCGTTCGTCGACGAGATCGGCGAGGGCACCGCCACGGGCATCCACGTCTTCCTCCACGACAACATCTTCCACGCCGTCTACGCGACCAACCTGCTCATGCGCGTGACCGACGTGATGATCACCAAGCCCTCGGAGCTGGCCTTCTACCCGATCCCGAAGATCTTCAACGAGCGGGTCGGCGGCCACGAGGCCTGGGGGGCGATCCGCAGCGCCGAGCTGGGCGACGGCACCGTCGAGACCCGCACGATCCCCGAGACCCTGCAGGCGATCGACCTCCTCACCCGCGAGGACGACCTCCTCGACATGTACTGCCACGCCATCGTCGCCAACAAGTCGATCGGCATCTACGACGGCGCCTACCGCTGCGTCGAGTTGGCCACCGGCCGCCGCTGGACCCGCGACGAACACGGCCGGGGGATGGTGGCGACGACGTAGGAAATCCCCCGGTAGGGGGGATCTCTTCTCTTGGCCTGTCGCACCCGGCTGACACGGTCCGCTCGTGCGACACCACTACCAGCCCGAGCCGACGACCGCCCGGCGCCTGCGTCGGGAGATGACGCAGGCCGAGTCCGTCCTGTGGTCCCGGTTGCGCCGCGGGACACTCGGCGCACGCTTCCGGCGTCAGGAGCCCATCGGGCCGTACGTGGTCGACTTCGTGAGCCGATCGGCCAGCCTGGTCGTTGAGGTCGACGGCGATGGCCATGGGTCGCGCTGGTACGGCGACCGGACGCGCGACGCCGACCTCCGACGATGGGGCCTGCGGGTCATGCGCATCGAGAACCGTTCGGTGTTCGTGCAACTCGACGACGTCGTGGCCGAGATCACGCGGCTGGTCGAGGATCCGACCGCCGACCCGATCTGGTTCGGGTGATCGAAGGCGATGCGGCTCCCCCCTCCCACTCGCTTCGCTCGTGGGTCCCATCCCCCCTCCGGGGGGATCTCCTCGCATAGAGAAATCCCCCCGCAGGGGGGATGGGCCCCGCCGGCCGACGCAGGAGGCCGGTGGGAGGGGGGCGGCTACGTCCCCTCGAACGCGCCCTCCACCACCTCGCGGTAGTCGACCTCCCGGCCCTCCACCCGGAAGTGGTGCCGGCCCAGCCGCTCGACATCGGGACGCGACGACAGGAACGACACCAGCCGTCCGAGTTCCTCGTCGGATAGCCACCCGGGTGGGTCGGAGGTGGCGGGCATGTCCGTGATGTGGCACAGGTCCCGGTGGAGGCGCATCTGGTGTTCGGTGAGGAGGTTGTCCCGGGACCGCACATAGGCGACGTCGGGGTCGACGCCGATGACCGGCGCCAGCCACAGCCGGGCGAGGGTGGTGGCGATGGCCCGGCGCATCCCCGGCGACGAGTAGTCGAGGACCTCGGGGTACCACGGCGCCTCCCAGTACGGGGCGACGTCGGGGCCGACCCGGATCGAGTCGAACACGCCCACCGACGGCACGATCGGGGCCCCGCAGGCGGCGAGGTGGACGTCGTCGCCCACCGCCGCCCGGATGGCCTGGACGGCATCCCGGTAGACCGCCTCCGGGGCGCCGGGTCGGTGGCGGCGGCCGGGGATGGCGCCGGCGAACAGGAAATCCAGCTTGAGGTGGGTGAACCCCCAGTCCACGGCATCGGTGACCGACGTCACCACCCGGGCGAGGGCATCGGGATGGGTCAGGTCGACGCCGACGTAGGTGCTGTCCCAGTTGTGGCCGGCAAGCACCGGGACGCCGTCGTCGTCGGAGACGAGCAGGCCGTCCCAGTTCGGGGCCTCGGCCGCCTCGACCGCGAACGGCGCCAGCCACAGGCCAGGCGCCAGTCCGGCCGCCCGGATCCGATCGGCGACCACCGCCATGCCGTCGGCGAACCCGGCGTGGGGGCGCCAGTCGCCGATCCCCCGCTCCCATCCGTCGTCGACGAGGAACAGGTCGACGGGGAGGTCGGCGACCTCGTCGACGAGCGCGTCGAGACGGCGGGCATCGAGGTCCCGGCCCTGGGAGTACCACGTGCACCACACCGCCTGCGTGGGCGGCATGTGGGCCCCGAGCCGCTCCCCGAGCAGGCGGGCGTAGGCCTCGAGGGCGACGTCGACGTCACCGGTGGCGACGAACCAGTCGACCGGTGCCGCCGCCACCCCCGCCAGGCTGGACCCGTCGGCGTGGACCCGGGCGTCGACGCCGAGGGCCCCCACCAGCACCCCGTCGCCGTCGTCCCCCTCGACGGCCCCGACCCAGCTGCCGACGTGGCCCGCCTCGGCCTCGGTGGCGGGGTCGTCGGCCTGGCGGTGGAGGCCGGGCGTGCGGATCCGCAGCGGCGGGTCGGCGAGCCGCTCCCAACCGACCATCGACCACGACTGCCAGCCGTGGCGCAGGAAGGCGCCGTCGGGGTGGCCGTGGGCGACCACGACCTGGGTGCCGCTGGCGAGCCAGCCACCCGGGACGGGGCGGACGTCGTCGGCGTCGATGGGGGGCGGGGCCATGGGCGTATCTTCCCACCCATGTCCACCGCCGCCATCACCGACCGGCTGGTCGCCGACTTCGCCGCCCGCTTCGGCGGCGCCCCCGAGGTGGTGGTCCGCTCCCCCGGCCGCGTGAACCTCATCGGCGACCACACCGACTACAACGAAGGCCTCGCCTTGGCGATGGCGATCGAGCGGGCGGTGTGGGTGGCGGCCCGCCGCCGCGACGACCGGGTGGTGCATGCCGAATCGACCTCGGACCCCGATCCCGTGCGGTTCGACCTCGACGACCTCGACCCCTCCCGGCGGGGATGGGGCGCCTACCTCGAGGGCGTGGCCCACGTGCTCGAAGACGGCCTGGTCGGGTGGGACGGGTTGGTCACCGCCGACCTGCCGATCGGGGCCGGCCTGTCGTCGTCGGCGGCGCTCGAGCTGGCGACCGCCCGGGTGTTCGCCGAACTCGGCGGGCTCGGATGGGATGCCCGAGCCATGGCCGAGGCCTGCCAGCGCGCCGAGAACGAGTGGGTGGGGATGCAGAGCGGCATCCTCGACCAGTTCTCGTCGGCGCTGGCCGAGCCGGGCACCGCCATGCTGATCGACTTCGCCGACCGCTCGGTGCGCCACGTGCCGCTGCCCGAGGGCGTGGCGGTGCTGGTGTTGGACACGTCGACCCGCCGGGGCCTCGTCAACTCGGCGTACAACGCTCGCCGGTCCGAGTGCCGGTCGGCCGCGGCGATGCTCGGGGTGACGTCGCTGCGGGACGCCGACCCGCGTCGCATCGATTCGCTGCCGATGCCCGAGCGCGCCCGGGCCCGCCACGTGCTGACCGAGAACGAGGCGGTCCGGGGCGTGGTGGCGGCCTTCGAGGCGGGCGACCTCGCCGCCGCCGGGCGGTGGTTCACCACCAGTCACCGAAGCCTGCGCGACGACTACGAGGTGTCCACCGAGGCGCTCGACGCCATGGTCGCCGCCGCCGAGGGAGCCGGTGCCCTCGGGGCCCGCCTGACCGGGGCCGGCTTCGGTGGGTCGGTGGTGGCGCTCGCCCCCGCCGACCGGGCCAAGGCCGTGCTCGAGCGGGCCGTGGCCGCCTTCGGGGAGGCGACCGACCTGCCGGGCAGCGGGTTCGCGGCCGAGCCGGCCGGCGGCACTTCGGTCGTGGCGCCGTAGCCACGAGCGTTGTGGTGGCCGCCGACCGACCCCCTCTGTGCCGCCGCCGGATCCGGGGCACGGTTGGGGTCCGATGACGCCCTCCCGTCCAGTCCGTAGCACACCGTGCTACGATTGTGCCGTGCGTGAGATCACCCAGCGCGAGCTCCGCAACGAGAGCGGAGCCATCATGCGAGCCCTCGACGATGGCGAGTGGTTCGTGGTGACCCGCAATGGCGACCCGGTCGGTGAGCTCAGACCACTGCGGCGCCGTCGGGCCATCCCGGCGGGAGCCGCCATTGCGTTGTTCAGGGGTGCCCCACCGATCGACTACCCACGGCTCCGCGCCGACCTCGATGCCCTCGTCGACCAGGACCCGGCGCCGCGTGGCTGACCATCCCCACGGCCTCGTCGACACGTCGGTGGTCGTCGACCTCGAGCGCCTGGATCCCGGCGACCTGCCCGCCGCCATCTCGATCTGCGCCATCACCATGGCCGAGTTGGCGGCCGGCCCCCACGCCACCGCCGACCGGGCCGAGGCCGCCCGCCGCCAGGACCGCCTCCAGCGAGCCGAGGCCGCCCTCGACCCGATCCCGTTCGGCACGGCGGCGGCTCGGGCCTACGGGCTCGTCTGCGCCGCGGTCGCCGACGCCGGCCGCAAACCTCGGGGGGCACGCGCCGTCGACTTGCTCATCGCCGCCACCGCCGTCGCCGAGGGCCTCCCGCTTTTCACCCGCAACCCTGACGACTTCGCAGGCCTCGACGGCCTCGTCGACGTCGTCGCCGTGCCATGACCGACCGGGCCATCACCGCCGTCGTGTCCGGCCGGGTGCAGGGCGTCTTCTTCCGGGCCTCGGCCCGGCGGGTGGCCCAGGCGCTCGGGGTGTCGGGGTGGGTGCGGAACCGGCCCGACGGCACCGTCGAGGCCTTCGCCCAGGGCGACCCCGAAAGCCTCGACGAGTTCGTAGCCTGGCTCTGGGAGGGTCCACCCGACGCCCACGTGGCCGACGTCGAGGTGGCCGACGCCGAGGTGGTGCCCCGCATGGTCGGCTTCGACGTCCGCCGCTGACGGCGAGACCTACGCCCGTACCAACTCCGCCCCGTCGTAGGCCGCCGCGAGCCGGGCGTCGGCCGTCAGCAATGGAAGGCCGAGCGATTCGGCGAGGGCCACATACAGGGCATCCGCCAGACTGAGGTTGTTGCGCAGGCGCCACGCCTCACCGAGCAGATCGGTGATGGGACGTCGCTCCACGGGCAGCCCCGCAAGACCGTCGAGGTGCCCCGCCACGATGTCGGCGGCGAGCGTCCCATCGCGGTGCATTCGCCCGAGTGCGGACAGCACCTCCAGGTCGAAGTGTGACGGTGCGATCGATCCGCCCAGCCAATCGGGCACCGGGGCCGCCCCTGGATCCTCCAAGAGGAGCTCCACGGCGACCGACGCGTCGAGCACGACCGCGTTACTCACCCCACAGCTCCTCTCGGGCTTCGTCGAGTGCCGCCAGGATGACGTCACGAGGAATGGGGGGGTGCGGGTTCCTCCGATGGAAGTCGCGCAGGTCCTCCCACCACGCTTCGGCGCCCCGCCGCGCCAACTCCTCGCGGATCGCCGCCTGGGTCAGCGCCGACACGTTGAGGCCTGCCTCACGCGCCTCGGCGGCGAGGTCCTCGGGGAGATAGACGTTGACCCGAGCCATACACACAGCATACACACACCCTCCGTTCCCCTCCTCGAGGCCGTGCTCCGCCAGCGTGGCAGCCGGGTGCGACACGCACGGACGTAGCCTCGGGACATGGTCGAACGAGTCGCCAACCTGTGGGAGCGCGCCCGCGAGGGCTTGCTCGTGCTCCCGGCGGTCGTGGTGCTCGCCGCCGGCGCCCTGGCGTGGGCCGCGATCCAGGTCGACCTCGAGCCCATCGCCGAGCCCTGGTCGAGGTTCCTGATCCAGGCGTCGGTCGGCAGTGCCCGGGCGGTGCTGACCACGGTCGCCGGCGCCACCGCCACCGTGGCCGGCATCGTGTTCGCCCTGACGGCGGTGGCCGTCCAGCTCGCCTCGTCGACCTACTCGCCGCGGGTCATCCAGGGCTACATGCGCGATGGCCTCCAGCAGACGGTGATCGGGTTGGTGGCGGGGACGTTCACGTTCGCCCTCATCGCCCTCGCCTCGGTCGAGGACCCCGCCGATGGATCCCTCGGGGCCTCGCCGCGTATGACGGTGACCGTGGGGCTGGTGCTCGGCATCGTCGCCTTCCTGGTCATCGTCGTGTACATCGACCACGTCGTGCGCACGCTGCGGGCCGACGCCATCATCCGCCGCCTCACCGACCAGACCCTCGCCGCCATCCGCCGCTACCACCCCGAGGAGTCGGCCCTCGACCCCGGCGACCTAGAACTGCCGGAATCCGAGTCGGTGACCGTCAGGGCCGACCGCCGGGGCTGGCTGCGCTCCATCGATCGGGACTGGCTCCTGGACCGACTCCCGGCGGGCACGCTGGTCCGGCTCGACACGTCGGTGGGCTCGCTGATCCTGGAGGGCGGCCCGATCGCCACCGTGTGGTCGGACGGCCTCGATGACGAGGCGACCATAAAGTTGGTGCGCGACGCCATCGTCGTCGGCTCGTCCCGCACGCTCGACCAGGACCCCCTGTATGGGATCCGCCTGCTGGTCGACGTCGCCCTGCGGGCCCTGTCGCCGGGCATCAACGACCCGACGACGGCGGTGACGGTGGTCCGCCACCTGACCGGCCCCCTGTGGGAGGTGCTGACCCGCGAGCTGCCGCCTCGGGTGTACCAGGGCGAGGACGGCCGCCGCCTCTTCGAGCCCCAACGCCCCACCGACGCCGACTTCGTGCGGGTGGCGCTGCGCGAGATCCGACTGTTCGCCGCCGGCCAGCCCGAGGTGCTCGAGGCGCTGGCGCACCTGCTGGCCGACCTCGCCCCCGCCACCGAGCCCGAGACCCGCCGCCGAGGCCTGCTGGAGGAACAGGCCGGCGCCCTCATCCGCACCGCCGCCACCCTCCCCGAACCCGACCGAGACCGGGTGATCGACGCGTTGGGCGACCTGACGCCTGAGTAGGACCGGAACCGCGGAACCACGGAGTAGGAAATCCCCCCGCAAGGGGGGATGGGCCCCGCCGAGGAGCACCAGCGACGAGGTGGGAGGGGGGCGGTGCCAGAGAGCGGCGAGAGATCGCCCGCCGACGCCACACGTGTCGGCCAGGCCCCACCGACCCTGCGACACTGCTCCTCGTGCCTGAAGGGTTGCACACGGAGCTCGCCACGACCCCCGCCCAGCGGGTGTTCCTGTCGTGGGCGGTCGACGTCCTCATCTACGTCGTGGTGCTCAACCTGTGGGTCGAGTGGTCGGAGGCCAAGGTCATCGACTCGTTCACGATCTCGATCCTCACCGCCGCGCTGCTGAAGGTGCTCCTCGACCTCATCACCGCCGCCAAAGGACGGGTCCTGGACTGGGCGCGGGGCGGGACCCGGGCCCGGTTCGTCGCCGGCCTGTTCGGCGTCTGGGCGATCCTGTTCCTCAGCAAGTTCCTGATCCTCGAGGCCGTCGATGTCGTGTTCGGCGACCGGGTGACGCTCGGCAGCTTCGTCGACGTCCTGCTGTTGGCGGCCACCCTCATGCTGGCCCGCCAGGGGATGGCCTTCGCCTACCGCCGCCTCGGCTGATCGTCTCGAGAGGCACTCGAGGGGTCGCCCCCTCGCCAACCCTGGGTTGTGGGCGTCGCCCCCTCGCCAACCCTGGGTTGTGGGCGTCGGAAACCGACGCTCACAGCCCTCGGTCCGACACCCCCACCGGCGCCGCACACACCGCCCCACCTGCGAGACTCCCCGGATGCGACGGGAGCAGGAGTCGATCGACGACTTCGTCGAACGGCTGGGTTTCGAGACCGAGTTGACCGACGGCACCCCGGTGCGCATCCGCCCGATCGCCCCCAAGGACCGTGACCGCCTCGCCGAGGGCTGGGAGCGCTTCTCGGAGCGGTCCCGCTACCTGCGCTTCCTCCAGAACCGGGCGTCGCTGTCGGGCGCCGACCTGCGCTACCTCACCGAGATCGACTACGACGACCACTTCGCCTGGGGCGCCGAGTTGGTGGACGATGACCAGGCGGGCATCGGCATCGGCCGCTACATCCGGGTGGCCGACGAGCCGACCGTCGCCGAGGCGGCGATCGCCGTCATCGACGAGTACCAACATCGGGGTCTCGGCGGCCTGCTGCTGCGGGTGCTCGCCGACGCGGCGGCCGCCAACGGCATCGAGCGGTTCCGGGCGTACGTGTCGACGGCCAACCAACCGGTCATCGACCTCCTCACCCGCCTCGGCGCCGAGGCCGGACCGGCGTCCGACGGGGCCGTCGCCCTCGAGTTGCCGCTCCCGGCCCGTCCGTGGCCCGAGTCGCGGCTCTACGCCTCGCTGCGGGCGGTGGCGGCGAACCAGGACCAGTGACGCCAGCCGACCTCAGCTGGCGACGGCGAGGCCCTCGGCGTCGAGCGCCTGCTCGAGGGCCGACCGGACCAGGGCCCGCACGACGGGGTGGTCGGCGAACCCCGGGCCGGCCCCCGGCACGGAGATCTCATCGACGACGGGGACCCTCATGTGCTCGAGCGTCGTCCGGAGGCCTGCCATCCCCTTGGTGCCGCCGCCCTTGCCGGGGCTGGCCGCAGCGAGCACCGTCGGCCGCTGGAACACCTGCTTCTCGACCCGGGTCACCCAGTCGATGGCGTTCTTGAGCACGGCCGTGTAGCCGCCGTTGTACTCGGGCGAGGCGATGAACACGACGTCGGCGTCGGCCAACAGGGCGTGGAGGGCGTGGGCGGCCTCGGGCACGCCCTCGGCGTCCTCGAGGTCACCGTCGTAGAGCGGCATCGGGAAGTCCGACAGGTCGACGACGGTGGCAGTGGCGCCGAGCCGTTCGGCCTCGTGGGCCGCCGCAGCGGTGAACTGCTTGTGGAGGGATTCGGTCCGAGTGCTCCCGGCGATGGCAACGATCTTGTGAGTCATGACACAAGACATACGGAGCCGACCCGGCGGGGAGATCCCCCCGGAGGGGGGACCTGCGCGCCTCCGGGGAGCCGAGTCACCACGCTCTCTGGAACCGCCCCCCTCCCACCGGCCTCGTGCCTCGGCCGGCGGGTCCCGTCCCCCCTGGCGGGGGGACGCCCAAAAGTAAGAGATCCCCCCGGAGGGTGGATGGGCCCCACGAAGCGAAGCGGAGTGGGAGGGGGGCCGTGATCCCCTGCGAAGCCTCGCCCCAGCCACCCCCGCCACGTACGCTCCGCCGATGCCACCGCTCCCCCCGCTCGCCGGCGGCTCCGAGACGGCCGTGCTCCTGGGCATCCTCGACCAGAACCGGGATGTCATGGCCTGGAAGCTCGAGGGCCTCACCGAGGAGCAGGCCCGCTGGAGCCCGCTCCCATCGGGCACCAGCCTGCTGGGAGTCACCAAGCACCTCGCGTGGGTGGAGTACGGCTGGTTCCAACTCCCGTTCGGCCACCCGGTCCCCGATGACGAGACGACCGAGGTCGATGGGTTCGGGTTCGCCCCCCTGGCCACCGACACCATCGAGTCGGTGCTCGCCCTCTACGCCCAGGCCCGGGCGGCGTCCGACCGGACCGTGGCCGAGCTGCCCCTCGACACCGTCGGTGAGACCGACGACGGTCGGGTGGTCGACCTTCGCTGGGTCCTCGCCCACATGATCGAGGAGACGGCCCGCCACGCCGGCCACGCCGACACGATCCGGGAGCTCCTCGATGGCGCCACCGGCTACCGCCCGCCTCGGGACACATGAGCCCCGACTGGCCGCTGGTCGCCCTCGCCGCCTGGGACGTGGCCCCGGTCGTCTTCTCCGTCCTCGGCTTCGTCGTGCTGGCCCGACTCGCGACCGGCCTCGACGAGCGAGCCGGCCTCCTCGTCTGGACGGGCACCTGGCTGGTCGGCCTCGGCGGGCTCACCAAGCCCACCTACAAGTTCCTCGTCGCCCTCACCGGCGGGATGACGGCGCCGCCCCTCCTCGACCAGGCGCTCTTCTGGCTGCTGGCGCCGGGCTTCCTGGTGGCGGCGGGCGGACTCGCCACCGCCGCCGCGATCGACCGAGATAGGACCACCCGAGCCGGCACCGTCGGGTGGGCTGCGGCGATCGCCACGATCGCCCTGGGTCTCGGGCTGCTCGCCCTCGTCGAGGGGCGAGCTTGGTTCCCGGCGCTGTTGGCGGTGGCGACGGTCGGGAACGTGTGGGTGGTCGTCGTGTTGGTGCGCTGGTCGCTGCGTCGGGACGAACGGCGGGCGGCCGCGCTGTTCGCCGCCAACCTCGTCGTCGTGCTCGGTCTGGCGGGAGCGGCCGCCACCATCCCGTCGACGATCCCCGCCCAATGGGTCGAGCAGACCGCCGCCGCCATCGCCCAGGGCCTGTTCTGGTGGGGGGCGGTGCGCCTGGCCCGCCGGGTGCCGGAGCGGGTCAACGCCTGAGGCCACGGATCCCGGGGGAACCCGGCCGTAGGCTGCCCCGCCATGGCGACCATGGTGCGGGTGTTGGGTGACGTCGCCGTGGCTACCGACGCCACGGTGGTGTCGGTGCCCGACGGGCGTCAGGCCGAGATCCTCTCCCACCTGGCCGCCGCCGGAACGCTGCGGACCGACGAGCTCATCGACCGGGTGTGGGATGGCGACGCCCCGAAGACGGCCCGAGCGGCCCTCCAGGTGCACCTGTCAAAACTCCGGCGGGCGCTCGGCGACGCCGGCGCGTCCGACCCGGTCGAGACCCTGGCCGGGGCCTACCGACTGGCGCCGGGCGTCACGGTCGACGCCGACCAATTCGTCCGCGAGGTGGCCGCCGCCCGGGCGGCCGAGGACCCGATCTCGCGACTGGCGATGGTCAGGGGTGCGCTCGACCGGTGGCATGGCCCGCCGTACGCCGCCGTGGCCGACAGTCCCGCCATCGTCGCCCATGCCGCCAGACTCCTCGAGACGGCCGTCCAGGCACGCCAACTCTTCGTCGAGACTCTTCTCGACCTGGGGCGCCCGGAGGAGGCCATCACCGAGGCCGAAGTGCTGACGAGACTGGACCCGCTCCGGGAGCGGCCGATCGAGCTCCTCATGCTTGCTCGCTACCGAGCCGGGGACCCCAGCGGGGCCCTGCGGGCCTTCGGTCGACTCCGCGCCGACCTTGCCGATCGATTCGGTACCGAGCCGGGCCCGGCCATCCGGGCGCTCGAGGAGCGCATGCTCTTCGGCGACCCCGATCTGCTCGACCCCGACCGGCGACCTGCCCCCGCCCACAACCTTCCTCCGGACGTGCGTCTGGTGGGCCGGGGGGCCGAGCTCGACGCGGTGGAGGCGGCGCTTGCGGCCGGCCGGGTCGTGGTCATCACCGGACCGCCCGGGGTCGGCAAGTCGGCGGTCGCCGTCGCTGCGGCCCACCGCCGACTCGGCGATCACCCGGCAGGCAGCCACTGGGTCGATGGGGCCACCGTCGCGTCGGCCGACGAGGCTCGCTCCCGGCTGTCGTCGGCACCGTGGGCCATCGGCGTCGACGTCGAGCAGCGACTCCGCTCGATCGGCCGGTCACCCGGGCTGGTGCTCGTCGATGATGCCGACGACGTCGACCTCGGCTCGACGTTGTCGGAGGTCATCGCCGGGGGTCGCGCCGCAGTGCTCGTCACGGCATCGACGCCGCCGCAGCTTCCGTACGCCCACGTCGTACGGCTCGCTCCGCTGGCGGTCCCCCGAGCCGAGGCGCCCGATACCGAGATCCGGGCGAATCCATCGGTCCGACTCCTCGTCGAGCGACTGTCATCGGACGTCCAGGCCCTGCTCGACGACGACCGCCAACTCGGCCGACTGGCCGAGGTCGCCCGCATGGCCGACGGGCTCCCGTTCGCCCTCGAGCTCATCGCCGGGTGGCTGCCGGTGGTGGGCCTCGGTGACGATCTACCGGTCGTCACCGGCGATCCGGTGGCGATGGCGGTGGCGCGCCTCGGGGAACCGGAGCGGACGGTGCTCCGGGCGTTGGCCCACTTCGTCGGTTGGGTGCCCGCCGAGGCAATCGCGGCCACCACCCCCGGCCTCGCCGACGGCGATCGGCTCATGGCGCTCCGGTCGGTCGTGTCGGGCTCCTTGGCGATCAGTCGACTGGGTAGCGACGGCCGGGCCGTCTACCGACTGCTGGCGCCCGTGCGCGCCCACGTGCTCGCCGGGGCGATCGACGACGGGCGTTCGGCCCTCCGCGACGAGTGGCTCGGACGCTGGACGGTCAAGGTTCGCTCGGCGACCGCCAGCCCGCAGGAGGCGCAGGCCTTCGCCGCGACCGAGGCCCTGCTCCCCGACCTCGAGGCCCACTGGTCCCGGCGGATCGCCGCCGGCGACCGGGAGCCGGTGGCGGTGGGCGTGTCGTCGATGTGGCGCTTCTGGTTCTCGACCTTCCGCGTCGAGGCCGGCATCCACTGGCTGGAGGCGGCACTCGACGGACCGCTGCCGCCGGACGTCGAGGCTGCCGCCGCCAACACCCTGGGTTGGCTGACCTGGCTCGACGACCGAACCGAGCAGGCCGTGCCGATCCTCGACCGGGCCGCACGCGCAGCCCTGCGTGCCGACGATCGGGAACGACTCGGCTTGGTGGACCATGACCTCGGTCGGGTGCTGGTTTCGGCCGGGCAACGGGAGGAAGGCTCCGCTCGCCTGGCCGAAGCCCGCCACCTGCTGGACGAGGTCGGGCATGCGCACGGATCGGCGTCGTGTCGGGCGCAGCTGGCAGCGGTGGCGCTCGGCGACGACGACCTCGAGACCGCCGTCGAGTTGGCCGTCGAGGCCGAGCGACTCGCCGCGGACGTCGGCGACCCATCCCTCCTCGGCGACGTCGACTGGACCCTCGGGCACATCTACCGTCGGCAGGGCCACCTGGTGGCCGCCGCCGAGCGGGGGCGCCGGGTGCTGGCCGCCGCCGAGCGAATCGGGTCACAACCGCTGCGGTGCTCGGGGCGGTTCCTGCTGGCGCACGTGGCCGCCGACGACGGGGATCCGCTGGCGGCCGCCGACCACCTCCGCGACGCCGCTGCCGTGCTCCCGCGCCGCAGCGAGATCGACATGGCTCGGCTGCTGCTCACGGCGACGCCGACGCTGCTGCTCATCGGTGAGGTCGAGCTTGCGTCCCTGGCGGCGGCACGGGTGCGGAGGGTGTACGGGGACCAACTCCGTCAGCTCGTCGGCCGGGACGCCTTGGCTGGGGTCCCACCCGACGACGGACTAGTGCCACCGTCGACGCAGGAGTTGGTCGACCGGGTCGTGGCGGCGCTCGGCTAGCGGCAGTCCTCCGCCCGGCACACGAGGTCGGTACCCCGGCCGCCCAGCAGCAGGTCGAACCCGGGACCGCCGATGAGCACGTCGTCGCCGCTGCCACCGAAGATGACGTCGCGGCCCTCGTCGCCGATCAGGACGTCGTCGCCGGCCAGACCGAGGATCAGGTCGCTGCCACCGAGGCCGCAGATCACGTCGTCGCCCCAGGTGCCGATGAGCAGGTCGGGGCCCTCGGTGCCGGTGATCGTGCAGGCCTCTTCGTCCACCGGCGCCACCACCTCCACCGGTGACTCGAGCGTCCGACCGCTGGTGGTGCCGAGCAGTTGGAGCGTGTGGAGTCCGGGCGGCACGTCGGCCGGGATGGTGACCTCCAGCGAGACGAACCCGGTCCCGTCGGCCGTGCCCTCCCCGAGCAGGATCGGGTCACTGAACAGGAAGGCCTGGACGGGCTCCAGCGGCTCGAAGCCGGACCCGGAGAGCTCGATGAGGTCGCCGACGAACACCACGGAGTCGTCGAAGATGTCGTCGCGATCCGGGATTCCGTCCCCATCGCCGTCGGCGAGGACGAGCGTTCCGACCGAGGCCGTGTCGTTGTTCGGCTCGGGATCGGCGGGATCGACGATCGTCGCCTCCACGAGCGACGGGCCCGGGTTGGGGCCGAAGAAGGAGAGGTCGACCAGCAGGCTCCCGGAGGAACCCGCCGAGAGCGAGAGGAGGTCGCACGTGAGCCCGCCATCGAACGGATCCACGACCGGCAGCACCGAGCAGCCGAACGGGACCGGCGACGGGAAGGCATCTTGGTAGCGGAGCTCCAGCACCGGCGCCGCCGAGTCGTCGGGCCCGAGGTTCTCGAACCGCACCTCGTAGGACTCCGGCGTCCCGGGCGTCGTCTCGCCATCGTTGGTCAGGGGCACGACCTCGGTGACGGCCAGGTCGACCACGGGCGAATCGTCGACGACGAGCGTCTCGACCGAGGCCGTGTCGTTGCTCGGATCCGGATCGGCGGGATCGACGATCGTCGCCTCCACGAGCGACGGGCCCGGGTTGGGGCCGAAGAAGGAGAGGTCGACCAGCAGGCTCCCGGAGGAACCCGCCGAGAGCGACAGGAGGTCACACGTGAGCCCGCCATCGAACGGCGCCACCACCGGCAGCACCGAGCAGCCGAACGGGACCGGCGACGGGAAGGCATCCTGGTAGCGGAGCTCCAGCACCGGCGCCGCCGAGTCGTCGGGCCCCAGGTTCTCGAACCGCACCTCGTAGGACTCCACCACCCCCGGCGTGGTCTCGCCATCGTTGGTCAGGGGCACGACCTCGGTGACGGCCAGGTCGACGGCCCGGGAACGGAACTCGACGTCGAGGACGGCGTCGTCGTTGGCCACCTCGGGGTCCACTGCGTTCGTCGCCGTCACCGACGCCTCGAAACGCAGCGGATTGGCGGCGAGGTCGGCGAGGGGCCCGAACCCGATGTCGACGGTGCGGAAGACCCCGGGTGCCACGGTCAGGTCACAGGTCACCGAGAGCGTCGGCAGGACCGAGCAGCCATCGGGTGCATCGACCACCGAGAGCGCCCCCACCGGCCACTCGAGCGCCACGGCGGCATCGGCCTGGTGGGGCCCGGCGTTGTCGACGGTGAGGCGAACGGTGTGGCCGGCATCGAACGGCACGAGACCGTCGGTACCGGCCCCATCGACCACCTCGGCGACGACCGAGAGGTCGGCGGTCCGGTCGACGACGCCGAGCCCGAAGCTCATCTGGTTGTCGGCCAGGTCCGGATCCGCGAACGCCGGCTCGCCGGGGATGGTGACGATCGCCGCGTCGACGTCGATCACGGTCGCCACCGCCGGCGTCAGCCCGGCGAGGACCGTCGCCGACTCCCCCGGCGCCAGAGGCCCGACCGTGCAGCGAGCCCCGGCCGTGGCACCCTCGGGCAACGCCAGGCAGTCCGCCGTGTCATAGGCATCCACCTGACTCGGGGGCGCCGTCACGAACACGTCGACCCTGCCGGGCAGCGCCTGCGGCCCCTCGTTGGTCACCACCACCTCGATCAGTTCGGGCTCACCCCGGAAGGTCGGCGACGTGTCGAAGGCCGATACCCGGAACACCCCGGCATCGATCGACAGGTCCACCTCGGGGGCGGCGTCGGCGCCATCGCAGTCCTCGTCGATGCCGTTGCCGGGGATGTCGACGGCGTCGGGGTTGATGGCGGGGTCGGCGTCGTTGCAGTCCTCGCCCGCCACGAAGCCGTCGCCGTCGGCGTCCACGCCCGACACCTCGATGGCGATCGTCGCCGGCGGGCTGGTCGAGGAGGCGTCCGACACGGTCACGTCGATGTCGGTCGTGCCGAGGTCGGCATTGGTCGGCGACCAGGTGAGCCGGCCACCAGCGCTGAGCTCGAGGCCGACCGGGGCGAGACCGACGATGGCCCACGTCAGGTCACCCGGGTCGGTGTCGACGTCGGTGGCGGTCAGCTGCTCGTCGAGCGCACCGCCGGCGGGGACGGTGAACGGCCCGGCGGGATCGACCGAGGGCGGG
>CAZTLW010000019.1:0-25534 GCA_964614585.1 uncultured Acidimicrobiia bacterium | reverse complement strand
GTGGGCGAGTCCGGCGGTGACCGGTGTCGCCGTCGGATAGGGCTCGTTCTGTGGGCTGTGAGCGTCGGAGACCGCCGCTCACAACCCAGGGTTGGCCGATGGCCGACGCTCACAACCCAGGGTTGGCGCGCGGCGGTCCCCGGGGGTGGGGCCTAGGGTGCCGCCGATGATGCAACGGCCCGTCACGTTCCTTCGGCTGCGGCCCGCCGAGGCCATCCATGCCGTGAGCGCCACCACCCGCCGACGGGAGGGGACGACGGCACTCGAGGCCGCGGCGCCGGATGCCGACGAGGTGGCCGCCGCCCACGACGGCGGGATGCTCGTGGTCGCCACCGACCCCGCCGCCCCCGCCGATGCCTGGGTCCTCACCCCCGACGCTGCCGAGCCCCTCCTCGACGCGCCGCCGGCCGGGTGGCGCCTCACGATCACCGACGACGCCGCCGACGAGGCCGTCCTCGACGCCCTCGCCCGCACCGATGCCCGTTTCCTGCGCACCGGCCGCTCGCGGGTCGCCCAAGCCGCCGCCATCGCGGGGCTCCCCGGGCTGGCGGCCCGGCCCCGGGTCAGTGTGTTCGCCGACGCGGTGGCCGACGCCCTCGACGCGGTGGCGGCCGGCGCCGAGGACCTGTTGCTGCGCGACTGGGACACCGAGCGCCTCGGCGAGCTCCGGGATGCCCTCGACGTACCGCTCGTCGAGCGGACCGCGCTGGGCGTCGACGTCACGGTCGACGACGCCCGCACCGAACTCGACGCCGGTGCCTTCGAGGCCTGGCTCAACCTCGTGGACGGGAGCGGCGTCGTCCGCCCCCGCCACGGCTGGGCGCCCGGCAAGGACGAGGAGCCCCCGGTCCCGCCACGCCGGCTGTCCGTCCAGTGGGCCGACGTCGCCTGGGTCTCGGGCGCCGACCCCACCGACCCGACCGAGGCCAGCCGGCCGGTCGCGGCGGTGCTGGAGCGGTCGCTGGCCGGCACCCCGCCGACCCGTGACGAGGTCGAGGTGCTGTTCTCGGCCCGGGGCCGGGACGTCGAGGCAATCGCACTCGCCGCCGACCGAATGCGGTCCGAGCGGGTGGGCGACACCGTCACCTACGTCGTCAATCGGAACATCAACTACACGAACCTCTGCTACTTCCGGTGCGGGTTCTGCGCCTTCTCCAAGGGCCCCCGCAGCCTCAACCTGCGGGGCGAGCCCTACCTCATGGGCCTCGACGAGATCGTGGCCGCCGCCACCGAGGCGGTCGGGCGAGGCGCCACCGAGGTGACCCTCCAGGGCGGGATCCATCCCGACTTCACCGGCAACTTCTACGTCGACGTGGTCAAGGCACTCAAGGACGCCCACCCCGATCTCCACCTCCATGGGTTCACCCCCCTCGAGGTCTGGCAGGGCGCCGAGACGCTCGGGACCACCGTGCCGGCCTTCCTCGAAGAACTCCGCGACGCCGGACTCGGGTCGTTGCCCGGCACCGCCGCCGAGATCCTCGACGACGACGTGCGACGCCACCTCTGCCCCGACAAGATCCGCACCGCCGAGTGGGCCTGGGTGATGGCCACCGCCCATGGGCTCGGCCTCGGGTCCACGGCGACGATGATGTTCGGCCACGTCGACGGCCCGCGGTCGTGGGCCAACCATCTGGAGGTCATCCGCCGGGTCCAGGCCGAGACCGGCGGGTTCACCGAGTTCGTCCCGCTCCCGTTCGTCCACATGGGCGCCCCCATCTGGCTGCGGGGCCGCAGCCGCCCCGGTCCGACCTGGGACGAGGTCGTCCTCGTCCACGCCGTCGCCCGACTGGCGTTCGACGGGCTCATTCCCAACATCCAGGCGTCGTGGGTCAAGCTCGGCATCGGCGGGGGACAGCGACTCCTGTCGGCAGGCTGCAACGACTTCGGGGGCACCCTCATGGGTGAGATCATCACGCGGTCGGCGGGTGCGGCCCACGGCCAGGAGGTGACCCCGGCCGAGTTCGAAGACGCGATTTCGGCCATCGGCCGGGTCCCAGCCCAGCGGACCACCCGCTACGAGATCCTGTCGGGCGCCTGACGCGGGTGGGCCCGGCCTCGCCGGCCGGGGCCGACGCGACCGGGCCCGGGGTGGTCAGGCCAGGGTGACCGCGGTGCCGGAGGCGATGACGAGGAAGCCCCCGCCGATCTCCTGCACCTCGGTGTGCACCGAGATGACTGCCTCGCCGCCGAGCTGGGCGGCCCGCTCCCGCAGCTGGGCCATCGTGCGGTGGAGGGCCTCGGCGATCTCGACCTCGTTGGCCGCCGACGCCACCGCCGTCACGACATCGACCGCCTGGGCGATCGTGGCGCCGGGCACGCTGTCGACGGTGAGCAGGGCCGGGGGTCGGTCCTCCCGGGAGGCGGCCTCGGTCACGTAGAGCTCGGGGGCATCGAGCGACTCGGTCAGGTCCGGCTCGGTCAGCTCGATGGCGGGGTGGTCCTCGTCGAAGACCGGCCCTCGTGCCGCGGGGGGCACGATTGGCGACGGCACCTCGAGGGGCTCCTCGGTTGCCACGGGCTCGGTCGGTTCCATCGGCTCCATCGGCTCGACCTCCTCGACGGCTGGTTCGTGGACCAGCTCGGGCGCCTCGGACGCCGGCTCGGGCGCCTCGGACACGGGCTCGGTCGCCTCGGGCACCGGGTCGGACTCCGCCGGGTCGACCGGCTCGACGAGCTCGGGTGCCTCTGCCGCCGGCTCGGGCTCGGGCTCCGGCTCCATCTGCTCGACCGGCTCGACAAGCTCGGGGGCCTCCGCGACCGGCTCGACCGGCTCGACCGGCTCGACCGGCTCGACCGGCTCGACCGGCTCGGCCTCGTCGGCGGGGTGTGCCTCGCTGAAGGGGTCGCCAGGCGACTCGACGAAGGGGCTCCCGGGGTCGGAGGCACCCACCGGCGGCGTCTCGGCCCAGGCCGATGGGACCGGGGGCGCCTCGTCGACGTCGGCGTCGACCTCCGCGCCCACCTCGGGCTCCTCCTCGAGCGTGACGGCGTCACCCACCTCGACGCTCGGCGCCTGCGTACCGGCGTCCTGGATCGGGGTCGGTTCGGCCGCCTTGCGGCGCCCGAACACCGACAGGCCGGGCAGCCGGAAGCCGCTCGGTTCCTCCACGGTCTCGGGGGCGGCATCGATCGGTTCGGGGGCGGGGTCGGCGGTCTCCGCGACGGTGTCGAGTTGGTCCTCGGGGACCGAGAACATGGGAGCCGGGTCGGTGAGGTGGGGGGTCGAGAGGTCGGGACGCCCCGAACCGGCCGAGGCCACGAAGGTCTCGCTCAGGTCCGGCTCCGACACCTCGTACTCCGGCTCGGGATCCTCGTCGGGCGCGGGCCGGACGAGGTCGAACGCCGTCCCCGACTCGAAGGTCTGGCCCTCGCCGCCCCACGGTTCGGCGGGTTCCTCGTCGAGGCCCAGGTCGAAGCGGGGCGGGGCGGGGGTCGGATCGGGCTCGGGGGTCGACTCGTCGCTTGCCTCGGGGGTCGGCTCGGCGACTCCGTCATCGGTGGCCACGACGGGATCGGTGTCCGTCGCGGGCACCTCCACCTCGACCGCCTCGGGTGCCGGGTCGACCACGTCCGGGGCGACCGTCGGCACCTCGTCGGCGGGCGGCTCGGGCGTCGGTTCCTCCGGCAGTGGCACCGGGGGCTCGTCGGCCCGGTCGGCCGCGATCGGTGCCGGGTTCTCGGGCTGGGGACTCACGTCGTCCTCGACGAGCACCGATCCGGTGTCCGACGACTCGGCGGGCTCCGCCTCGTCGACGGGAGCCGCGGGAATCTCCCAGGGGTCTGCAGGCTGATGGCTATCCATGATGGGCGCGCTCCTCGTCGCGTGCGGGGCGTCCTACCCTCCATCGGCAGTGAGGCTGTCCGTCCTAACCATCTTTCCGAGCTTTTTCGGCGACCCCCTCGCCACCTCGATCGTGGCCCGCGCCATCGAGTCCGGGTCCCTCGACGTGGAGCTCGTCGATCCCCGTGAGCACACCACCGACGTCCACCGGTCGGTGGACGATGCGCCGTTCGGCGGCGGGGCGGGGATGGTCATGAAGCCGGAGCCGCTGGCCGCGTCCATCGACGAACGGCCCGATGCCCATGTCGTGGTGCTCGGGCCGGCGGGGACGCCACTGACCCAGGCCCACCTCGACCGCTGGGCGGGGCTCGAGCACCTGCTGCTGGTCTGTGGTCGCTACGAGGGCATCGACCAACGAGTGGTGGACCACCTTGCCGACGAGGAGGTGAGCCTCGGTGACTTCGTCCTCGCCGGGGGTGAGGTGGCGGCCCTCGCCGTCATCGAGGGCGTGGCCCGGCTGTTGCCCGGGGTGCTCGGCAATCCCGAGTCGGTGGTCACCGAGTCGTTTCGGGACGGGCTCCTCGAGGAGCCCCAGTACACGCGCCCCGCGGAGTTCCGCGGGTGGCGCGTCCCCGATGTGCTGTTGTCGGGTGACCACGCGGCGATCGCCGCCTGGCGACGGTCCCAACGCGAGGCCCGCACCCGCGAACGGCGACCCGACCTCTGGGCCCGCCGACCGGCGGCCGACGACTAGGTCGGGATCCGGCCCGCCTTGGCGGCTCGGCGGATCTCGGGCGACCAGCCGATCGCCTTCACGACGCCCTGGTTGATCGATCGCAGCGGCTGGGGGAGCGGGCGGAGGAAGTCGACGAAGAAGACGACCCGCTCCTCGTCGGTGTCGTTCCACACCTGGTGCTCGAAGGTGTCGTCGAAGACCAGGCTGCCGCCCTCGGTCCAGTGGCGGATGTCGTCGCCGACCCGGATCCGGCACTGCTCCGCGTCGGCCGGGACCTTGAGGCCCAGGTGGTAGCGGAGCACCCCCTTGTAGAACCCGCGGTGGGGTGGGATGTGCTTGCCGGGGGCGAGGATCGAGAAGAAGGCCGTCGTCATGCCGGGGATCGACCGGGCGATCCGGGCGGTCTCTGGGCAGCGGGCGATGTTCTGGTCGTGGCTGACGCCGTAGCCGTAGAAGGTGTACGTGCGCCACTTGTCGTCGTCGGTCAGCATCGCCTGGCTCGGGATGAGCTCCTGGAAGAGCGGGATCGACTCCCGGTCCTCGAGGACGGCCTCCATCTCGGCCTGGATGAGCGGCAACTGCGCCTCGACGCCGGGGATCCAGTCGAAGTCCTTGGGGTCGTAGAAGGTGCCGGCCCCGACCTTCGAGTAGTGGTCGAGGGGTCGCTCGATGACGGGCAGCACCTGGTCCCGTACCCGGCCCATGGCCTCCAACGCAGCGCTCCGTTGCGCCATGGCGTTTCTCCTTCGTCCCGTCGTCTGATTCGATCCTAGGGAGCGTCGCGACGATTGCCGTTTCGAATCGGAGCCCGATACACTTCCCCGTCGGACGCCTCCCGTCCGTGCATCGAAGGAGACCCCCATGAACGACCTCGAAGCGGTCGGCCGTGCCTCGCTCCGCGACGACGTGCCCGACTTCCGCGCCGGTGACACCGTGCGGGTCAACGTGCGCGTCGTCGAGGGTGGCCGCGAACGGGTGCAGGCGTTCGAGGGCGTGGTGATCGCCCGCAACGGCGCCGGCATCAACGACACCTTCACCGTCCGCAAGGTGTCCTACGGCGTGGGCGTCGAGCGGATCTTCCCGGTCCACGCCCCCATCATCCAGTCCATCGAGGTGCTGCGGCGCGGCGACGTCCGGCGTGCGAAGCTCTACTACCTCCGCGATCGGGTCGGCAAGTCGGCCCGCATCAAGGAGAAGCGGGCCTAGGCCCGTCCGAGCGGACCCGTGACCGAGGAGGCGGCGGCCCGACCCGAGCGCAAGGGCCTGCCGTTCATCGTCGAGTTCCCGCTGCTGGTGCTCGTGGCACTGGCCGTGGCGATCGTCATCAAGACGTTCCTCATCCAGGCGTTCTGGATCCCCTCCAGCTCCATGGTCCCCACCCTCGAGGTGGACGACCGCGTCCTCGTCAACAAGCTCGAGTACCGCCTCGGCGAGCCCGAGCCGGGCGACGTCGTGGTCTTCGAGTCCCCCTATGCCGACGACCAGGTCGACGAGCCGTTCCTCGAGGCCTTCGCCCGGTCGATCGTCGAGTCCCTCGGTATCCGCACCGCCACGGTGCCCGATGACTTCATCAAGCGGGTCATCGCCACCGAGGGCCAAGAGGTGGCGATCGTCGGCAACCAGGTGGTGGTGGACGGCGTGGCGCTCGACGAGCCCTACCTGCCCGCCGGCGTCGACATGGCCGACATGGAGCCGACCACCATCGGCCCCGACCAGCTCTGGGTGATGGGCGACAACCGCAACCACTCCTCGGACAGCCGCGTCTTCGGCCCCATCCCCGCCGACGAGGTCGTCGGCCGCGCCTTCGTGGTCATGTGGCCGCTCGACCGCTGGTCGGGGCTGTAGGCCACCAAGCGCGTCGCACCCGACCGGTAACACTGGGGCCGTGATTGTCCCGGGCAACCCCACGGCCGACCCTAGGATCGACACTCTCCACGACGAGGCGGACCATGGACGAAGACCTCGAGCGATTCGAGACCGAAGTCGAGCTCCAGATCTACAAGGAGTACCGGGACGTCCTCCCGATGTTCCGGTACGTGGTCGAGACGGAGCGCCGGTTCTACCTGGCCAACGAGGTGTCGATGGAGCAGGTCGAGAAGAAGGGCTCCACCTACTTCCGGATCGAGCTGGAGGACGCCTGGGTGTGGGACATGTACCGACCGGCGCGCTTTCTGAAGCGGGTGACGGTGCTCAGTTTCCGGGACGTCAACATCGAGGAGCTGGAGCCCGGCGCCCGACTCTGAGCCGGGCCGAGATCGGTTCCCTGGGGGAGCGGCTGGCCGCCGAGCGCTACGTCGTGTGGGGCCTCCGGGTCCTCGGTCGCAACATTCGCGCCGCCGGTGCCGAGTGCGATCTCCTCGTCGCCGGGCCCGCCGGTCGGGTGGTCGTCGAGGTCAAGACGGTCACCGACGGGGACCCCTTCGCCCAGGTGGACGAAGCCAAGGAACGGTCGCTCCGCCGCCTCGCGGCCGCCCTCGGGGCGGCCCGCATCGACGTCGTCGGCGTGTGGCTCGGTGCCGACGGTGCCCGCCTCCACGCCGTCCACGGCTGGTGAGCCGGCGCCACGGTGCCACCTAGCGCGAGAGCACGCCCAGCGCCGCGATCAGTTGGTCCGGCTCGGGGACGACGACGGCGCCCGGGCAGACGGTCCCCACCCGCTTCGCCAGCTCGTCGTCCTCGGTGACGAAGACCGTGTGCGTGGCGGAGGTCCGCTCCACGACGGCCTCGACCATGGGTACGTCGGAGGCCGTGTCGCCGCAGACGAGGTGCGGGCCCTGGGCCAGGTCGAGGTCCAGCTCGCGCTCGAGGAGGCCGACGGCGTCCCGCTTGCCGAAGTCGCGGACGTCGCCGTCGTCGCCGACGGTGAGGATGACCTCGATGTCGAGTCCCGTGTCCTCGACGACGAGCCGGTCCCCGGTCGGGTCGAGGTCGCGCACGATCCGGTCCACCTGCTCGAGGAAGGCGGCCGACTCGGCGGGGGGGACCGAGCCGCTGATGTCCTGGCGGGCGACCGTCGTCTGGCCGAACTTGCGCTGGAGGCCGGAGCCGATGAGGCCGAATCGCCGGTTCCCGGGCCGGTCGACCAGGTCCTCGAGCCGACGGTTGAACCGGTCCAGCAGGGCCTGGTCCTCGTCGGCGATGGGCTGGCGATGCCGCCGGCCCTCGAGGTCGACGAACTCCCGACCCTTGGAGGCGGCGAGCACGAGGGTCCCCTCCGGCGTCACGCTCACGTCGACGATGCCCGGGTCGGCGAGCGGCGCCGACGTGATGATGATCGGGGTCTCGCAACGGCGCCTCGCGAATCGAGCGAGGAACACGGCGTTGTAGGCCGATTGGATCGATGAGCGGTATCGGCCGCAGTAGTTGTTGATGGTGCCGTCGCGGTCGGTGAGGAAGCACGCCGGCGCGACGCCGCCGAGTCGGTCGACGATGGCGCCGACGGGTTCGTCGAACGTCCCGTGGAGGCGGGCGAGGTGGTCGAGGAACGCCGTCTCGCCGACGTCGAGGTAGACGAGGTCCTTCTCCAACTCCCCGAACTCGTAGGCGAGGTCGACGTCCACGGGCGTGTGGTCGCCCACGACGAGCCGTCGGTCGTGGCCCTCGCCCTCGATCGTGTCGAGTGAGGCGAGGGCTCGTTCGAGCGAGACGACGTCGTCCGGCCGAGGCGGCCGGTCGGCGAGGCGATCGACCACGAGCCGGCGACGAACGGTCGCCGTCTCCTCCATGAGCCCGTAGAACTCGGCCAACGTGCGGATGGTGCGCAGTTCGATGTCGGTCTCGGCCATCGTCGGCAACCTAACGGCGTCCGGTGTCGGTTCCCGGTGGTCAGGCCCGGGGCCGCATCCGCAGTTCCTTGAACCAGCAGCCGCGGTGCCAGTGGCGGCGGAGGTCGACGGCCTCGTCGGGGATGACGACCACGTGGAAGGTGCCCGGCTCGATGGGCCCCTGGCAGCCCGGGCAGGTGTATCGCTTGCGCGCCTGGTGCGGCTGGACCGGGACGACGGTCTCGGTCAGCCCCCGAACATCGCCCACAGCACGAGTCCGATCGTGAGCGCGAGGGCTCCGACGACCATGACGACGTCGAAGGCGGTTTTCCGCTGTTCCCGGAAGGGGTTGAAGCCCATGGCCGGCAGGGTACCGGTGGCCCGGGGCTGTCTCACCGGACCGGGGATGCCGACGCGGTGTCGATCCGACGCCGCGTCGTTCCGACATACCGTCGGAACTTCGGTACCATGCCGGCATGGTCAGGATCGCCACCGCCGACGGGAGCGGGCTCGCCGCCCGGCTCCGCAACGAGACCGCCGAGGACCACCGGCGTGCCGAGACCTCGTCGTTCGTCATCGACCTGATGGACGGAGCGCTGCCGGTGTCGGACTACGCCCGGCTGGCGGTCCAGCACCACGCCATCTACGGCGAGCTGGAGCGGGCCGCTGCGGCCAACGAGGATCCCGACCTCGAGCCGCTCCTCGCCCCCGAGCTCACCCGGCTGCCGGCCCTCGAGGCCGACCTCCGGTTCCTGCTCGGCGACGACTGGGCAGGATCGGCGGAGGTGTTGCCGGCCACCCGGGCCTACGTGGAGCACCTGGCCGAGGTGTGCACCGCTTCCGAGGGGCTCGTCGCCCACCACTACCTGCGCTACCTCGGCGACCTGTCGGGTGGGCAGTTGATTCGCCGGGTGCTCGACCGGGTGTACGGCTTCGCCGACGGGCAGGGCACGGCCTTCTACCGGTTCGAGGAGATCGCCGACCCGAAGGAGTTCAAGGCCGCCTACCGCCGCCACCTC
Organism: uncultured Acidimicrobiia bacterium; assembly: GCA_964614585.1. Classification (GTDB taxonomy): domain Bacteria; phylum Actinomycetota; class Acidimicrobiia; order Spongiisociales; family JAENVV01; genus JAHEFX01. Next base: position 16,234 of record CAZTLW010000019.1, on the reverse strand, counting down.
GACGCCCTCGACTGGTCGCCCGAGCGCCAGCAGCGGGTCGTGGACGAAGTGGCCGCCGGCTTCGCGGCCACCAAGGCCGTCTTCGACGATCTCGCCGCCGAGACCGTACCGACGGTCTGATCGCTCGAACGCGTCACACCCGTCCCATACGGTCGGGCCATGTCAGCCGTCATGACCGCCGCCCTCGTCGGCGCCGAGGCCCGCCCCGTCGCCGTGGAGGCCGACCTCACCGGCGTCCAGGAGGGGTTCTCCGTCGTCGGCCTGCCCGACGCCGCCGTCCGTGAAGCCCGACTCCGGGTCCAGTCCGCCGTCACCGCCTCGGGGTGTCGCCTGCCCCGTGGTCGCAAGCTGGTGAACCTGTCGCCCGCCGACATTCGCAAGGAGGGCGCCGCCTACGACTTGCCCATCGCGCTCGCCGCCCTCGTGATGGCCCGGGAGATCCCGCCCCGCCCGGTGGTGGCGATGGGCGAGCTCGGGCTCGAGGGGTCGGTGCGACCGGTGGCGAGCGCAGTCGCCGCCGGGGTCGTCGCCGCCGCGGCGGGCGTGCCATGCGTCGTGCCCCGCGAGCTGGCAGCGGCCGTGGCCGGGCTCACGGGCGCCGACACCCGCCCGGTCGGGTCGCTTGCCGAGGCCATCGCGGTGTTGGAGGGCGGTGGCCCGGCCCCGGTCTCCGCCGACGAGGCGCCCGACCCCGTCGACGACGTGCCCGACCTCGCCCAGGTGCGGGGCCAGGCGGCCGCCCGCAGGGCCGTGGAGGTGGCGGCCGCGGGTGGCCACCACCTGTTGCTCACCGGACCGCCCGGCGCCGGCAAGAGCCTGCTCGCCGCCTGCCTGCCGGGCCTGCTGCCACCACTCGCCGCCCGTGAGCGACTGGAAGTGGCGCTCATCCGGGCCGCCGCCGGGCTGCCACCCCCGGGCCGCTGCCGCCCGTTCCGGGCTCCCCACCACTCGGCCTCGGAGGCGGCGCTGCTCGGCGGTGGACCCGGGGCCGCCAGCCCCGGTGAGGTCTCCCTTGCCCACCGAGGGGTGCTGTTTCTCGACGAACTCGGCGAGTTCCCCGCTCGCCTGCTCGATGGTCTCCGCCAGCCCCTCGAGCAGCGGGTCGTGCACGTGGCCCGACGGGGGGCGTCGGCCACCTTCCCGGCCGACGTGCAACTCGTGGCGGCCACCAACCCCTGCCCGTGCGGTCACCTCGGCGATCGCACGGCGGCCTGTCGGTGCAGCGCGGCGCTCGTCGACCGCTATGCCCGGCGGCTCTCGGGGCCCCTTCTCGACCGCATCGACCTGCGGGTGGGGGTCACCGCCGTGCCGTCCGACGAGCTCCTCGGACCGCCCGGGGAACCAACGGCGGCCGTCCGCCATCGGGTCGTGGCGGCCCGGGCGCGGCAGGCGGCCCGAGGCTCCACGAACGCCCATCTCGATCGGCCCGCCCTCGACGGCCTGGCCATCACGCCCGACGCCGACGCCCTGTTGGCCCAGGCGGTGGGCTCGGGGGCGCTCACCGCTCGTGGGTTCGATCGGGTGCGACGGGTGGCCCGCACCGTCGCCGACCTCGCCGACCGGGACGTGATCGAGGCCGACGACGTGGCCGAGGCGCTGGTCTTGCGAGGTGGACGATGACGGCCCGCGACGCCCGCACCCGGCTTGCCTTCGTCGGCATGCACCCGGCCCGACGGCGGGAGCTGGAGGCGCGACTTGGCCCCGAGGGGTTGCTCGACGCCATTGTCCGGCGGCGGGTCGAGGTCCCCGACCGGGCGGTCGCGGCCGCGGGCGTTGCCGCCGACGAGCGGCTGCGGGAGCTCGGCGACGTGCGACTCGTGCTCGCCGGGGACGACGACTATCCGGTGGCCCTCGCCGAGCTCCCCGACCGGCCCGATGCGCTCTTCGTCCGCGGGCCGCTGCCGGACGGCCCGGCGGTTGCCATCGTCGGGTCGCGCCGAGCGACCCGGTACGGGGTGGGACTCGCCCGAGCCCTGGCCGGGGCCCTCGGGCGAGCCGGTTGGCCGATCGTGTCCGGGCTGGCCGCAGGCATCGATGGCGCCGCCCATCGGGGGGCCCTCGACGTGGACGTCCCCACGGTGGCGGTGCTGGGCAACGGGCCCGACCGGTGGTACCCGGCGGCCCATCGGGCGCTCGGGGAGGAGATCCTCGGGCGAGGTGGTGCCGTGGCGACCGAGTACGCCCCAGGGGCCCCGCCCGCCCCCTGGCGGTTCCCCCTCCGGAACCGCATCATCTCGGGGCTCTCGGTGGCGGTCGTGGTCGTGGAGGCCGCCACCACCGGCGGTGCCCTCATCACCGCTCGCTCGGCCGCCGCCCAGGGCCGGGAGGTGCTGGCCGTGCCCGGCGACATCGACCGGCCCACCTCGGCGGGGGCGAATGCCCTCATCGCCGACGGTGCCATCCCCATCACCTCGATCGACGACGCCGTCGAGGCGATGTCGCTGCTCACGGGCCGGCGTCCGGCGGCCACCCGGGCCGACCCACTCGGCGACCTGCTCGGGCCGACCGGGGCCACCTTCGACGAGCTCGTGGCCGCGACCGGCGAGGGCCTCGGACGGGTGCTGGCCACGGTGGGACGGTGGGAGGTCGAGGGCCTCGTCGCCGTCGAGGGCGACCGGGTGGTGCCCAGGCATTGTCCGACCTGACGCGGTCGAGCAGGATCGGCTCGGTACACTCGCCGCTGGCCCTTCCGGGCCGGGACACACCTGCATGGATACCGACACGAGCCTCGCCCCCAACATCATCGACACGCTCTGGTCTCGTTTCAAGGAGACCGGGGACGAGGCGGCGCGCGAAGGGCTCATCCTGCACTACTCGGCGCTCGTCAAGTTCGTGGCCGGCCGGGTGGGCTCCGGGCTGCCCCGCACCGTCGACCAGAACGACCTGGTGTCGTACGGGGTCTTCGGGCTCATCGACGCCATCGACAAGTTCGAGCCCGAGCGCGGGTTCAAGTTCGAGACCTACGCCATCCCCCGTATCCGCGGCGCCATCCTCGACGAGCTGCGGGCCCTCGACTGGGTGCCCCGCTCGGTGCGGGCCCGGGCCCGGGAGATCGAGCGGACCATCACCGAGTTGGAGCACAAGCTCGGCCGGGCCCCGTCGGACGACGAGATCGCCTCGGCCATGGACGTCCCCGTCGACCAGTTGCGCGACCACCTCGGCGAGATCTCGGTCTCGGGGTTCGTGGCCCTCGACGAATCACCGGGCCACACGGGCGAGGCGCCGTCGTTGGGCGAGCGACTGCCCGACCCCCGCGGGATCAGCCCCGAGGCGGCCTTCGCCGACGTCGAGAACAAGCGGCTGCTCGCCGACGCGATCAACCGGCTCCCCGAGCGGGACCGCCTCGTCCTCACGCTCTACTACTACGAGGGCCTCACCCTCGCCGAGATCGGCGGGGTCCTCGGCGTGACCGAGTCCCGGATCTGCCAGATCCACACGAAGTCGGTCATGAGTCTCCGCAACCGCCTGGTCGAGCGCGGCCAGTAGCGGGTTCGCCCACCCACGGCCCGCCGGTACACTCGCCGGCAACGACACACGTCCGGGTCGTACTCCCATGGTCGGGCCTCGTGCCTGCGGGAGGGCGTCACGCGCCGGTCTTCGGGCCGCCCGGGCGGAGGCAGAACCTAAACCCAACATGAGGAGACGACGATGGCGAGTGTGACCATCAAGCAGCTCCTGGAGGCCGGCGTCCACTTCGGCCACCAGACCCGACGGTGGAACCCCGCCATGGCGCCGTTCCTGTACGGCGAGCGCGGCGGGATCCACATCATCGACCTTCGCAAGACGGCAGAGCTCGTCGAGGCGGCCACGGCGACCGTGCGCAAGACCGTCGCCGAGGGCGGCACGGTGCTCTTCGTCGGGACCAAGAAGCAGGTCCAGGCGGCGATCGCCGAGGAAGCCACCCGGGCAGGCATGCCCTACGTGAACTACCGCTGGCTCGGCGGGATGCTCACGAACTTCCAGACGATCAAGAAGCGCATCGCCTACATGCGCGAACTCGAGCGGATGGACCAGTCCGGCGAGATGGAGGGCCTGCCCAAGAAGGAGCGACTGCGGCTCCGCCGGGAGCTCGAGAAGCTCCAGCGCAACCTCGGCGGCGTCGCCGAGCTCCAGCGCCAGCCCCAGATCGTGTTCATCGTCGACACGAACATCGAGCACATCGCCGTCGGCGAGGCGCGGCGCCTCGGCATCCCGATCGTCGCCCTCCTCGACTCCAACAGCGACCCCGACGGGATCGACTGGCCGATCCCGGGCAACGACGATGCCGTGCGGTCGGCCCAGCTCATCGCGTCGGTGATCGCCGACGCGTGCGTCGCCGCCCGCCAGCAGGTCGAGTCAACCGAGATGGCGGCCGCCGACGCCGCCGGCGACGAGTAGGAGGAACCGTGCCCGACTTCACCGCCAAGGACGTCCAGCGCCTCCGGCAGTCAGCCGGGGTCGGGATGATGGACGCCAAGCAGGCCCTCACCGAGACCGGTGGGGACCTCGACGCTGCCATGACGCTCCTCCGGGAGCGGGGCCTCGCCAAGATGGCCAAGCGGGCCGACCGTGAGGCGTCGGAGGGGACCATCGGGTCCTACCTGCACACCCAGGGCGACCGGGTCGTGACCGGGGTGCTCGTCCTGCTCGCCTCCGAGACCGACTTCGTCGCCAAGAGCCCCGAGTTCTCCGAAGCAGCCCGCGACATCGCCATGCACATCGCGTGGGCCAATCCCCGCTACCTCAGCCGCGAAGACGTCCCCGCCGACGTCGTCGCCGCCGAGGAGGACATCATCGCCAAGCAGGCGGCGAATGAGGGCAAGCCCGAGGACGTCGTCCCCCGCATCGTCGAGGGCCGCATCACCAAGTTCTACGAGGAGCAGGTGCTGTTGGAGCAGACCTTCGTGAATGCCGAGAAGTTCGAGGGCACCGTCGGGGAGCTCGTGAGCCAACTGGCCATCACCATGGGCGAGAACATCTCCATCCGCGACTTCTCCCGCCTGGCCGTAGGGGAGTGACGGTGGCCGAGGGCCGCCGGCGCGTCCTGCTCAAGCTCTCGGGCGAGTCGTTCGCCGACCCCGAGACCCGCTACGGCATCGATCCAGAGACCGTCGCCCGGGTCGCCGACGAGGTGGGCGAAGCCGTCGAGGCCGGCATCGAGGTGGCGATCGTCGTCGGTGGCGGCAACATCTTCCGTGGCGTCTCCAGCGCCGCCCGGGGCATGGACGCCGCCTCGGCGGACTACATGGGCATGCTCGCCACGATGATCAACGCCCTCGCCATGCGGGAGGGGCTCGAGGCCCGCGGCATCGACACCCGCGTGCAGTCGGCGATCGAGATGCGCCAGCTCGCCGAGCCGTACATCCGGCTGCGGGCCATCCGCCACCTCGAGAAGGGCCGCGTCGTCGTGTTCGGCGCCGGCACCGGCAACCCCTTCTTCACGACCGACACCGCCGCCGCCCTCCGGGCGGTCGAGGTGGGCGCCGACGTGGTGCTCAAGGCGACGATGGTGGACGGCATCTACGACGCAGACCCCGCCAGCCACCCCGATGCGCACCTGTTCGACCAACTCACCTACCTCGACGTGATCTCCCGTGAACTCCAGGTGATGGACAGCACCGCCGTTACGCTGTGCAAGGAGAACGGGCTCGACATCCGCGTGTTCAACATCGGCGTCCCGGGCAACATCACCCGGGCCCTGTTGGGCGAGTCCGTCGGAACGCTGGTGACCACGACGGGATGAGCACATGATCGACGAACTCCTCACCGATGCCGCCGAGCGGATGGAAGCCGCCGTCGAGCACACCATGGCGGAGTTCAGCACGGTCCGCACCGGTCGTGCCAACCCCCAGATCCTCCAGCGGGTCAGTGTCGAGTACTACGGCACGCGCACCCCGCTCCAGCAACTCGCCTCCATCTCGGTCCCCGAGCCACGCCTGCTGCTCGTCCAGCCGTTCGACCGGTCGACGTTGGGCGACGTCGAGAAGGCGATCATGGAAGCCGACCTCGGCCTCTCGCCGTCGAACGACGGCACCGTCATCCGCCTGGCGTTCCCGACGCTCACCGAGGAGCGACGCAGGGACCTCATCCGGGTGGCGCGCCAGATGGCCGAGGAGGGACGGGTCTCGGTCCGCCAGGTCCGCCGCTCCGTCAAGGACGACATCGAGTCGCTGGCCGGCGACGTGTCCGACGATGACATCCGGCGCGCCGAGAAGCGCCTCCAGGACCTCACCGACGAGCACACCGATCGCATCGACAAGCTGCTCGCCACCAAGGAAGCCGACCTGCTGGAGGTCTGACGGTGACCGATCGACCGACCGACGAGACCGACGCGGGCCCCGACGACGAGGCCCCGACCGGCGACGGCGAGGACGCATTCACCCTGCCCGGCCTCGACGCCACCGCCGAGGAACTCGAGGCCGGTGACGAGCCGGCGTCGATGCCGCCGGCCGAGCCGGCCGAGGCCCCCGGCGAACCCCCGGCGGAGGCGGCCGACGAACCGGTCGAACCCCCCGCCGCCGACGAGCCGGCCGCCACCACCGCCCAGTACCAGGACCTCGCCGACGAGGTCCGTGCCGCCGACGAGGCGGGCCCGATGGAGCAGCACGTCTCGGTCCACGTCGCCGGTCTCGGAACCGGCGTCGCCTCCTTCTCCGACATCGCCGAGGGCTCGGGCGTCGTCTCGACGGCCACGGGGGCACCGGACGAGACCACCGAGCGCATCCTCTCCGAACTCGAGGCCGAGAAGTCCGACCGGGCCCAGCTGCGGCTGCGGATCATCACCGCGGTGGCCATCGTCGGCTCGCTCGCCCTCGCGGCGTGGGCCGGCGCCGTTTGGCTCACCGCCCTTGTGGGCCTCATCGCGTTCCTGGCCATCGGCGAGTTCTTCGCCGCCAGCCGCCGGGCCGGCTACGCCCCCGTCGCCATCGTCGGCTTGCTCGGCATCGTCGGCGCCTTCGTCGCCGGCTACCGCAACGGCGCCTACGGGATCGCCGGGGTGCTCCTGCTGGCCATCCTCGCCACGCTCCTCCTCTACGCCGTCGCCCCCCGACGCGACCCGATGCCGAATGCCGCCGTGACGGTCCTCGGTCTGGCCTGGGTCGGTCTCCTCGCCTTCGTCGCCCCCCTCACCCGGGCCGACGGGTGGGAGCAGCTGGTGGCATTGGTGGTCATCACCATCGCCGCGGTCGACGTCGGCGGCTACTTCGTCGGCCGGTCGCTCGGCAAGACGGCGTTGGCCCCCGGCCTCAGCCCCGGCAAGACCGTGGAGGGCCTCGCGGGCGGCATCGTCCTCGGCTTCGCCGTCGCCCTCGGCCTCAGCCAGCTCCCGTGGATGGGCGACGTCGTGACGATCCCGATCGCCCTCGCCGTGGCCGCCGTCGCCGGCTTGCTCGGCCCCCTCGGCGACCTCGGCGCCTCGGCCATCAAGCGCTCGTTCGGCATCAAGGACATGGGCTCGATCCTGCCCGGCCACGGTGGTGTGATCGACCGGATCGACTCGTTCCTGCTCACGCTTCCGGGCGTCATCGTCGTCTTCCTCTGGCTCGACGCCATCCCGTGACCGGCGTCGTCGTCCTCGGCGCCACGGGGTCGATAGGCCGCCAAGCGCTCGAGGTCGCCGCCGACGAGGCCATTCCCGTGGTGGCCCTCGCCGCCCGGCGGGGCGGCGCCGAGTTCATCGCCCTCGCGGAGGCCCATCCCGATGCCGCGCTGGCCGTCGCCGAGCCCGACGACCCGGCGGACCTCGCCGATCGGTTCGGCCGTCGGGTGGCTTTCGGACCCGAGGCGGTGGTCGAGCTCGCCGCCATCCCGGGCACGACCGTCGTCAACGGCGTCGTCGGGGCCGCCGGCCTGCGGGCGTCCCTCGCCGCCGCCGGGGCCGGCAACCGGCTCGGCCTCGCCAACAAGGAGAGCCTCGTGGCGGCCGGGCCGCTCGTCACCGCCGCCGTGGCCGCCGGCGGCGGCGAGCTCTTCCCGATCGACAGCGAGCACTCGGCGATCCACCAGTGCCTGCTGGGTGAGCCCCCCGAGGCCGTCCGTCGGCTCATCCTCACCGCCTCCGGCGGTCCGTTCCGCGGGCGCCGCCTCGCCGACCTCACCGACGTGACCGTCGAGGAGGCGCTCGCCCATCCGACGTGGCGGATGGGCCCCCGCATCACCATCGACTCGGCCACCCTCGTCAACAAGGGCCTCGAGGTCATCGAGGCCCATCACCTCTTCGGCGTCGACTTCGACCACATCGACGTCGTCGTGCACCCCCAGTCGATCGTGCACAGCCTCGTCGAGTTCGTCGACGGATCGCTCAAGGCCCACCTCGGCGAGCCCGACATGCGGGTCCCGATCCGCTACGCCCTCACCGCCCCCGACCGGGGGGAGGCGCCGTCGGCGTTCTCGCTCCCGGGTCTCGAACTGACCTTCGAGGAACCCGACACCGATGCCTTCCCCGCCCTCCGCCTCGCCTTCGAGGCGGGCCGGGCGGGTGGGGGAGCGCCGGCGGCCTTCAACGCCGCCGACGAGGTCGCCGTGGCCGCTTTCCTCGCCGGCCGGATCGGCTTCATCGACATCCCCGGCGTCATCGCCTCGGTGCTCGACCGGCTGGGGGCGCCACCCATCCCGGACGTCGACGCCGTCGACGCCGTCGACGCCGACGCGCGTCGCCTCGCCGACGCCGCCATCGGCTCCTTCGGCGGGGCCTGAACCACGCCGCTACGGACCCGGCGTCCCTACCCTTTCGCCCATGGCCGGCGCCATCGCCTTCGTGCTCGCCCTCATCCTGTTCGTGGTGATCCACGAGGCCGGGCACTTCTTCGCGGCCAAAGCCTCCAAGATGAAGGTCACGGAGTTCTTCGTCGGCTTTGGGCCACGGCTCTGGTCCACCACCCGCGGCGAGACCGAGTACGGCTTCAAGGCCATCCCCGCCGGGGGCTACGTGAAGATCACCGGCATGAACCCCTTCGACGAGGTCGACCCCGCAGACGAGGAACGGACCTACCGGGGCAAGACGATGACGCAAAAGCTCTTCGTCATCCTCGCCGGCATCGCCGCCAACTTCCTGTTGGCCTTCCTCATCCTGTGGGGGCTGTTCGGCTTCTACGGCGAGCCGTCGGGCGCCCCCGTGCCCGAGGTCCAGGCCGTGGTGGAGGAGTCGGCCGCGGACGAGGCGGGCCTCGAGCCCGGCGACGTCATCGTGTCCGTCGACGGGGTCCCCGTCGACACCTGGGACGACGCCTCCGCCGCCATCGCCGCCCGCCCGGGCGACACGGTCGTGGTCGAGGTCCTTCGGGACACCGAGACCGTCGCCCTCACCGCCACCCTCGGCACCCAGACCGCCGACGACGGGACCGAGGTCGGTTTCCTCGGCTTCCAGCCGGTCGTGGAGCTCGTCACCACCGACGTCGGCGTGGTCGAGGCCGGGGGACTCGCCGCCGTGGAGGTGTGGGAGCTCACCCGGGCGTCCTACGGCTTCCTCGCCGACCTCGTCACCCCGTCCACCATCGCCGAGCTCGTCGGCGGCGTCGGCGGCGGGGAGGTCACCACCGAGGCCCGCCCGGTCAGCATCGTCGGCCTCGCCCAGATCGGCGCCCAGGCCGACGACCTGGGGATCGTCAACGTGCTCTACCTCATGGCCTCGATCAACGTGATCCTCGCCGCCCTCAACGCCCTGCCGATCCTGCCGCTGGACGGCGGGCACGCCGCCATCGCCATCTACGAGCGGGTGAGCGGCCGCAAGGCGAACCTCCAGGCCCTCGCTCCCGTGGCGGTGGCCGTCGTCGTCCTGTTCGTCCTCATCGGCGTGTTGTCCATCCTCCTCGACCTCACCAACCCCATCGACCTCCCATGATCGAACGACGCCCCACCCACCAGATCCACGTCGGCGACGTCCCCGTCGGCGGCGGCGCCCCCGTCTCGGTGCAGTCGATGACCACCACGAAGACGGCCGACGTCGACGGCACCCTCGCCCAGGTCTACGCCCTCAAGGCCAACGGCGCCGACATCGTGCGCATCACCTGCAACGACGCCGATGCCGCCGCCGGACTCGCCGAGATCGTGCCTCGCTCCCCGGTGCCGATCGTCGCCGACATCCACTTCAACCACCGGATGGCACTCGCCTCCCTCGAGGCCGGCGTCCAGGCCCTCCGTCTCAACCCCGGCAACATCCGGGACCCCCGCAAGATCAAGGATGTCGCCCTCGCCGCCAAGGAGCGGGGCGTGCCCATTCGCATCGGCGTGAACGGTGGCTCGCTCGACAAGGACCTCCTTGCCAAGCACGGGTCGGCGACGCCGGAGGCCCTCGTCGAGTCGGCGCTCATCGAGCTGCGCTACTTCGCCGACGTCGACTTCGACGACGTGAAGATCTCGGTCAAGCACAGCCACGTCCCCACGATGGTCGAGTCCTACCGGCTCTTGGCCGACACCGTCGACCACCCCCTGCACCTCGGGGTGACCGAGGCGGGGCCCCCACCCGGCGGGCTCATCAAGTCGGTGGCCGGGATCTCGACCCTGCTCCTCGAGGGGATCGGCGACACCATCCGCTTCTCCCTCACCGCCGATCCCGTCGAGGAGGCGAAGGCCGGCCGGGCCCTGCTCGAGTACCTCGGGCTCCGGGAGCGGGCCGGGCTCGACCTCATCGCCTGCCCGTCGTGCGGGCGGGCCGAGGTGGACGTCATCGAGGTCGCCAACGCTGCGCAAACGGCGCTCGAGGCCGCGAATCTGCCCATCCAGGTGGCGGTCATGGGCTGTGTCGTCAACGGTCCGGGGGAGGCCCGCGAGGCCGACATCGGGATCGCCGCCGGGCGTGGCAAGGGCCACCTGTTCATCAAGGGCCAGGTCGTCCGGGTGGTGCCCGAGGCCGAGATGGTCGACGCTCTGTTGGACGAGGCCCGCAAGCTCGTCGAGGAGGGTGTGGACGCTCGTCTCGCCGCTGCCGAGGACAACGCCGAGGAGATCGCCGCCGCGGCGCGCGAGCAACTCATCGAGATCCAGGGCGACGCCAACCGCTCCGCCGAACGACGGGCCAGGGTGACGGAGATCGCGGAAGGCGACTGACGTCGCCAGTACTCAGTACTCAGTACTCAGTACTGAGATCAGCCCTGGCGCATGAGCCGGAGGCGCTCCCGATCTGCTTCGGGCAGACGTCGCGTGGCTTCTCGGAAGGTGAGGCTCGACATGGCGGCGGCTCGGGGCTCGATCCAGGCGGCCACGGCGTCCGGGTTCCGTCTGGAGGCGTCGCGGAGGACCCAGCCGGTCGCCTTCCTGACGAAGAACTCACGGTCGGCGAGCAGTGGGTCGGCGACCGCCCCGAACGCGGCGAGGTCGCCGCGTCCTTCCCGGAGTGGGCGGAGGTGGCGCAGCAGCGCCGATCGGCGTATCCAGAGGTCGTCGTCGGCTCCCCAGCGCGCCACGGCGGCGTCGACCTCGGGGTGGGCGTCGGCGAGGTCGGCGAGCGACCACGGGGCGATGGCGTCGACCAGTGCCCAGGTCCCCGACGTCCGCAGCAGTCGCTCGATGAGCACCAGGTCGTCCGGTCCGAGCACCGCGACCCGGGCCCGCAGCACCTCGGCGGCGGCCATGCGCCGTTCGTGGACGGCCGGTTCGGTGTCCCAGAGCGTCTCGACGAGGGCCGCGACCTCGTCGTGGCCGTCGGCCGGGTGGGTCGCCAGCGCGTCGCGGATCGCGGCCCGGATGGCCGGCACCGGGACACCGAGGTGGCGGAGATCGCTCTTGAGGTAGCGCCGTTCCTGCTCCGCCCGTCCCGGGACCACTCGCTCCGCCAAGCCCGCCTCGATGGCGGCGGCCGTCGGCCCGCCCATCACACGAGGTCGATGCGCGTGCCGCACACCACGAACGACTCGCCCGCCCGGGTCCGGTCGGCGGCGACGAGCGAGATGCCCGAGAGCGCGTCGCCCCGGGCGTCGGCGGGCACGAATGAGATGGTCGCGTCGTCCAGGGCGATGGACCGGCCGTGGGCCGGGTGACCGGTCACGACCGACCACCGCTCCGCCACGAGGTCGGGGTCGTCGGCGGCGACCTCGGCACCGATGAGGTCCCTGACGACCGCGTCGCGAGCGTGGTAGCGCCAATCGTCGCCGGCCCAACCCCACGAGTCCGGGGGTTCGGCCCGATCCACCGACAGGAGCGCTCCGCCGACGTCCTTGGGATGGAGGTGGAGGCCGGTGACGCCCGGTCCTTCGGCCACGGTCACGATCCGGATGCCGGCACCCTCGACGCGGCTCCTGGCGGCGGCCAGGTCCTCGGTCTGGAGGATGACCATGTAGCCGGCGTCGCCGCCCCGGCGCTCGAGGTAGCGACCGGCGGTGGTGCCGCCGGTGCGGGGCGAGACGATCTCGAGGAGTCGGTCGCCGACGGGGTAGAGGCCGTGGCGGAGCCCGAACTGGCCGATCGCCGGGTCCCGGAACGCCACCTCGAGGCCGAGGGCCCCGACCAACGCCGTCTCCGCGGGGCGCAGCTGGGCGGCGACGAGGCAGACCTGTCGGAGTCGCATGCCGCGAGTGAAGCACGCCGCCCGGCCTCCTCGCGCCCGTTCTTCCCTCGCGCCCGTTCCTCCCTCGCGCCCGTTCCTGTGTCGTCCAGCCCTCACAGTGGGGGCGTGACGACACAAGAACGGGTGTGAGGGGTCCAGTGGGGGGGAGGCGGTACCCTCCGGCCCCCATGCGTTGGTCCCAGGCGTTCATCCCCACCCTCCGAGACGACCCTGCCGAGGCGGAGGCGGCCTCCCACCGGCTGCTCGTCCGGGCCGGGTACATCCGCCAACTGGCCGCCGGGCACTACACCCTGCTCGGGCCGGCGGTCCGGGTCCGCCGCAAGCTCATCCGGATCATCCGCGAGGAGATGGACGCCATCGGGGGCCAGGAGTTCCTGCTGCCGACCATGCACCCCGCCGAGGTGTGGCAGGCGTCCGGGCGCTGGTCGTCGGTGGGCGACGAGTTGTTCCGCTTCACCGACCGCAAGGGCGCCGACACGGCACTGGCGATGACGCACGAGGAGGTGTTCGCCTCGGTCGCCCGGGAGCTGTCGTCGTACCGCCAGCTGCCCCAGGTCTGGTACCAGTTCCAGACCAAGTTCCGGGACGAGCCCCGCCCCAAGGCCGGGTTGCTGCGAGTCCGAGAGTTCACCATGAAGGACTCCTATTCCTTCGACCTCGACGAGGCGGGTCTCGACGCCGCGTTCGAGGCCCATCGGCAGGCCTATCGCCGGGTCTTCGGCCGACTCGGCTTTGACCTGTTGGAGGTCGATGCCTCGGTGGGGATGATGGGGGGCTCGGGCTCGGTCGAGTTCATGGTCCGCTCCGAGTCCGGCGAGGACCTCGTGGCGGTCTGCGTTTCGTGCGGGTACGCCGCCAACCTCGAGACGGCCCGCTCGACGATCCCCGCCATCGACGACCCCGACGACGACGCCCCCGTCGAGCGGTTCCCCACGCCCGGGGTGCGGACCATTGCCGACCTCGTTGCGTTCGAGGGCGGTGCGCCCGCCGACCGCCAGGTCAAGACGTTGGTCTACCTCGTCGAGGACGAGCCCGTCGTCGTGCTCCTGCGCGGCGACCACGACCTCCAGGAACAGAAGCTCGCCGACGCCCTCGGGGCCGCCGACCTTCGCCCCGCCCACGACGAGGAGATCGTCGACTTGCTCGGCGCCCACCCGGGCAGCCTCGGCGCCGTCGGCGTCGATCACGTGCGGGTGGTCGCCGACTGCGAGCTACGCGGCCGCCACCACATGACCACCGGCGCCAACCTCGACGACCACCACGTGCGCGGTGTCGACGTCGAGCGGGACATCGAGGTCTCGGCCTGGCTCGACCTCCGCGAGGTCCGCGCCGGCGAGGCCTGCCCCGACTGCGGTGAACCGTTGTCGATCGACCGCACCATCGAGATCGGCCACATCTTCAAACTCGGCCGCACGTACACCGAGGCCTTCGACGTCCGGGTCCTGGGCCCCGACGGCGGGGAGATCGTGCCGATCATGGGCTCGTACGGGATCGGCGTCGAGCGCAACCTGGCCGCCGCCGTCGAGGTCCACCACGACGAGGCCGGCATCGTGTGGCCGATGAACCTGGCGCCGTGGGAGGTGGTGGTCACCATCGTCCGCCCCGACGACGAGGCCACGGCCGCCGCGGCAGCAGCGGTGGTCGACGGCCTCGCAGCCGCCGGCATCGAGGTCATCGCCGACGACCGTGACGAGCGCCCCGGCGTGAAGTTCGCCGACGCCGAACTCGTCGGGATCCCCGTCCGGGTGACGGTGGGGCCGCGGGGCGTCGCCGGAGGGCAGGCCGAGGTCACCGATCGGGCCTCCGGCGAGCGCATCGACGTGCCCCTGGCCGACGTGGTCGAGGAGGTCTCCGCCAGGGTCCGGTCCGCCCGCTGAGCCCGCTCGGACAGGTCGTCGGCGGGGCTGCCCGAGGGGTGGTTGGCCGGGTCGTCTGCTACCGTATCCGGCACAAACCAGGACGCTTGGACGAAGGCGCCCGCTGCGGCGCCTTTTCCGTGAGTGGAGCATGGCCGAGGTAGCAGACGAGATTTGGCAATCGATCGAGCGGTACGTGGGCGCCGAGGGCCTCGAGTTGGATGACCTCGAGGTCGCCGGGGGCCGCGGAGCGCCGTCGCTGCGAGTGGTCGTGGACGCCCCCGATGGGGTCGACGTCGACCATCTCGCCGATCTCTCGCGCGGCATCGACCGGCTCCTCGAAGGGACCGCCTACGACACCTCCCACTACGGGCTCGAGGTCTCCTCGCCGGGGCTGGAGCGCAAGCTGCGACGGCCGTCCCACTGGGCCAAGGCAGTGGGTCGTCGGGTCGTCGTGAAGACCCGCCCCGAGATCGACGGGAGCCGTCGCCACGAGGGCGAACTCCTCTCGGCCGACGACACCGCGGCCCAGGTGGTGGTCGGGGAGGACACCCGAGCCATCCCCTACGACGACGTGACGTCGGCACGGACGGTGTTCGTCTGGGAGAAGAGCCCGAAACCGGGCGCCAAGAAGGAGTGACACGATGAAGATCGGCATCACCGAGGACATGATCGAGGAGGTCGCCGCGATGCGCGGGCTCGACCCCGCCTCGGTCAGTGGCGCGGTTGCCCGCGCCCTCGTGGCGGCGTACAAGCGCCGCCCGGGTGCCCCCGAGGAGGCTCGCGTGATGCTCGACCTCGTCTCCGGTGACCTGCGCATCTTCGGCCAGGAGCTCGACGAGGACGGCAACGTCATCGAGGAGTGGGAGGACACCGACATCTCGCCCGAGGAGTTCGGTCGGATCGCCGCCCAGACGTTCAAGCAGGTCATCAACCAGGGCATCCGGGAAGCCGTGCGCGACCAGGTGTTCGAGCTGTACGAGGGCCGGGAGGGCGACCTCGTGACCGGCATCGTGCAGCAGGTCGACGGCCGCCGCACGATCCTCGACCTCGGCGACGCCGAGGCCGTCATGCCCGGCTCCGAACGCATCCCCTTCGAGCGCCTCGATCGCGGCAACCGCATCAAGGCGCTCATCCTCGAGGTCCGCAGCGAGGGCAAGGGCCCCCAGATCGTCGTCTCCCGCAGCCATCCCGACTTCGTGCGCCGGCTCCTCGAACTCGAGGTGCCCGAGCTCGAGGACGGCACGATCGAGATCAAGGCCATCGCCCGCGAGCCCGGCCACCGCACCAAGCTGGCCGTGGCCTCGAACGACGCCAGCGTCGACGCCAAGGGCGCCTGTGTCGGGGCCCGTGGCTCCCGTGTCCGTCAGATCGTGAACGAACTGCGCGGTGAGAAGGTCGACGTGGTCCAGTGGAACGAGGACCCCACGCGACTGATCGCCGAGGCGCTCGGGCCCGCCAAGGTCATCGAGGTCCGCATCGACGAGGAGGAGGAGCAGGCGACGGTGATCGTCTCCGAGCACCAGCTGAGCCTCGCCATCGGCAAGGAGGGCCAGAACGCCCGCCTCGCCGCCCGCCTCTCCGGCTACCGCGTCGACATCCGCTCCGACGTCGAGGATCGCGCCCCGACCGCCCCCGAGCCTGCCGAGCAGGCCGTGGGGGAGGTGCTGGAGGCCGGCACGGGCCCTGCCGGGGACGAGGACGTGCCGGGCTCGCCTGCCGCCGTGGCTGCCGCCGCCGTGGGCGAGGCCGCTGCCGAGTCGGCCGAGGGCGATGAGCCGCCCACGGACATCGCTGCCGAGTCCGCTCCGGCCCCCGTCGTCGAGTCCGCCGAGACGGTCGACCCGAGCCCGCTCGATGCCGGCTCCGAGCCCGCCCCCGAGCCCGCCCCCGAGGT
>CAZTLW010000018.1:0-25618 GCA_964614585.1 uncultured Acidimicrobiia bacterium | reverse complement strand
GGTGGTGGTCGGCGGGATCGTCGTGGTGGTCGACGACGTCGTCGTGGTCGGCTCGGTCGTGGTGGTGGTGGTGGTGGTGGTGGTCGCCTCCGTGGTCGTCGGTGGCGCCTCCGTGGTCGTGGTCGTCTCGAACGCCGCAAGGTCTTCGGGGTTGTCGGCCGTGGTGGGGGCGAGCAACCCGGGTCGGGCCACGAAGGCCACGAAGGCGCCGACGGCGAGGACGGCGGCGGCCGCGACGACCGCACGCATCCATGGTGCACCGAAGCCGGTGGCCCCGGCAGCCGCCGCCGGGACACCGGGGAGGGGCGGGATCGGGCGGCCGTCGGCGACGGCCCGGATGCCGCGAGAAGCGCGACGGGCGCGATGGTCGAGGTTCATGCGGAGACCTCCAGGTCGAGCAGGGCAGCCAGGGCCTTCCGGCCCCGGTGCAGGTGAACCCGCGCCGTGGACGGCGCGCAGTCGAGGACCTCGGCGATCTCCGCCACCGGGCGGTCGTCGAGGTAGTGGAGGGTGATGGCGGTGGACTGGTTCGGGGGCAACCGGCGGACGGCCGCCCAGAACTCCTCGTCGGCGGCGTCGAGTTCGACGTGCTCCGTCCGGCGGCCGCGCAGCCGGGTGAGCGCCCGGACCTCGCTCCGACGCCGACGGATCCAGCTGACCGCCTGGTTGCTGGCCACCTTCGTCACCCAGGCGGCCGGGAGGTCGAAGTCCCGAACCTCCTCCCAGCGATCGTGGGCGACGAGGAACGCCTCCTGGGCGATGTCCTCGGCCGCCGCCCACGACCCGGTGAGGGCGAAGGCGACGGAGACGACCCGTCGGTACTCGGATTCGTAGAAGGCGTCGAACCGCATCGGCGGGCCCGGGGCGGCATCCGCCGGGGCCGGTGCCGGTGGCAGGGCCGTGATCTCTCGCTGCACGTCCTCACTCCGTCGTCGTCCCCCGGCCTGCCCGTGTACCCATGTACTCGCATCGGCAACTCGAAACGTTTACCCAAGGCCTCGATCGACCGCCGTCCGGGCACGGCGTAGCCTCCGACGACCATGCGCTTCCTGGTGCTCCACGGACCCAACCTCAACCTCCTCGGCACCCGCCGCCCCGACGTGTACGGCGACGAGACACTCGCCGACGTCGACGAGCTGAGCCGGCTGTGGGCATCGGAGCTCGGCGACACGATGGACTCGTACCAGTCGAACCACGAGGGCAACCTCATCGAGCGCATCCACCGGGCTCGGGATCGCGTCGACGGCATCGTCTTCAACCCCGGCGCGTTCACCCACACCTCCTACGCGCTCCACGACGCCCTCGAGGCGGTGGGAATCCCGACGGTCGAGGTGCACATCTCCAACGTCCTCGAGCGGGAGCCATGGCGGCGAAACAGTCTCATCCGGCCTGCGTGCGTGTACACGATCTACGGCCGGGGCGTCGAGGGATACCGCTGGGCGCTCCGTCACCTCCACCATCACCTCGAGTCGCCGGCGACCACCCTGCCCTATGGGAGTGGACCGGACCAGGTGGGCGATCTCCGGCTGCCCGCCGGCGAGGGTCCCCATCCGTTGGCGGTGCTGCTCCACGGCGGATTCTGGAAACACCAGTGGACCCGTGACACGGTCGACGGGATCGCCGCCGACCTAACCGCCCGGGGCGTGGCCACCTGGGTACCCGAGTATCGGCGCGTCGGCACCGGTGGCGGCGGGTCGGCCACCCTCACCGACGTCGCCAGGGCCATCGACCACGTCGTCGAGTTGCCCGGACACCTCGACCTCGATCGGCTCTGCCTGGTCGGCCACTCCGCCGGCGGGCACCTCGCCCTCTGGGCAGCCGCCCGGACCGACGCTGCGGTGACGCCGGCGCTCGTCGTCGGCCTCGCCCCCGTGTCGGACCTGGCGGCCGCCTCGGAGCAGGGACTCGGCGACGGGGCCGTGGCCGCATTCCTCGGCGCCGGCCCCCACGACGACCTCGACCCCCGATCACGGCTGGCGCTCGGGGTGCCCCAGAGCATCGTCCACGGAGCGGCCGACTCCAGCGTGCCGGTCTCGATGTCCGACGACTACGTGGCCGATGCCGAGGCGGCCGGCGACGAGGTGGACTACCACCGGCTGGAGGGCGTGGGACACCTCGAGCTCGTCAACCCGGCCTCGCCGGCCTGGGCCGTGGCCCGGCGCTCGATCCTCGACGCGACGGCCGCCGACTAGAGGAGCCGGTCGGCGAGCTCGACGAGGTCGGCCACCACCACGTCGGGCGGTGGGTACGCCGGCGATCGGGGCATCTGCGGGCGGGTCACGAAGGCGGTACGCATCCCGACGGCGGCGGCGCCGGCGAGGTCCCAGTCGTGGCAGGCCACCATCCAGGCGTCACCTGGTGCCACCCCCAGCTCCCGCAGGGCGTGACGGTACGGCTCGGGAGCCGGTTTGAACCTGCCCACCGCCTCCACGGTCATGGGGACGTCGACGAGGTCGGCGAGACCGGCGGCGGCGAGACCGGCCGAGAGCGTGGCGGGGGGCGAGTTCGTCAGCGTGGCCACGGTCCAGCCGCCGGCGCGGAACCGCCCGAGTCCGGGAACCACGTCGGGATGGGCAGGCAGCGACGAGAAGGACGCCGCCACCTCGTCCCAGGCCCCGTCCGGTGGCTCGACGGCGCGCGACTGCGCGACCGAGGCGAAGGCCGCCGCCCCCAACTCGCCGAAGGGGCGGTGGTCGCCCACGAGTGACGTGACCGTCGAGTGGTGCAGGAGACGGGTGAACCAGAGCGGTCCCGCCCCCGGACCGAGGTGCTCGTCGAGGATGGGGGTGAGGGGGCCGAGGTCGAGGAGCGTCTCGTTGACGTCGCAGACGAGGACGGGCATCAGGCCTTGGCGAGCCGACGCTCGAGGTCGGCCCGGGTCCGCTCCGCGACCGGGGCGGCGAGCGCCACCCGGAGCCGGTCGACGTCGGCGCGGGGATCGAGATGGAGGTCGGCGAGCTCCTCGACGTCGGGGAACGCCGGGTCGCCGCCGCGATGGCGAATCCGGTCACCCACCGAGACGACGCCACCGGTGAGCACCCGGCAGTAGGCCCCGTGGCGGCGGGCCTCGTTGAACCGGGCGACCCAGCGATCCTCACCGACGGCGTTGGCGAACACCGCGCAGGGGATCCGGGGAGCAGTCACCTCGAGCTCCACAGACGAGCCGATCCGGAGCCGGTCACCGACCCGGAGCGGTCCGTACCCGTCGAGGTCGACCGTCAGGTTCTCACCGAAGAGACCGGGGTGGAGGTCGTCGCGGCCGAGCTCGTCGGCCCACCACTCGTAGTCCTCGAGGCTGTACAGGTAGACCGCCTGGTCGGCGCCACCGTGGTGGCGAGTGTCGACGACCGCGTCGTCGACGACCCCCCGGCTGTTGACCACCGCCCGGTCGACGGGTCGTTTGCCGATGCCCGTGCGGACGGCTCGGTCGCCGAGGTGGACCGTCTCGGCCGAGCCGACGTTGACGGAGGTGACACGCATCCGGGGAGGGTAGGCCGGGAGGAGACCCGAACCACGGGACCGCGGGACCACGGAACCGACCCCTCGGTCAGAGTTGTCGGACGGGGCGGCCCTCGAGGGGGCGGCCCGTGGCCACCTCGGTGATGCGGCGGGCCATGCGGCCGAAGATGGGCCCATGGGCGGGGGCCAGCACCCACCAGTAGAGACGCCCCCACAACCCGCGCGGGTAGAAGATGGCGGTCTGGGTGAGGGTCCGGCGATCACCGGCGTCGTCGACCTGCCACTCGAGGAAGGCCTCGCCCGGCACCCGCATCTCGGCCCGGAGCAACAGGCGCCGTGGCGGATCCACGTCGGCGACCCGCCAGAAGTCGAGGGCGTCGCCCTCGCGAAGGTCCTCGGGATGGCGTCGTCCGCGTCGGAGCCCGACACCTCCGATCAGCGTGTCGAGGAAGCCCCGCAGGGCCCACGCCCAGTTGAACCCGTAGTAGCCGACCGCACCGCCGATGCGGGCGATCGCCCAGAAGACGTCCTCGGCGGGAGCGGTGGTGACGACGACCCGAACGTCTTCCTGACGGGGCTGGCCGGCCCACTCGGGGTCGGTGGGCAACGGCTCGCCGGGGTGGTTGACGGCATCCGACCACCGGGTCTCCATGACATGGCGGCTGGTCTTGTCCAGCGCCCGCTCGAGCGCCGCCCGGTAGGGCATGGGCTCGATGTCGGGATAGGCCTCGAAGGCCGACTCCCCATGGACGACCACCTCGTTGCGGAGCGAGTCGATGAGCGGCCGGGCGACGCCCATCGGGACGGGCGTGACGAGTCCCACCCATCCGGACGACAAGCCGGGTGTGAGGACCGGGACGGGGACGATGAGTCGGCGTCGCAACCCGGCGACGTCGGCGTAGACCTGCATCATGTCCTGGTAGGTGAGGACGTCGGGTCCGCCCACCTCGAGCACCCGGTGGCCGGGCGTGTCGTCCTCGAGCACCCGCACCAACAGGGCAAGGATGTCCCGGATGGCCACGGGTTGGCAGCGAGTTCGCACCCAGGCCGGCGTCGTCATCACCGGCAGCACCTCGGTGAGATGGCGGAGCATCTCGAAACTCACCGATCCCGACCCGATGATGATCGCCGCCCGCAACTCCGTCACGGGCGTGTCCCCGGAGGCGAGGATGCGGCCGACCTCGTGCCGGGACGAGAGATGGGTGGAGAGCTCCTCGTCGTCCTCCCCCAGCCCACCGAGGTAGACGATCCGCCCGACCCCGGCGGCATCGGCTGCGTCGCGGGCATTGGCGGCGGCCCGTCGGTCCCGCTCGACGAACTCGTCGCCGCCGCCCATGGAGTGGATCAGGTAGTAGACGGCGTCGACGCCCTCGAAGGCCGACACGAGCGTCTCGGGCTCCAGCACGTCACCCGCCACGACCTCGACGTCGTCGCGCCACGGCTGGGCCTCCAGGCGCTGGGGGTTGCGGGCGAGGCAGCGGACGTCGTGGCCCGCATCGAGGAGGGCGGGGACGAGACGCCCGCCGATGTAGCCGGTGGCGCCGGTGACGAGGATGCGCATCTACCTACCGTACGAGACCCGACGGGCTTTCGTACGACCGGCCGGGTGCCTCCGTAACCCCTACATGGAATCTCGACGCACCGTCATCCTCGGGGCCACCGGCGGGATCGGCTCGACGCTCGCCCGACACCTCGCCGAGAGCGGCGACCAGCTCCTCGTCGCCGGCCGGGATCGCGACCGCATCGGCGCCCTCGCCGACGAGCTCGGCGCCCGCTCGGCCGTCGTCGACGCAGGCGACCCCGCCACCATCACCGCCGCCATCGACGGCGCCGCCGAGGCCTTCGGCGGCATCGACGGCGTCGTCAACTGCATCGGGTCGATGCTGCTGAAGCCCGGCCATGTCACCTCGGACGAGGAGTTCGCGTCCACGCTGGAGGCCAACCTCTGGTCGGCCTTCGCGGCGGTGCGGGCCGGCGCCAAGGCCATGTTCAAGACGGGCGGCTCCATCGTCGTCACGTCCACCGCCGCCGTGCGGACCGGGTTGCCGAACCACGAGGCGATCGCCGCCGCCAAGGGTGGCGTCGAGGGCCTCACCCGGGCGGCCGCCGCCACCTACGCCACCCGGGGCATTCGCGTGAACGCCGTCGCCCCGGGGCTGGTGCAGACCCCGATGACCGAACGCCTGACTGCCTCCGATGCCTCCCGTGAGGCCTCGCTGGCGATGCACGCCCTCGGTCGGCTGGGCAAACCGGACGACATCGTCTCGGCGATGACCTGGCTGCTCGATCCCGCCAACGACTGGGTGACCGGCCAGATCATCGGCATCGACGGCGGCCTGGGCAGCGTCCGCCCGCGGTAGACGGCTGCGCCGTCGGTACCGAGTACTCAGTACTCAGTACTCAGTACTGGCGGGCCAACGGGCCGCTCACCGGAAGTCCCGGCTCGTCACGCCCTCGACCCCGAATGGGGCGAAGCGCTTGGCCACGAGGTTGGTCACCCCGTCCTCGAACTCGAGGACGCCGTCGATGACCAGCCCCGGATTCCGGCGGGCGACGTCGCGCTGCTGGGCCCACAGGTCGGGGAAGACGACGACGTTCAGCAGCCCCGTCTCGTCCTCGAGGTTGAAGAAGATGATCCCTCGGGCGGTACCGGGGCGCTGGCGGTGGGTGACGATGCCACCGACCCGCACCCGGGCGTTGTGCCGCTGCAGCTCCAGGGCCTCCAGGCAGGTGAGGCATCCCGCCTCCGTCAGGCGGTCACGAATGAACGAGACCGGGTGACGGAGCGACACCCCGGTCGCCCACCGCTCGAGCACCGCCTGCTCCTCCTCCCCCAGCCCCGGCAGGGTGGGGGCCTCGACGCCCGGGGCCAGGGCGAGCCGGTCGGGTCCGAGCTGGGCGAGCGCCCCGGCCGCCCACAACCCCTCCCGACGCCCGATCCCGATCGACTCCATCGCCCCCGCCGCCGCCAACGCCTCCAGGGCCTCGACGGCCAGGCCGGTGCGGTGGGCCAGGTCCTCGGGAGCGGTGAACGGGCCGTCGATCTCGCGAGCGACCTCGATGCGGGCGGTCTCGGCATGGCCGAGGCCCCGCACCGACGCCAGCCCCATCCGGAGCGCCACGGCGGGCCGGAGCGGGTCATCGATCGGCCCCCGCCCCCGCCGCCACGAGGTGCCGAGGTAGGTGACGACGTCGTCGGGGTCGGCGTGGTGGGGCTCGACGGTGGCGTCGTGGGCCGACGCGTTGACATCGGGGCCGAGCACCACCACCCCGTGACGCTGGGCGTCCTGGACGAGCGAGTTGGGCGAGTAGAAGCCCATCGGTTGGGCGTTGAGGAGCCCGGCGAGGAACTCGGTCGGGTAGTGGTACCGCAGCCACGCCGACATGTAGACGATGTAGGCGAAGCTCACCGAGTGGGACTCGGGGAAGCCGAACTGGCCGAACCCCTGCAGCTTCTCCCAGATCTCGTCGGCGGCCGCCCCGGCGATCCCGTTGGCGGCCATCCCGGCGAACACCTCGTCGCGCAGCCGCTCCATCGCCTGTTCGCTGCGTTTGTGGGTCATCGCCTGCCGGAGCCGGTCGACCTGGCCGGCGTCGAAGCCCGCACAGATCCGGGCGAGCTCCATGAGCTGTTCCTGGAAGATCGGCACCCCGAGGGTCTTGGCCAGCACCGGCTCGGCCGATGGATGCGGGTACCGGACGGGCTCCTGGCCGTTGCGCCGCCGCAGGTAGGGGTGCACCGACTGGCCCTGGATCGGGCCCGGCCGGATGAGGGCGACCTCGACCGCCAGGTCGTAGAACGTCCGCGGCTTCATCTTCGGCAGCGTCGCCATCTGGGCCCGTGACTCCACCTGGAAGAGCCCGACGGTGTCGGCCCGGGTCATCTGGCGGTAGATCGTCGGCTCCTGGGGGATGCGGGCGAGGTCGATGGTGAGGCCCTGGGTCTCGGCGATCGTGTCCACGGCGAGATGGAGGGCGTTGAGCATCCCGAGGCCGAGCAGGTCGAACTTCACCACCCCGATGAGCCCGCACGACTCCTTGTCCCACTGGAGCACCGACCGCCCCTCCATCCGCCCCCACTCGAGGGGCACCACCTGCCAGAGCGGCCGGTCGGCGATGACCATGCCGCCCGAGTGGATGCCGAGGTGGCGGGGGAAGCCGTCGAGGCGCCGACAGAGGTCGTAGACGAGGTCGGCGGTGAGGCCCTCGGGGAGCGGTTGCTCGGCGGGCAGGGCCTGGGGGTTGCGGGTGTCGAGGTAGCGGGACATGCCGTCGGCCTGGGCCTGGCTGAATCCGAACGTCTTGACGACGTCGCGGAGCACGCTGCGGGCGCGGTAGGTGATGACGTTGGCGACCATCGCCGCCCGCTCCCGGCCGTAGCGCCGAAAGCAGTACTGGATCACCTCCTCGCGTCGGTCGGCCTCGAAGTCGACGTCGATGTCGGGCGCCCGCCCCCGCTCCTCGGACAGGAACCGCTCGAACGGCAGGTTGAGCCGGATCGGGTCGACCCGGGTGAGGCCGATCGTGCGACAGACCGCCGAGTCGGCCCCGGACCCCCGGATCTGGCAGTAGATGCCTCGCTCCCGGGCGAAGTTGACGAGGTCCCAGACGACGAGGAAGTACCCCGGGAACCCGAGGCGGCCGATGACATCGAGTTCGTGGTCGAGGCGGGTCTTCGCCCGAGGATCGATGCCGCCCGCCCCGTCGCCGTAGACGTCGCGGGCGCCCTCGTACGTGAGGTGGCGGAGGAAGTCCATCTCGTCGCGGAAGTGGCCGGGCATCGGGAAGTCGGGCAGGTCGGGGGCGACGACGTGGAGGTCGAAGGCGAGGTCCCGGCCGAGGTCGGCGGCGCGGGCGACCGCCCCGGGGAACCGGGCGAATCGTCGCTCCATGAGGTCGACGGGCTTCAGGTAGCGCTCGTCGGTGGGATGGCGGAACCCGTCGTGGGCGGCGAGGTCGCGGCGGCCGGCGATGGCCGAGAGCACCTCGGCGAGGTCGGCGTCGTCGGGGTCGGCGTAGTGCACCTGGTTGGTGGCGACGATGGGCAGCGACAGGCGCCGGGCGACCTCGACCAGCAGTTCGTTGCGACGGTCGTCCTCGGGCATGCGGTGGTCCCACAGCTCGACGTGGAGGCGGGACCCGAAGATCGACCGCAGCCGGGAGGCCTCGGCGACCGCTGCGTCGAGATCGCCGTGGGCCGCGGCGCGGGGCACGGCGCCCTGCCAGCAGCCGGTGAGGGCGACGACGTCGCCGGTGGCCGCACAGGTGGCGAGGTCGTCCCAGGTGTAGGCGGGGCGGTCCTTCTCTCCTCGGAACTGGGCGGTGGAGACGAGTCGGCTGATCGCCGAGTAGCCGTCGGGGCCGGTGGCGAGCAGCACGAGGTGGTCGACGTCGTGGGCATCCAGTGGCTTGGTGCCGTGGGCGCGCACGCTGCGGCCCCGCCGGGTCGACGGGTCGACGCGGCGCTCGTCCTCCCACCGGAGGACGTCGCCGATCTCGGCGTCGAGGAACGGGTCGCCGCCTGCGGCAACCTCGGGGGCGATGCCGATCTCGGTGCCGTAGACGATGGGGAGGCCCACCTCCCGGGCGGCCATCGCCACGTGGACCGCCCCGTAGAAGCCGTGGTGGTCGGTGACGGCGAGGGCGTCGTAGCCGAGCGCGGCCGCCGTCTCGACGAGGGCGTGGGGGTGGGAGGCTCCGTCGAGGAACGAGAAGTTGGTGTGGGCGTGGAGCTCGGCGTACCCGGCCATGGTCGGCCGAGTGTATCGAACATGTGTTCGGTCCGGGCTGGGGATGGGCCCCTCGCGTGGGCGAGATGTGCTGGCACACTGGCGCCCATGCGGTGGACGGCACGCGAGGTGAATCGAGCCCTCGCCTGGCTGGTAGCCGGCGGGGTGGGCACCGGCGTGCTCGCCTTCGCCATCGGCACCGAACCGGGGGGCTGGGTCGTCGTCGCCCACGGCATCCTCGGCCTGGCGGTGCTCGTGCTGGCCCCCCTGAAGGCCCGCATCGCCGCCCGCGGGATCCGCCGGGACCGACCGGGGCGGGCCACCTCGATCGTCCTCTCGATCCTCGCCGTGGTGACGGTGGCCTCGGGGGTGGCCCTGACGACCGGCCTCGTCGACTGGATCGGCCCCCTCACGTCCATGCAGGTCCATGTCGGGGCCGGGATCGGCACCGCGGTGGTCACCGCCCTCCACCTGCGCACGCGCCCCGCCCCCAAACCGACCAACCCGGACCGTCGTCGGTTCCTCCGGGTCGGCGCGCTCGGGGCCGGTGCCGGCCTCGTTTGGCTCGGGACCGAGGGCGTGCTCGCCGCCACCGGGGCGCCGGGCGCCGACCGCCGCTTCACCGGGTCCCACGACCGCGGGTCGTTCGACCCGGGCTCGATGCCCGGGGTGCAGTGGCTCGACGACCGGCCCCCGGACCTCGACCCCGAGACGTGGCGGGTGCGGGTCGGCGACGAGGAACTCGACCTGGCCACCCTCACGGCGCTGGCCGACGACACCGTCGAGGCGACGCTGGACTGCACCGGGGGCTGGTTCGCCACCCAGTCGTGGCAAGGGGTGCGCCTCGACCGACTCGTCGACCCGGGCGAGGCCCGCAGCATCTTCGTCCGCTCGGCGACGGGCTACTCGCGGCGGCTGCCGGTCTCCGACCTCGACCACCTCTGGCTGGCGGTGGGCTACGGCGACGAGACCCTGCGCCGCAAGCACGGCTTCCCGGCCCGGCTGGTGGCACCGGGCCGGCGAGGGTTCTGGTGGGTCAAGTGGGTGACGGAGATCGAGCCGTCCCCGGCACCCTGGTGGGTGCAGTCCCCGTTCCCGCTGACGTGACCTCCCCAACCCGTTCTTGTGTCGCCCAACCCTCCCCTCGAGGGCTGGGCGACACAAGAACGAGCGCGTAGCGTCCGTGCGGTGAGTGACGGACCGGTCTACTACCACGACTACCTCGGCCTCGACGAGCTGCTGGCCACCCAACGGCCACTGACGGAGGCGCACGACGAACTGCTCTTCATCATCGTCCACCAGGCCTACGAGCTGTGGTTCCGCCAGGTCCTCCACGAGCTCGGGGCCGTCCACGACCTGCTCGCCGGCGACGACGTGCCCGAATCGGCCATGCTGGCCCTGGTCGGCCACCTCAACCGGGTCGTGGGCATCCAGCGGATCCTCATGGACCAGCTGGCGACGCTCGAGACGATGACGCCCCTCGACTTCATGGACTTCCGCGATCGGCTCGTGCCCGCGTCGGGCTTCCAGTCGGTGCAGTGGCGGCTCATCGAGAACCGGCTCGGCATCCCCCGCGACGCCCGGCTGCCCATCGACGGCCGGGCGTACACGAGCCGCCTCTCCCCCGAGCACGCCGACGCCGTGGCCGCCTCCGAGGAGGGCCAGTCGCTCTTCGATCTCGTCGAGGCCTGGCTGGAGCGGACGCCCTTCCTCGAGGCCCCCGGCTTCGCCTTCTGGGAGGCCTACCGCACCTCGGTCGACGAACTGGCCGCCCGCGAGGTGCGACTCATCGAGGCGAACGACAACCTCACCGAGGACGCCCGGCTGGCCCAACTCGCCCGCGCCGATGCCAACCGGGCCCGGTTCGCGGCGCTCTTCGACGACGAGCTGTACGAGGCCGAGCAGGCCGCCGGGGAGCGACGCCTGTCGCGACGCGCGTTCCTCGCCGCCGTGATGATCCACCTGTACCGGGACGAGCCGATCATGCAACTGCCGTTCCGGATGCTGACCGCCCTCGTCGACATCGACGAGGGGTTCACGACCTGGCGCCACGGGCACGCCCTGATGGCCCGCCGGATGATCGGCGGGCGGATCGGCACCGGCGGCACGTCGGGATTCGAGTACCTCGCCGAGGCCGCCCGCCGCTACCGGGTCTGGACCGACCTGTTGGACATCGCCACCTACCTGGTCCCCCGTGAGGCCATTCCCCCGCTCCCGCCCGACGTGCGGGCCTCGATGGGCTTCGGCTGATCAGGCGATCGCCACGACCCCGGGCACGACTCGCGGCGGCAGCGCCCGGGTCCCGGCGGCGAGGCGGCCGGCCATGAACGGGGCGTCGCCGTGGCGCAGGCCGATGGTGTGGCCGAGTTCGTGGATCACGGTCGACAACAGGTCGATGCGACCGTCGGCGGGTCCGGGCACCCGTGCCCGTGCGATCCCGGCCCGGGCCGGACCGAACTCCTCGGCGTCACGTGGGGTCGGGTCGACGAACCAACCTCGCCCTCCGGCGTCGCGGTCGATCGAGACGCGGCGACCGACGGCCTCCCCGAGGACCCCACCCTCGAGGTCGGCGACTTCGACCTCCACCCAGACGAGGTCGGCGATGTCGTAGCCGGCCGCCAGCAGCAGGTCGGCTGCCTCGGCGATGAACGGCGCCAATTGCTCGTCCGTCTCGAGCGTGTCGGCGCCGGCCGGTGCCGCGCCCAACCCGAACAGGGCGGCCACCACCACCGCGGTCAGCCGGCGTCCCATGCCTCCGCCAGCCGGGACGACACCGACGCGGCGTGCCCCTCCGACTCGTACTGGGTGCGGGGCCAGAAGAAGCCCCGGAGCCCGTCGCCCCTGGTGCGGGGCACGACGTGGGTGTGCAGGTGCGGCACCGACTGGCTCACCCGGTTGTTGGCCGCCACGAACGACCCCCCAGCCCCGAGCGTCGTCTCCATGAGCAGCGACAGGCGCTGCACCCGGGCGAAGTAGGGCGAGAGCAGGTGGTTGGGCAGATCACCGAGTGTCTCGACATGGCCGATGGGAGCCACCAGCGTGTGCCCGGGAAAGAGCGGACGATGGTCCAGGAAGCCCACGGCCACCTCGTCCCGGAACACCTCGTGGGCCGGCTCGTCGCCCCCGATGATCCGACAGAACGCACAGGAGGTCACAGCGCCACCTCCGCCAGCGCCCGCAGCGTGCCGGCGTCTCCGATGACGCAGGCCAGCTCGTCGGCCCCGGCGTCCCGCCAACGCCCGAGCCGCTCGGCGACCCGCTCCTTGGGCCCGACCAGGCAGACCTCGTCGACGAGCTCGTCGGGCACCGCCGCCATCGCCTCCCCCTGCCGTCCGTCGAGCCACAGCTCCTGGATGGTGTCGGCCGCCTCCTCGTACCCGTAGCGGGTGGCGAGGTCGTGGTAGAAGTTCTTCCCCTTGGCGCCCATCCCGCCCACGTAGAGGGCGAGGCTCGGCTTGGCGGCGTTGCGGGCGGCGTCCAGATCGTCGGCGATCACCGTCGGCACCATCGGCACGATCCGGAAGCGGTCCCGCCTGCCCACGTCCTCGGACCGCCCGAAGCCGGCGGCGAGGTCGTCGCCCCAGATCGCGGCCGCCTGTGACGGCGACCAGAACGTCGGCAACCACCCGTCGGCGATCTCGGCCGTGAGCGCCACGTTCCGGTGGCCGAGCGAGGCGAGGAAGATCGGCACGTCCGACCGCAGCGGGTGCGTGATGCTCTTGAGGGGCTTGCCGAGTCCCAGCGCCCCGTCACCGGTGTAGGGCAACTGGTAGTGGTCGCCCTGGTGGGTGACCGGCTCGGACCGTTCGAGGATCGACCGGACGATCGACACGTACTCCCGGGTCCGCCCCAGGGGCTTGCCGTACGGCTCGCCGTGCCAGCCCTCCACCACCTGGGGGCCCGACACCCCGAGCCCGAGCACGAAGCGGCCGCCGCTCAGGTGGTCGAGGGTGATGGTCGTCATGGCGGTCATCGCCGGGGTGCGGGCGGGCATCTGGAACACCCCCGAGGCGAGCTGGATCCGCTCGGTGCGGCCGGCGAGCCAGGCGAGGACGGTGGCGGCATCGGAGCCGTAGGCCTCGGCGCTCCACACGGTCGAGTACCCGAGCCGGTCGGCCTCCTCGGCGAGCGCGAGCTGATTGCCGGGGCCGCGGCCCCAGTAGCTCATGAAGTAGCCGACGTCCATCGATGCTCCGAGGGGTGGTGGCGGTGGGTCGACCGACGCTACCGGGGCCGGGGGGTAGCGTCGTCGACCGACCGAGAACGGAGAACCCATGGCAGACCTCGAGGTCACCCGCGACGGCGCCGTCGCCATCCTCACGATGAACCGCCCCGACGCCCGCAACGCGCTGTCCGCCGAGATGGTCGACGGGCTCTCCCACACGCTCCACGCCCTCGAGACCGACGACTCGGTGCGGGCGGTGGTGCTGCGAGGCGCCGGCGAGCACTTCATGGCCGGTGGCGACGTGAAGTCGTTCATGTCCATCGGCGCCGAGGCGACCTCGGGCGCGACACCGATGGACGCCCGGAGCCTCATCCTCCACCGCATCCACCACCTCCACACGGTCATGTTCGCCATGCGGCGGATGCCGAAGCCGATCCTCGCCGCGGTGCGCGGTGCCGCCGCCGGGGCGGGAGTGAGCCTCGCCGCCGCCTGCGACCTCGTCATGGCCGCCGACGACGCCTTCTTCGTCATGGCCTACGTCAACATCGGCACCAGCCCGGACGGGTCGTCGACCTACTTCCTCCCCAAGGCGCTGGGACTCAAGAAGACCATGGAGTTGGCGCTGCTCGGCGAGCGACACACCGCCGAGGCCATGGCCGAGGCGGGTCTCGTCAACTGGGTGGTGCCCACCGGCGAGTTCGAGGACCGGGTGCTGGCCATGGCCCACCGACTCGCCTCGGGGCCCACCCATGCCATGGGTCGGACGAAGGCCCTGCTGTACTCGTCCTACGAGCGCGAGTTCGAGGCCCAGTTGCAGGCGGAGGCGGAGGCGTTCGCCTCCTGTGTCGAGACCGGCGACTTCGCCGAGGGCGTGGCGGCGTTCATCCAGAAGCGCCGGCCCGAGTTCCGCGGCGCGTAGTGCGCCTCGACCCCGACGAGGCGTGGAAGCGGTTGGCGGCCGCCCGCTCGGCGGTGCTCGTCACCATCGGTGCAGACGGGGCGCCGGCGCCGGTGCCGTTCGTGTTCGCCCCACTGGCGGGTCGCCGCCTCGTCACGGCGGTCGACCAGAAGCCGAAGTCGACCCGGCGGCTCGCCCGCATCGCCCACGTCGAGGCCGATCCACGGGTGGCCGTGCTCGTCGACCACTACGACGACGCCGACTGGGACCGGCTCTGGTGGGTGCGGGCCGCCGGCACCGGGGCGGTCCATGACACCCGACCCGACGGGGTCGAGGCCCTCGTCGAGCGCTACCGCCAGTACGCCGACGCCCCGCCCGAGGGGCCCTGGATCGTCATCACGGTGACGGAGGTCACCGGTTGGGCGGCTACCGTCCGCCCGTGACGGACGAAGGCACTCGCCGCCGACTCATCGGGACCCTCTTCGGGGCCAACGCGCTGTCGTCGACGGCGTTCATCGGGGCCGTCACGATCGCCCCCATCGTGGGCGCCACCCTCACCGGCTCCCCCACCCTCGCCGGCATCCCCTCCACGCTGGCCACCATCGGGACCGCGGCCGGGTCGCTCGTCCTCGGGTGGGCGGGCGCCCGGATCGGCCGTCGTCGATCGTTCGCCGCCGGGTTCCTCATCGCGGCCGCCGGGGCGGCCATCGCCGCCTGGGCGCTGACCGCCGACCGCTTCCTCCCGTTCGTCGCCGGGTTGTTCGTGCTCGGCTTCGGGCGCAGCGCCAGCCAGTTGGCCCGCTACGCCGCCGGGGACCTCCGCACCGAGGACCGCCGGGGGGCCGCCATCAGCACCGTCGTCTGGGCCTCGACGATCGGGGCGGTCATCGGGCCGCTGCTGATCGGTCCCGCGGGCGACGCCGCCCGCGCCGCCGGGCAGGTCGAGCTGCTCGGGCCGGTCGTGCTCGCCGCGGCCGTGTTCGGCGCCGCCGGTCTCATCATCGCCGTCGCCCTCCGCCCCGATCCGCTGGACCTGGCCATCGCCGACGCCCCCTCCGAGGGTCCCGAGCACGTGGCCCACCCCGACGACCTCCGCCTCGGTGCGCTCCTGCGACGACCCTCGGTCACCCTGTCGTTCGTGGCGCTGATCACCAGCCAGTTGGTCATGGTGCTCGTGATGACGATGACCCCGGTCCACATCCGGGCCGCCGGGGACGACCTGCGGACGGTCGGCTGGGTGATGATGGCCCACACCCTCGGCATGTTCGCCGTGGCCCCCCTCACCGGCCGGTTGGTCGACCGCCACGGCCCGCGGCGGATGATCCTGCTCGGGGCCATCGTGCTGGCGGTGTCCTGCCTCGGGGCCGCCACCGCCACCTCGGCCCAGATCCCGATCCTCATCGTGGCGCTCTTCGGCCTCGGCCTCGGCTGGAACTTCGGTTTCGTCGCCGCGTCCACCCTGCTGCAGGAGGGGCTCCAGATCGCCGAGCGGGTGCGCCTCCAGGGACTCGCCGACTCCGTCACCTGGGTGTCGGGCGGGGTCGGGGCGGCCGCCTCCGGCGTCGTCGTGGCGACGACCTCCTACACCGGGCTTGCCCTGGCGGGGGCCGTCCTCACGTTCGGGGTGTTCGTGGCACTCGGCCGGTCGCGGGTGCCGGCACCCGCCTAGAGGCGCGGCCGTCCGAGCTGGTCCCGCTCGGCGTCCATCCGATCGAGTTCGTCGGCGCCCGAGACGACGATGTCCGGGTCGGGTCGGAAGTCGAGGTCGGGGTCGCGATCGGCGTAGTCGACGGCGTTGAGGATGGCCTTCATCGCGTTGAGCCGCGCCTTCGGCTTCGAGTTCGATCGGATGATCGTCCACGGGGCCGCCCCCGTGTCGGTTCGCTCCAGCATGCGGTGCTTCATCTCGGTGAAGTCGTCCCACAGGTCCTGGGCCTGCAGGTCGATCTCGGAGAGCTTCCACTGCCGCAGGGGGTCGGAGTGGCGCCGGGCGAACCGCTTGGCCTGGGTGGCCTTGTCGACGCTGAAGTAGAGCTTGACGAGCACGGTGCCCTGGCGGACGAGGTCCTTCTCGAAGCCGACCACGCCCCTGATGAATGCCCGGTACTCGTCCTTGGTGCAGAACCCGAACACCGGCTCGACGAGCGCCCGGTTGTACCAGGACCGATCGAACAGCACGATCTCGCCGCCGGCGGGGAACTGGCTCACGTACCGCTGGAAGTACCACTGGGTCCGCTGCTCGTCGGTGGGCTTGCCGAGGGCCACGACCCGGGACCGCTTCTCGTTCATGTACCGGTTCACCCGGCGGATGGTGCCGCCCTTGCCCGAGGCGTCGCGCCCCTCGAACAGCACGATCATCGGCGTCTTGGTCGCCTCGAGGTGTCGCTGGAGCTTCAGCAGCTCGACCTGGAACGGCCGGAGCTCGCCCTCGCGGTCGATCGATGCCCGGAGCTTGCGGTTCTCGGCGTCGAGCGCGGCCACCTGCGCCTCGAGCGCGTCGATTCGCGTCGCGAGATCGGCATCGGTGTCCTGGTGCATGTCCATGGGTCGTTCCCCGGCTTCGGTCCGGGGAGCCTATGCGACGACGTCGACGGCGACGACGCCCGCCTCGGTCGCCAGGTGGGTCACCGCCACGTCGTGGGGCTCGGTCGGCACCCGGCCCACGACGCGGGCCGCCGGCACCACCCCGACCCGCACCGGGATGTCGCGCCCGGCGAGGAGTCGGTCGAAGTAGGCGGTCCCCCGCCCGAGGCGACTCCCGTCGTGGCCGAAGGCGAGCCCGGGCAGGAGCACGACGTCGATCGGACCGGTCCAGCGATCGGCGTCGGCGACCGGCTGCTCGAAACCGAAGGAATGCCGTTCCCGGGGCACCCAGATCGGGTGGATGGTCAGCGGCCCGGCGGCTGGGGTTCGGGTGACCAGCACGGTGCGGTCGCCCGGTGGCGGCCCCGGGTCGACTTCGCCCGGCATGGCCAGGTACGTGAGGACCACGGCCTCTCGTGGCAACCACCGGTCGAGGTGGCGGCGCACCGCCACCGAGACGGCGTCGACGTCCGCCGACACCCCCCGCGCCCAGCTCCGCCAGACGGCCTTCGGGGCGTCCGGCGGGGGTGGACCACTAGCCTCCGAGCCCGTGCGCCTCGTCGCCATCACCTTCCGCTTCCTGCTCACCGTACTCGTGATGCCCGTGGCGACCGCAGTCGCCGCGATCAGCGCCATCGCGATCCATGCGGTGTCGCCCGGGTCGTCCGCCATCCAAGGCGTCACCAACTCCTGGTCACGCCTCTGGTTGGCGGTGA
Organism: uncultured Acidimicrobiia bacterium; assembly: GCA_964614585.1. Lineage (GTDB taxonomy): Bacteria > Actinomycetota > Acidimicrobiia > Spongiisociales > JAENVV01 > JAHEFX01. The sequence goes on along the minus strand of CAZTLW010000018.1, from coordinate 8,068 downwards.
CCGGCACCCGCCTGACGGTGCGGGGCACGGTGACCGACACCGGCCGGCCCTACATCGTGATCTCCAATCATGGCTCGTGGCTCGACATCATGGCCAACTTCCTCGCCGTGCCGTTGCCGCTGCGGTTCCTCTCCAAGAAGGAGTTGTTCCGGGTGCCGCTCATGGGTCAGGCGATGCGCGCCCTCGGCATGGTGGAGATCGACCGCGAACGAGCCGGCAGCATGCACGACGCCATCAACGACGGCGTCACCCGTGTCGCGGCCCGCGGCGAGTCCGTGATGGTGTACCCCGAGGGGACCCGCACCCGGACCGGCGAGATGCGGCCCTTCAAGAAGGGTGCCTTCCGGATGGCGATCGACAACCAGTTGCCGATCCTGCCGATGACCATCTCGGGCTCCTACGACGCCTGGCCGGCGGGGAAGCTCCCCCGCGGCGGCCGCCTGCTGGTCGAGGTGGGCGAGCCGATCCCGACCGAGGGCCTCGGCCACGAGGACATCGCGGACCTCGCCCACCGGGCCGAGCAGGTCATCCGCGCGACCCGCGAGCGCCTCGACCGCGAACAGGTGACGGCTCGGGCGTAGGGCGGCGGAGCCGCAGTACTGAGTACTCAGTACTGGCAGCCGAAGGCTGCCTAGTCGTACACCCCCACCAGGAACGTCCGGCCGCCGTCGGCGACCTCGCACAGGAAGGCCCCGGCGGTGGTGACCACCTGGTAGCGGTCGACGCTCGGCTCCTGCTGCCACCAGCGACCGGTCCGCCGCCACGGCCCGGCCCAGGAGACGACCTCCACCCAACGGCTGCGGAGCCGCACCCGGGTGGGGATGCCCCCGTCCCACTCGATGGTGAACGGAACCGGCTCGGGGGGCACGAGGGCGGGGGCCGGGCCGGGGGTGCGCCCCGGCCAAGGGGCGTCCGGATCGCGCTCGGGGGCCGGCGGCTCCTCGCCCCAGGTCGCCCAGCGAACCCGGTCGGCCGGGTCCCGCCCACCCTGGGGGCGGGCGGTGACGACCCGCTCGGGACCGAGCAGGCCCTGGAGGTGGGTGAGGGTGCGCTCGGCCTCGAGGACGGCGGCCGTGTCGGTGAAGAAGCCGAGTTGGCGGCCATCGCCCGAGATCTCGTGGGGGGTGAGGCGGAGGGCGACGATGCCCCCGGGGACCCCGCCATCGGACTCGATCCAGATGCGCAGCTGCCAGACGACCCGCTCGACGATGGCGTCGGCATCGAACGGGTCGGCGCGTCGCCAGCGACGTGACCGGCCGGCGCCGCCGGCACCCTCGGCGACAACGTCCACGACGCGCGGGGCGACGCCGTGGCTCCGGAGGCCGGCCATGAGCCGCCCACCCAACGATCGGGCGACGGCGTCGACCTGTGCGAGCGTCACGAGTGGTTCCTCGAACTCGGCGGCGACCTCGAGGTCGGCCGGGATGAGCCGGGGGGCCAGGACGGGCGCCTCCCCGGAGGCGAGCCGATGGGCGGCGACGCCGGGGGACCCGAACCGGGAGGCGATCGCCTCCCGGGGCAGGGCGGCGAGGTCGCCGAGGGTGGCGAGGCCCAGCCAGCGGAACGTGGCGACCATGTCCCGGGCCCCCAGGGCCGAGAGGTCTCGGCCGGACAGGAAGGCCACGTCGTCGTCGACCACCACGGCCGGGGCGCCCTCGTCGGCCTCGGCGTCGGTCGCCGCCACCCGGGCGGCGAAGGGGCCGGCGGCGACCCCGAGACGGGCGCCGGGGGCAACGGCGTCGATCTCGTTGCGCAACAGGCCGAGGAGGGCGGACTCCCCCCCGTGGTAGCGAACCGCGCCGTCGATGGCAACGAGCGCCAGTCCCGGCTCCAGCACCTCCACCCGGGGCACCCGGGCCTCGACGACCCGCACGATCGGCTCGAACCGACGCGCCTCGTCGGCGTGGTCGCGTTCGAGGACGAGAGCCCCGGGGACCAGCGACTCCGCCGCTCGACGGGGCATGCCCCGGTGGGCGCCGAGATCGATGGCGGCCGGCGAGGCGGCCACCACCTCACCTCCTTCCACGACGAGGACCGGTTCGATGGCGAGTCGGTCAGCCGGCGGCGCGTCGGGGCGGCGCAGGGGCCACCCGTCCCACCAGATGCAAAGCGTGCGAGCCATCGTCGTCCAGTCGGAGGTGTCGTTCGGTGCCCGCCACGGCCTTGCCGGCCGCCCGCAGTCCGAGGCGGCGGTCGGCGAGGTGGCCGACGCCGGACCCCACACCCGCCCAGTCGACGTCGACCGACTCGAGGGTGAGGTGGGCCACCCCGGCGGGGACCGTCCCCCGCAGCGGTCGGAGCACGAGACCGACCCGACGCGACCGGGCCCCGGCAGCCGCCCGGCGGACGACGGCGTCGGGCACCCCGGGCGGCAGCTCGGCGTACACGGCCTTGACGCCGTCGAGGAGCGCGCCGATCACCTGCGGCCAGCGGGCGACGTCGACGTCGCGGACGAGGACGAACCGCTCGGGAGGGATGCCCACCTCCCACGCCCCCAGCGGGCTGATCCAACCCCGGACGTCGACGGCGACAACCGGTGCCTGGCGGGCGACGTCGGCAAGGAGGGCGAGGCCCACCCGGGTGAGCCCCGAGCCGGGATCCCCGTGGAGGGCGACGACCTGCCCCGGCAGGAGGGTGAGGAGCCGATCGTCGGCGGTGCGAAGCTCGGGACGGCCGAGCCGCTCGGCAAGGGCGCGACGATGGGCAGCGGGATCGTCGACCGGGGGCGCCCCGAGGGACGTCGGTCGTTCGGTGATGATGGGCATCGACGCCCCCTCTGCCGGACCTGGTGCCACGCCGGTCGGGGCGACGGCGTCGCCCGTCGAAAGGGGGCGCCGCCCACCGGAGGATCCGGGGTGAGCGGTGGATCGTGGGCGGCGCCCCCGGTCGACCGGAACCGAACCATACCGAACACATGTTCGATTGGCAAGGGGGAAGATTGTCCGGACTTTCTCCTCCACGACCGACCCGGTGCCCCTAGCGTGCCCACCAACTGGGAGACATGGGAGGACGCATGCACCGAAGGATTTGGCTTGCGATCGCGGCCATCGGGTTGGCCGTCGCCGGCTGCGGCGGCGGCGGGGACGACACCGCCGCCATCGAGACGGTGGCCACGGAGTTCCAGTTCGCCCCGGCGGTCTGGAACGTGCCCGAGGGCGCCGAGGTCACCCTCACCCTCGACAACCAGGGCACCGAGGACCACGAATGGGCCCTGTTGTCAGGGGAGATCGAGTCCGAGGCCGAGTTCACCGAGGACCTCGTCATCTGGGAGATCGAGGCCGCCCCGGGCGAGAGCGTGGAGGGCACGTTCACGGCCCCGGCCGCGGGCAGCTACCAGGTCGTGTGCGTCATCCCCGGCCACTTCGACTCGGGCATGGAGGGCGTGCTCACCGTCGGGGGCTGAACTCCAGTCCCCGGGCTCGCGGTCGAGGTACGGCGAACCGGTTGGCGCCTCGGTCACCTGACCCAGCAGAGGCAGAAGGGATGGCCGGCCGGGTCGGCGTACACCTGGAAGTCGTCCGGTGCGTCGGGCTCCGCGGCCACCCGGAGCAGGCGGGCCCCGAGTCCCATCACCTCGTCGTGGGCGGCGTCGATGTCGTCGACCCAGAGATCGAGATGGATCTGCTGTTGGGGATCCCCGTCGGGCCAGTCGGGCGGCACATGCCCGGGGGCCCGCTGGACCCCCACGACCGGCCGGCCGTCCACGAGGACCATGTGCCAGTCGTCCTCGACGTCGACCGTGCCGCCGAGGACGCCGGCCCAGAAACTGCTCTCGGCGTCGAGGTCGGCGGCATCGAAGACGACGACCCTGTGGTTGATCTTCACGGGGACATCCTTCCGGAGCGCCATCGGGGCCACCGGACCCCATGGTGCCCGACTCCCGGGCGGGTCACGGCTCGTCCTCGCCCATGAGTCCCATCCCCTCCCAGTCGTCGCCCAGCAGTCGCGACAGGGAGCGATCGGCGAGCGGGGTCCCACCGGTCTGGCACGTCGGGCAGTAGTTGACCTCGTTGTCGGCGTAGGCGATCCGCTGGACGGCATCGCCACACACCGGGCAGGGCTCGCGGTACTTGCCGTGGACGGCCATCTCCGGACGGAAGGCGGTGACCTTGGCGGGCCACCCGTCTCCGGTCTCGGCGATGAGTCGGTCTCGCCACTCGACCAGCACGCCCTCGACCGCCTCGTGCAGGCGGTCGACCTCGGCGTCGTCGAGGTTGTGCGTGCGTTGGACGGGCGAGAGCCCGGCCCGGTGGAGGATCTCGTCGGAGTAGGCGTTGCCGATGCCGCTGAACGTGCGGGGGTTCGTCAGGGCGCGCTTGAGGGTGCGGTTCTCGGCCCGGATCCGCTCGGCGAATGCCTCATCGGAGAGGCCGAGTGGCTCGATGCCGCCGGGATCGAGGTCGGCGAGCGCCTCCTCCCCCACCACGAGGTGCACCGAGGCCCGCTTCTTGGTGGAGGCCTCGGTGAGCACGAGGGTGCCGTCGCCGATGTCGATGGCGAGATGGCCCACCTTGCGGGGAGGCGTCGTGCCCAGGGGCTTCCACTGGAGTCGTCCGGACACCATGAGGTGGATGACGAGGAACCACTCGTCGTCGAGTTCGAGGACGATGCGCTTGCCGATTCGTCGGAGGCCCTCGATGCGGTGGCCCACGATCCGGTCGATCGGCGGGTCCCATGTCTTCAGGACCGAGATCGAGGCGAGCCGCACGGCGGTGATCTCCTCACCGACGACCCGGGGACGGAGGGCGTGGAGGTAGAGCTCGACGTCGGGCAGTTCGGGCACGGCAAGGACGCTATTGGTTCCGTGGGCTGTGGGCGTCGGATCCCGACGCCCACAACCCTGGGTCGCGCCGTGGCCGACGCCCACAACCCAGGGTTGGCATCAGCGGCCCAGGTTGGCGTTCCGGAAGCGTTCGGCGAAGCCGAGGTAGGTGTCCACGCCCCGGTCGTTGTGGGCGAGCTCCTCGTCGGTGAGGGGGCGCCGCACCTTGGCCGGTGAGCCCATCGCCAGCATCCCGGCGGGGATCTCGGTGCCCGGGGTCACGAGCGACCCGGCGGCGACCATCGCCCGCTCGCCGATGACGGCGCCGTTCAGCACGGTGGCCGCGATGCCCACCAGGGCCCGGTCGCCGACCGTGCACCCGTGCAGGACCGCCGCGTGCCCGACCGTCACCCGTCGGCCCATGGTGAGCGGATAGCCCTCGTCCACGTGGAAGACCACGTTGTCCTGCACGTTGGACTCCTCCCCCACCACGATCCGCTCGAGCTCGGCCCGCATGACGACACCGGGGAGCAGGACGGCGCGTGGGCCGATCCGGACGTCCCCCCAGAGGGTCGCGGTCGGGGCGACGAAGGCGGTCGGGTCGATGGTGGGCTGGGCGAGCGTCATGGTCCCCGAGCCTACGTCCGGCGAGCTCAGCGCCGGGCCTCGAGGAGGTCGGCCAGCTCCTCGCGGGCCGTCTCGACCTTGGCTCGGGCCTTCATGGTCCGCCGCCGCAGGTCCTCGACGTGCTCCTCGACCTCGGCCCGGTCCTCCAGCTCCGAGACCTCCAGCACCAGACGCTCCTCCGCCTCGGCCAGCTGCTCCTCGAGCACGGCCAGTCGCTGCTCGGCCTGGTCGACGGCCTCCTCGGCCTCCGCCACCGCGGCCCCGGGGCCCTCGTCGGGCTGGACGACGAGCTGGAACGGCGCCCCCGCCATGATGGCGGCCGTCATCGGGAGCCGTTCCACGACCGGGTCGAGGGGGCGGCCGGCCGGGTCGAGGATCTCCCCGCTGCGGATCCGCATCGGGATGATCACCATCGAGGCGTCGCCGCACACCCCGATGAGCGACTCCACCTCGCCATCGGGGACCGTCACCACCTCGGCGGGGATCCGGGCTTCGTCGAGCAGCGCCTCGAGGTCCGTCCCGTCCTCGCCCTCGGGGTCGGGTGGCGGCCCGATGACACGGATGCGAGCACCGTGCCACGGCCCGGTCCGGGTACACAGGTAGGCAGCGAGCACGCCCAACCGCCCGGTGTCGTCGTCGGTGAAGACGACGTCGATGCGCCGGTCGCGGGGCGCCACCTCCGACAGCACCGACCAGCGTCGCGAGTCGCTCGACAGGGCCACCACGTGCATGCCGAGCCGGGCGAGTTCCCGCAGTGCACCGGTGTAGGAGTCGAGATGGGCACGGTCCCTGCGTTCCGGCCAGCCGAACAGCACCGTGTTGGCCTCCACCTTGCCGAGCCCGAAGGACTGGACGACCACCGGGATGGCGACCAACGCGTCGGCAGCAAGGATCGCTCGCCCGTAGACGTCGAGGCCCAGTTCGTCGATCTGGTGGACGAGCGACTCCTCGACCTCGGTGAGCCGGCGCCGGGCCTCGGCCCCCTGCCCCTCGACGATCTCGAAGGTCGCGGCCAGACCCGCGTCGCCCTCGAGCCAGGTGGCGAACCGCAGCAGTCGGGCCCGACGCTCGGGATCGGCCGAGAACGACAGGATCTGCGGTCGCCAGTTGCGGGCGTGGTCGGGCTCGGACGTGAGGGCGGCGATGCTCTCCTTGGCTCGCTGGAAGTGGCGGGCCGACGCGGCATCGGCCCACCTCACGGGAGCCTGACGACTGGCGACGTACCGATGGAGTCCGACCAGGACGACCCCGGCCGCCAGACCGGCGACCCAATTGATCGCCAGCATCGCCCCGACGGAGACGACGGTGCCGGCGAGGCTCGTCCAGCGGTTGAAGAACCGGAATCGGGGGCGGAACGACGGGCTCTTGGCGGCGGCCTCGTAGTAGGTGGCGTAGTTGAGCAGCCCGTAGGAGATGAGGAAGAACATCGAGACGACCGGGGCGATGACGTTCAGGCTGCCGAGGCCGATCGTCAGGACGGCGATCCCGAACGAGAGCAGCACGGCCCGGCGGGGGTTGGCGGCCGGGCCCACACCCTTGGCGAAGGGGTTGAGCACCGGGAAGATCCGGTCCGACGCCAGTGACTGGAGGATGCGCGGGGCTCCCAGGAACGAGGCCATCGCCGACGACAGGGTGGCGGCCACGACACCGGCCACGACGAGCGGCCCCACCAGGGCGATCGACGCCATGGCCTCGCCGGTGTCGGTGACGAGGTCGGCCTGGGGCACGTTGCCCGCCAACAGCACGGCGACGGTGACGTACACGATCGTGGACACCCCCACGGCGAGGAAGGTGCCCCTCGGAAGGCTGGAGCTGGCCTTGCGGAGGTCGCCCGACATGCTCACGCCCTGGGTGAACCCGGTGACGGCGGGGAAGAAGATCCCGAAGACGACCCAGAAGCCGACCCCGCCCTCGGCGGGCGAGAACCCCTCGACGAGTCGTCCCATCTCGAAGTCGCCGAACGAGCCCAGGTAGAACGAGCCGAGCGCAAGGGCGAGAACACCCATGATCACGAACTGGAAGCGCGTGGCCACGTCGGCGCCCGCCCACGCCAGCACCAGGAGGACCGCCACCGCCACGAGGGCGATCGCCTGGACCACCCAGGGTTGGTCGAGGCCGAGCACCCGGGCGGAGGCCTCGGCGAAACCGATGGCGTAGAAGGCCACCGACACGGACTGGGCCAGGAAGAGCACGATGCCGATGGCACCCCCGAACTCGGCTCCCAGGGTGCGCGAGATGAGGTAGTAGTCGCCCCCACCCTTCACCTCCATGTTCGTGGAGATGGCCGCCAGCGAGATGCTCGTGAGCACCGACACCGTCGTGGCGATGGCGATGATGCCGAGGGCGCCCCCGAGACCGGCGTTGCCGACCACGAAGCCGAGCCGCAGGAAGAGGATGATGCCGAGGATCGTCAGGATCGACGGCGTGAAGACCCCGGCGAAGGTGCCGAGGCCCGGAGTCCGCTGGTCGTCGGTGTCTCGGGATCCGGCCATCAGGGGGATTGTGGCGGCTCGGCGGCGGCGGTCGGCGGACCGGGCCCAGAGGGAGCCACCACGCGCCGGGGGCCCCGCCGCTTGGCGGGGCCCCCGGGAGTGGGCGGGTCGGCTCAGAGGCCGGACTCGAAGTCCTCCTCGAAGCTCACGACCTTGCGATCGGGCTGGGAGCCGCCGTCGCGGCCAC
>CAZTLW010000017.1:20461-27453 GCA_964614585.1 uncultured Acidimicrobiia bacterium | reverse complement strand
CCCGCTCGAACAGGTAGGCGAACGCCGGCTTCGTGTAGCCGATCCCGCGGCCTCGCTCGAGGATGTCCTCCCGGGCTGGGGCCGAGCCGTCCTTTGGCTCGAGGTATCCCTCCAGGTCGTCGGTCCGGACCCGGTAGCCGCCGGATCGCGAGAGCACGACCCCTGCCAGCCGGTATCGCTCGTCCACCGACGCCAACGCGGCGTCGCCGTGGCTGGGGTTCACCAGGAGGTGGCCGCCGATGCGCAGGTATCGGGTGCAGTGGTCGGAGACGAAGCCGGCGTACAGGGACACGAGCACGTCGAACGATCCGTCCGCCAGGGGGAGCGGGTCGGTGTAGTCGGCGTGGACGAACGCCCACTCGTGGTCCGGCGTCCCGACGATCTCACGCACCCCGTCCTCGTCGTCGAAGAACGACGGCGCCCGCTTGTCGATGTCGACGTACGTGACCCACGGGAATGCCATCGAGGCGGCCACGTCGACGAAGGACCCGGGATACAGCGCCCGGTCGCCGCCGATCGCCTCCCGTACGGCCCCGAAGAGTCGATGACGGTCGTCGCGGTGGCGGTCCTGCAGGTCCCAGAGACGTCGGGTTGCTTCCTTCACGAACGCTCCGGTAGGTACCCCGTCGTGCCGTCGATGAGCTCCCGAACGGCGTCGGCGTGGCCGGCGTGCCGGGCGGTCTCCTCGATCATGTGGGCCAGCACCCACCGGAGCGAGACCGGGGGACCGGCACCGTGGGCCCGACCCTCGGCATCGAGGTCCAGGTCCCCGATGACCGAGTCCGAGGACGCGACGGCCCGTGCGTAGAAGGCCATGATCGACTCGATCGTCTCCCCGTCCTCGATGCGGAAGTCGGCGTCGGCGTCCTCGGGCAGTGGCTCGGACTCCCGACCGAACGTCTCGGTGAACCAGGCGTACTCGACGGCGGCGAGGTGCTTGACGATGCCGAGGAGACTCGTGTCCGACCCGAGCGGCCTCGATCGTGCCTGCTCCTCGGTGAGTCCCTCCAACTTCCAGGGGAGCACCGACCGGTTGGCGTCGAGGAGGCCCCACAGGATGTCCTTCTCGGCACCCACCATGGGGGCCCGGCGCGTCACCCCGCCACCCGTTCGGCGATCCGGTCGCCGATCTCGTCGGTGGACATCCCCATGCCCGGGCCGGCCATCGCACCGAGCTCGGGGAGGACCGACACGGCGGCCGACTCGACGGCCATCGCCGCCTCGGCCTCGCCGAGGTGGCCGAGCAGCATCGCCACCGACAGCACGGCGGCGACCGGGTTGGCGAGTCCCTGGCCGGCGATGTCGGGCGCCGAGCCGTGCACCGGCTCGAACATCGACGGGGCCATGTGGGTCGGGTCGATGTTGCCCGACGCCGCCAGCCCCATGCCGCCCTGTATGGCGGCACCGAGGTCGGTGACGATGTCGCCGAACAGGTTGTCCGTGACCATCACGTCGAACCGCTCCGGCTGGGTGACGAGGTACAGGCAGGCCGCATCGACGTGCACGTAGTCCCACTCGACGCCGGGAAAACGCTCGGCGACGTCGGACGCGGTCCGCATCCACAGGTCGCCCGCGTGGGTGAGGACGTTCGTCTTGTGGCAGACGGTGAGCCGGCCCGACCGCGAGGCAGCACGCTCGAATGCATCGACCATCACCCGCTCCACCCCCAGTCGGGTGTTGATCGAGTTCTGCGTCGCCACCTCGTGCGGCGTGCCGACCCGCATGGCGCCGCCGACGCCGACGTACGGCCCCTCGGTGTTCTCCCGCACGACGACCATGTCGCACCGCTCGGGCGTGAGCCCGTCGATCGGGGTCGGCACGCCGGCATAGAGCTTCACCGGGCGCAGGTTCACGTACTGGTCGAAGGCGAACCGCAGGCGAAGGAGCAGACCCCGCTCGAGTACCCCCGGGGGCACCTCGGGCAGGCCGATGGCGCCCAACAGGATGGCGTCATGGCCTCGGAGTTCCTCGAGGGTCGAGTCGGCGAGGACCTCGCCGGTGTCGAGATAGCGCCGCCCACCGAGGTCGTAGGACGTCACGTCCACCGAGAAGCCGAACCGGCGGGCGGCGGCGTCGAGGGCCTTGCGAGCCTGGGCCGTGACCTCGACGCCGATCCCGTCGCCGGGGATCTCGGCGATCGTGTGGCTCATCGGACCGACTTGGCCTCGATGAAGGGCATGAGCGCTCGCAGCTGGCGCCCCACGCGCTCGATCGGCAGGTCGGCGTCGAACTCGCGGCGCTCGTAGAGGTACGGCGCGCCCTCGCGGGCCTGGCCCAGCCATTCGTGGGCGAACGCCCCGCTCTGGATCTCGTCGAGCACCCGTCGCATCTCGGCACGGGTCTCCTCGGTGACGATCCGCGGACCCCGGGTGTAGTCGCCGTACTCGGCCGTGTCCGAGATCGAGTAGCGCATCCACGACAACCCGCCCTCGAACAGGAGGTCCACGATGAGCTTCAGCTCGTGGAGCGTCTCGAAGTAGGCCGACTCCGGCTGGTACCCGGCGTCGACGAGGGTGTCGAAACCGGCCTTCACCAACTCGGCGACGCCGCCGCACAGCACGGCCTGCTCGCCGAACAGGTCGGTCTCGGTCTCCTCCTTGAAGGTGGTCTCGAGCACCCCGGCCCGGCCGCCGCCGATGGCGGCGGCATACGACAGGCCGAGGGCGTGGGCGTTGCCGGTGGCGTCCTGGTGGACCGCCAGCAGGCATGGGACGCCCGAGCCCTCCTGGTACTGACGCCGGACGAGGTGCCCCGGGCCCTTGGGTGCCACCATCGCCACGTCGACGCCCGAGGGTGTCTCGATGGCGCCGTAGTGGATGTTGAAGCCGTGGGCGAAGAGGAGGGCGTCGCCCTCCTCGAGGTTCGGGGCGATGTCGGCCTCGTAGATGGCGGCCATGTGCTGGTCGGGCACCAGGACCATCACGACGTCCGCCCAGGTCGCTGCCTCGGCCGGGGTCATGGTGGTGAGGCCGGCCCATTCGGCGTCGGCCCGGCTGGGCGACCCCTCGCGCAGGCCGACGGCCACGTCGACGCCCGATTCGGTGAGGTTCAAGGCGTGGGCGTGGCCCTGGCTGCCGAAGCCGATGACGGCGACCTTGCGGCCCTTGATGAGGTCGACGTCGGCGTCGGCGTCGTAGTACACGGTTGCCATGGGGGTCCCTTCGCTTGGTTCAGACGGCTTTGAGCTTGCGGGTCTTGAGGTCGCGGGCGAGGGCCACCCGGCCCGACTTCACCAGCTCGACGATCCCGTACGGGCGCAGGAGGTCGAGGAGGTCGTTGACCTCCCGGGGGGCGCCGGTCATCGAGAACATCAGCGATGACGGCGACACGTCGACCGGGTCGGCCCCGAAGATCTGGGCGAGCTCCAGCACCTCGGTGCGCTTGCCGCTGCCCGCCGCCACCCGGATGAGCATGACCTCCTGCTCGACGGTGTTGGCCGGGTCGAGCTCGGTGATCTTCACGACGTTGATCAGCTTGTTCAGCTGCTTCTTGACCTGCTCGAGCTCCGGGGCCTCGACGACGATCGTCATCCTCGACAGGTGCGGTTCCGACGTGGGGCCGACCGCCAGCGAATGGATGTTGAACCCGCGTCGGGCGAGCAGGGAGCTCACCCGGGCCAGGACGCCGGCCTTGTCCTCCACCAGCACCGACAGCGTGTGCTGTTCCATCACAGGTCCTCCGGGCCGAGGAGGATGTGGTCGTTCGACCCGCCGGCGGGGATCATGGGAAACACGTGCTCGGACTCGTCGACCACGAACTCGACGACCACCGGCTTGTCGTCGATCGCCAACGACTTCTCGATGGCGGGGGCGACCTCGTCGGGGGTGGTGGCCCGCAGGCCCACACACCCCATCGCCTCGGCGAGCTTGACGTAGTCGAGGCTGTCGATGCCCAGGACGCTGCCGGACAGCCGGCCCTCGTAGAAGAGCCGCTGCCACTGGCGCACCATCCCGTGCGCCCCGTTGTTGATCACGGCGATCTTCACCGGGATGCCCTCCTGGGCGGCGGTGATGAGCTCCTGGAACGTCATCTGGAAGCAGCCGTCGCCATCGACGGCGTACACGAGGGAGTCGGGCATGCCCGCCTTGGCCCCCACGGCCGCCGGCACCGCGAAGCCCATCGTGCCGAGACCCCCGGAGTTGAGCCAGGTGCGGGGCTCCTCGAACCCCCAGAACTGGGAGGCCCACATCTGGTGTTGGCCGACCCCGGCCACGAGGATCGCTTCACCGCCGGTGAGGCGGTGGAGCTCCTCGATGACGTACTGGGGCTTGATCGGGCCGTCGGGGTCCTGGTCGTAGGACAGGGGGTGCTCACGCTGCCAGCGGCGGAGCTGGTCGAACCACTCGGTCCGGTCCGGGGCGGGGCGGTCGCCCCACTCGGCCACCAACGCGGCCAGGACGTTGCGGGCATCGCCGACGATCGGCACCTCGGCCTGCCGCACCTTGCCGATCTCGGCCGGGTCGATGTCGGCGTGGATGACCTCGGCGTGCGGGGCGAAGTGGTCGGGGTCCCCGGTGACCCGGTCGTCGAAGCGGACCCCGATGGCCACGAGCAGGTCGGCCCGCTGCATGGACGTGGTCGCCGTGTAGGTGCCGTGCATGCCGGGCATGCCGAGGGTGAGCGGGTGGGAGTCGGGCATTGCCCCCCGCCCCATGAGGGTGGTCACCACCGGCAGGTCGGCGGCCTCGGCGAGCGCCCGCAGTTCGGCCGACGCCTCGGCCTTGATGATGCCGCCACCGATGTAGAGGACGGGCCGCTCGGCCGCCTCGATCCGGCGCACGGCCTCGGTGATCCGCCGCGGATGGGGATCGGTGGTCGGCTTGTAGCCGGGCATCTCGAGCGCCACCGGGTCGACCCACGTCGTCTCGGCGTTGAGCACGTCCTTGGGCACGTCGATGAGGACCGGGCCGGGACGACCGGTGGCGGCGAGGTGGAAGGCCTCGTGCACGACGTTGGGGATGTCGGCGACGTCGGTCACCAGGTAGTTGTGCTTGGTCGCCGCCATCGTGATCCCGGTCGTGTACGCCTCCTGGAAGGCGTCGTTGCCGATGGCGGTCGTGGGGACCTGGCCGGTGATCGCGACCAGCGGCACCGAGTCCATGAGGGCGTCGGCGAGCGGGGTGACGAGGTTGGTCGCCCCGGGCCCCGAGGTGGCGATGCAGACGCCGACCCGCCCGGTCGCCCAGGCGTAGCCCTGGGCCATGTGCCCGGCACCCTGTTCGTGGCGGGCGAGCACGTGACGGATCGGGCTGTCGCCGAGGGGGTCGTAGGCCGGGAGGATCGCGCCGCCGGGCACCCCGAATACGACGTCGACCCCCTCGTGTTCGAGGGCTCTGATGAGGACGTGGGCTCCGGTCATCGGCATGTCGTGCTCCCGGTAGGAAAAAGGCCTCCCGGTGAGGGAGGCCATGGCGGAGCGCACACCCGGTTCGTGGGTGTGGCTCCTATCCGAGTACGAGGATGGGGTGGGTCATCCGAGGGGCAGTGTAAACGCTTCGCACCGGAGCCGCGTCGGCGTCGCCGACGGGCTGGCAAGATCGGCTCCGTGGCGTACTCCGACGAGGCCATCGCGTTGCTCGCTCCGGCCATCCGAGCCGCCCGGGAGGCGCTGCGCCGCCTGGACGACGACGAGGTGCCCGCCCGCCTCCGGCGCGTGCGGTCCTCGTCCGCCCGACGGCTGCCGAAGCCGCTCGCCGTCGGACTCCTCACGGCCCTCGACGAGGACGAGTCGCTGCGGTCCCGGGCCCTCGACCGGCTCGCGGACGACGCCCCGACCGCCGGGGTGGCCCGACTCTGGCTGCGCCGGCCCGACGGCTGGGAGCAGGAGTTCGCCGACGTCCTCGGTGAGGAGGCCGTGAGGTCGGCCGCCGACGTGGAGGCGGGGCTCCGGGCCGAGATCGAGCGTCTCGAGGGCCAGCGGGAGGCCGACGCCGGCAAGCTCGCCGACCTGCGGCGGGCCGTGGGCGATCTCGAGGGAAGGATCGCCGCCGAGCGCCATCGACGGGGCGAGGCAGTGGCGCAGGCGGTCGCCGACGTCAGCGCCGAGGCGGCCGGGCTCCGCCGTCGGCTGGCCGACGTGACCGAGGAGCGGGATGCCGTCGCCGGCGAGCGTGACCGGCTCGCCGAGCGACTCGACGAGGCCCGGTCCGAACTCCTCGAGCTCCGCCGCCAGCGGAGCGAGCCCGCCCCGGTGGCCGCCGACCCCGGCTGGGCAACCGAACCGCTCGGCCTCGCCCGACGGGCCGACGAGGTGGTGGCAGCCGCCCGGGCCCGCATCGATCGCTCCGCCGAGCCGACGCCACCCACCGGGCCGGCGCCGGGCCCCGACCCCGGTCCGGCGCTGCCGCCGGGGGTGGCCCCCGACACCGCCGAGGCGATCGACGCCCTGCTCGGCTGGTCGGGTGTGGTGGCGGTCGACGGCTACAACCTCGCCGGGGCCCTGGGTGCCGATCTCGGCGACCCGCCGGCGGCCCGTGACGCCGTTCGCCGGGTGGCCGACCGGTTCCGGGCCCGGGCCGACGGGCGCCTCCTGTTGGTCTTCGACTCGGCCGACGGCGAGGGCACCCGCAACGGTGAGCTGTTCGTGTGCGACGCCGACGAGGAGCTGCGTCGGCTCGCCGCCTCCCAGCCGGCGTCGACGGTGGTGGTCTCCGACGACCGCGAGGTCATCGAGGGCGTGACCCGCGTCGGCGGGGTCGCCGTCTGGTCGGCCGCCATGGCGGCGTGGGCCGCTCGGCGCTGATCGATCAGCCCGCTCGGCGCTCGATCGGCACGAGGCGCAACGGCGGCACCAGTCCGGCGTCGGCGAGGTTGTCGAGGGCGGTGGCCTCGGCCTCGTCGACCTCGAGGACGTCGTCGCCGGCCGCCAGGATGAATGTCACGACACAGTCCCCGCAGGCGTCGGTGTCGATGAGGGCGCAGTCGTCACAGTCGATGGTCATGGCATGCTCCGTCGGTCGGTCACGCTGACCGTACGGCGAGGGTGTGACACG
>CAZTLW010000017.1:16802-20361 GCA_964614585.1 uncultured Acidimicrobiia bacterium | reverse complement strand
GCCCTCCGGGCTGGGGCCGATGCCGTGGGGATCACCACCGTCGAACCGTTCGTCGGGGTGGCCGACGAGCTCGCCGCCCGGGTCGAGTCTGGGTTGTCGGGGCCGTTGCGGTTCACCTACGCCGATCCCGAGACGGCGGCCGATCCCCGGGCCACGTTCCCGTGGGCGGCACGCCTCGTCGCCCTCGGGCGGGCCTACGTCCCCCCGGCCGGGCGCCCCAGCCCCGGGCCGGGCCGTGGGCACGTCGCCAGATTCGCCACCGCCGACCACTACGAGCCGCTGCTGGCCGTGGCCGATGCCGTCGCCGGGCACCTCCGGGACGCGGGGTGGCGGGCGGAGACGATCGCCGACGACCCCCGCCTCGTCGACCGGGCGGTGGCGGTCCGGGCGGGGATCGGGTGGTGGGGCAAGAACAGCCTCGTCATCGCCCCCGGGGTGGGACCCTGGATGCTCCTCGGCGCCGTCGCCACCGACGCCGAACTCGCGCTCGACGAGCCGATGCAGCGGTCGTGTGGCACCTGCGCGGCCTGCCTCCCCGCCTGCCCGACCGGGGCGCTGGTCGCTCCCGGCCTGCTCGATGCCCGCCGCTGCCTCGCCACCTGGCTCCAGTCGCCCGGTGACCTCCCACTCGAGCTGCGGGAGGCGATCGGGGGCCGGATCTATGGCTGCGACGACTGCCTCGACGCCTGCCCCCCGGGGATCCGACGTGCCGCCGAGCCACCGCCCGACCCCGGGCACGACCTCGTCGCACTTCTCGGACTCGACGATGCCGAGCTCGTCGAGCGCTTCGCCCACTTCTACGTCCCTCGTCGCCAGGGCCGGTACCTCCGCCGCAACCTCGTGGTGGCGCTCGCCAACACGGGGGGCCCCGAGCACCTGCCGGTGTTGGTCGGGCTCGCCCGGCACCGGTCGGCGCTCGTGCGGCGCCACGCGGCCTGGGGAGTCGCCCGGCTCGGCCGCCGGCACGGGATCGAGCGCCGGGCCGCCGAGGCCCTTGGACGGCTGGCCGTCGACGAGACCGTCGGCGAGGTCCATGGCGCCATCACCGACGCCCTCGCCACCCTCGACGGGTGACCGGGCGTACCCTGCCGACCATGACCTGTCCCGACTGCGGCGCCACGAATCCGGCCGACGCCCAGTGGTGCAGCCTGTGTGCACGGCCCCTGGGTGCCTCGGTGACGACCAAGCCCGAGCCACCACCGGCCGCGCCTTCCGAGCGCGGCGATGGCCCGGCACACGAGCCCGGCGACACCTCGGACGACGCCTCCGACGAGCCGACCGCGGAGGACCCGTCGTGGACCTGTACGACCTGTGGGGCGGCCAACTCGGTCGTCGCCGACGCCTGCGCCACCTGCGGCACGTCGATCTTCGTGGCACATGGCGGTGCCTCCGAGCGCGCCGTCGACCGAACTCGCGCCGCCGAGCGGGCCCTCGTGCCGGGGGCCGGGCACGTGGCGCTCGGGGACACCGCCACCGGTGTGATGGTCGTCGCCGTCCTCGCTCTCGCCGTGGGGTTCGGGTCGATCCTCACCATCGGGGCCGGCGCCGTGGGAGCCGGCGTTCTCTGTCTCCTCCTCGGTCTGGGTACCTGGGCGGCCGCCTACGTCGATGTCGGCCGGCGGTTGGCCGGCAGTCCGGCATGGCTGTCGCCGGGCCGGCTCCTCTGGGTGGCGCTGGCGGTGGTGGCGCTGGCGGTGGTGGCGACGACGGCGGTCGCCGGTGGCTGATCGGGCCGTCCGCGCCGTCTCCGACGTGCACGACGCCCCCGAGGCACTCGGACGAATCGCTGCCCTGGGGGGTCCGCTGCTGGTTCTCGGCGACTTCCTCAACTTCATCGACTACCGGACCGGTCGAGGCATGGTGGCCGACGTGCTGGGCCTCCCGTTCGCCCGGCGGGCGGCGGCGGCGCGGGGGAGTGGCACCGATGCGCGCGGGCTCTGGATGGAGGCCATCGCCGGCTACGACGGCGACTTCGCCGCCGAGCTCCGGCAGCACGCCGTTCGCCAGTACGAGGCAGCCGCCACCGCCGTGGCCGGTGCCGAGGTGTACGCGACCTTCGGCAACGTCGACCACCCCGGCCTGCTCCGTGAGATCGTCGGCGGTGTCGGTGTCCGTGTGCTGCACGGTGAGGCGGTGGAGATCGGCGACCTCACCTATGGGTTCGTGGGCGGCGGCCGGCGCAGCCCGTTCGGCGACCACGACGAGCTCGGCTTCACGGACGCCCTCGACCGGCTCGGGCCCGTCGACGTGCTCTGCACCCACGTGCCGCCGGCGGTGCCGGCCCTGTACCGCGACGTGGTGACCGGCCTCGACGAGAAGCACGCCCCGGCCATCTCCGCCTACCTGGCCGCCCACCGCCCCAGGCTCCACCTCTTCGGCGACGTCCACCAGCCCCGGGCGACCCGCTGGCGGGTCGGGCCGACCACCTGTGTCAACGTCGGGTACTTCCGTGCGACGGGACGCCCCACCATCGTCACGGCCGGTGGACGGGTATGCTAGCTATTGCAAGCGCCGGGTCACCGGCCGGCGCGACCGGACGACGAACCGAGGTCCCCCGATGACGAAGGGCATGTACGAATCGATCGAGGTCGATGCTCCCGCCGAGGCGATCTATGAGATCGCCGCCGACGTGGCGGCCTACCCCGACTGGGCCCAGGGCGTGAGTTCGGTCGAGGTCCTCGCCGAGGACGACGAAGGGCGGGTCAGCGAGGCCGCCTTCACCATCTCCGGCTTCGTCAAGGAGATCTCCTACACCCTCCGCTACACCCATGAGCCGCCCAGCCGCCTCGCATGGGAGGCGGTGCCGGGCGGCGATGTGAAGCAGATGACGGGCAGCTACGACTTCAAGCCCAACGGCGACAAGACCACGGTGACCTACGCTCTCCGGGTGGAACCGAATTTCCGAGTACCGGGGTTCGCGATGCGCCAGGGCGAGAAGCAGATCATCACCTCGGCCCTCCGCGGGCTCAAGCGCCGGGCCGAGGAGGGGCGATGAGCCAGCCCGTCCGACCCGACCGCGTGACCGGGCCGGCCGACCGGGGCCGCCAACTCGTCATGCCCTTCGTCCGGGAGGCCGTGTTGCTCCTCCCGAACATGGTGAAGCTCATCACCCGGCTGATCCGCGACGAGCGGGTCCCGACCACCACCAAGCTCTTCGCCGGCGGCATGGTCGTCTACCTGGTCTCCCCGATCGACCTCCTGCCCGAGGCCCTGTTGGGCCCACTGGGGGCGGTCGACGACCTCATCCTCGCCGCGTACACGCTCGACCGACTCATGAAGGTCGCCGGCCCCTCCGTCGTGGCCGAGCACTGGGACGGCAGCCGGGAGGTGGGAGAGCTCGTCGCCACGATCCTCGACGTGACGTCTCACCTCGTCCCCAAGCCGATCCGCCAGTTGCTCCAACGCCTCGGCGGGTGAGGGTCTCGGTCGCCCTCCCGCAACGGCTGGGCGACGACCTCGTCGAGCGGGCGCGGACCGTCGAGGCGCTCGGCTTCGACGGCGTCTGGTGTTTCGACCACCTCATCCCCCTCGGTGATCCCCGAGGGCCCGCCACGGAGGC
>CAZTLW010000017.1:0-16702 GCA_964614585.1 uncultured Acidimicrobiia bacterium | reverse complement strand
GCGGTCCGGGCCACCGGGGTGCCCGTCTGGGTCGGCGGCCGGCACCCGGCCGTCGTGGAGGTCGCCGCCGGGGCGGACGGCTGGAACCTGTGGGAGGTCCCGCCGGGCGAGGTGGCGACCCTCGCCGCGGGTTGGACGGGCGGCACCCTCTCGTGGGGCGGGCGGGTGGCACCCCTCGGGGGGCGGCCCGACCTGGCCCTCGATGGACCCGAGACGACCCGCCTCGCCCTGGCGGAGCTCGCCGAGGCCGGCGTGGGCGAGGTGACCCTCACCCCGGTCCCTGCCGACGAGCCCGGGCGTCTCGAGGACCTGGCCCGGCTGGTCCGCTGATCGGTGGGTCACCCCGAGTGGGTTGACTACCGTGCGCTCCCATGGAGTTCCGCCGCATCAACGACCTGCCCCCCTACGTGTTCGCCGAGGTCAACGCCCTCAAACTGGCGGCGCGGCGCGGCGGCGAGGACGTCGTCGACCTCGGCTTCGGCAACCCCGACATCGCCTCGCCGCCGTTCGTCGTCGACAAGCTGGCCGAGGCGGCGGCCAACCCCCGCAACCATCGCTACTCCCAGTCGCGGGGTCTCCCCAATCTGCGGCGAGCCGTGGCCGACCGGTACCGCCGCCGCTTCGGCGTGGAGCTCGACCCCGAGACCGAGGTCATCAACACCATCGGCGCCAAGGAGGGGCTCAGCCACCTGCTCTGGACACTCGTCCAGCCCGGCGACGTCGCCCTGGTCCCCGAGCCGTCCTACCCGATCCACATCTACGCCCCGGTGCTGGCGGGGGCCGAGATCCGTCGCATCCCGGTGCTCGACGGCCCCGACGCCTGGTTCGACCACGTCGAGCAGGCGTTCTCCGACTCGTGGCCGGTGCCCCGCGTCATCCTCTGCTCGTTCCCCCACAACCCGACCACCACCACCGTCGACCTCGAGTTCTTCGAGAAGATGGTGGCCTTCGCCCGCGAGCACGACACGCTCATCGTCCATGACTTCGCCTACGCCGACGTCGGCTTCGACGGCTACCGGGCGCCCTCCATCCTCGAGGTGCCCGGAGCCAAGGACGTCGCCGTCGAGTTGTACACGCTCACGAAGGGCCACTCGATGGCGGGCTGGCGGGTCGGCTTCACGGTCGGCAACGCCCAGGCGGTGGGGGCGCTCGCCAAGCTGAAGTCCTATCTCGACTACGGCACGTTCCAGCCGATCCAGATCGCCGCCATCGTCGCCCTCAACGAGGGCGACGGCTACGTGTCCGAGGTGAACGAGATCTACCGACACCGGCGCAACGTGCTCGTCGACGGGCTGAACCGGGCCGGCTGGGAGATCGACAAACCCGACGCCACCATGTTCGTCTGGGCCCGGCTGCCCGAAGGGTACCGGGATCTCGGCTCGCTCGATTTCGCCAAACGGCTCCTCGCCGACGCCAAGGTCGCCGTGTCGCCGGGGATCGGCTTCGGCGGCTCCGGCGAGGGCCACGTCCGCTTCGCCCTCGTCGAGAACGAGGAGCGGATCCGCCAGGCCGTCCGGGGCATCCGCCGCTTCCTGGAGGGCTGACGATGGCATTTGCCGACGGCACCGCCGACTTCCGTTCCGACACGGTCACCCGTCCCACCGCGGCCATGCGCCGTGCCATGGCCGAGGCCGAGGTCGGCGACGACGTGTACGGGGAGGACCCGACCGTCAACGCCCTCGAGGCCGAGAGCGCCGAGGTGGTCGGCAAGGAGGCAGCGGTCTTCGTCGCCAGCGGGACGATGGGCAACCAGCTGGCGCTCTGGTGCCACACCAAGCCGGGGTCGGAGGTCGTCTGCGTCGAGACCGCCCACATCCGCAACACGGAGATGGGAGCCGGCGCCGCCATCGCCGGCGTCCAGTTCCGTGGCATCGCCTCGCCCGACGGACGCATCCACCCCGAGCAGCTGCTCGCCGAGACCGACCCGAGCCACCATCGCCCGCGGCCGTCGCTGCTCGCCTGGGAGAACTCCCACAACGTCAGCGGCGGGACGATCACCCCCCAGGACGTCATCGTCGAGACGTCGGCGGTCGCCCGGGACCGGCTCGGTCTGCCCGTCCACCTCGACGGGGCCCGGTTCTTCAACGCGGTCGTCGCCGCCGGGCTGTCGCCCGCGCTGGCGGCCGAGCCGGTCGACACGGTCCAGTTCTGCTTCTCGAAGGGGCTCGGGGCGCCCGTGGGGTCGGTGCTCTGCGGCCCGTCCGACTTCATCGACGAGGCCCGCTACCGGCGCAAGATGCTCGGCGGCGGCATGCGCCAGGTGGGGGTGGTGGCCGCCGCCGCCCGGATCGCCCTCGCCGAGCGCGACCGGCTCGCCACCGACCACGCCCTCGCCCGTCGTCTGGCCGAGGGGCTGGCCGAACGGTTCCCCGGCTCGGTCGACCCCGCCACCGTGGAGACGAACATGGTCATCGCCGACGGGTCGGCCCTGCCCGGCGGGGTTCCCGCCGCCATCGAGGCGCTCGAGGCGGCCGGGATCCGGGTCGCCGAGTACCCGCCCGGCTCGATTCGGTTCGTGACCCACCGTGACGTCGACGACGCCGACGTCGAACGTCTGCTGGCGGCCCTGACGCCGCTCGCGGCCCCCGTGTCGTAACCTCGGGCACCGGATGAGGGTCGAAGCGAGGTGACGCGGATCGGAGTGCTGTTCCCGGGCCAGGGTGCCCAGTTCGTGGGCATGGGCGCCGGTCTCTTCGACCGCCACCCCGACCTGCTCGGCCCCGACGCCGATGCCGTCCTCGGGTGGTCGCTCGCCGACGCCTGCCTCGAGGGACCCCTCGAACGCCTCACCGACACCGACGTCGCCCAACCCGCCCTCTTCGCCGTCGCCCTGGCGACCTTCCGCGAGCTCGACGACGCCCTGCCCGACGGCGTCGCCGTCCGTGCCGCCGCCGGCCACTCCCTCGGCGAGTACACGGCCCTGGTGGCCGCCGGGGCGCTCGACTCGACCGCCGGTCTCCGTCTCGTCGCCGCCCGCGGGCGGGCCATGGCCGCCGCAGCCGCCCGCGAACCGTCGGGCATGGCGGCCCTCATCGGCGCCGACGAGGCCACCGCCGAGGCGTTCGCCGAGGCCCGCCGTGCCCTCGGCGGTCGGTTGTGGGTGGCCAACGTCAACGCCCCCGGGCAGGTGGTCGTGGCAGGGGGTGCCGCCGACCTCGAGTGGGCCACCACCACCGCCCGCGACCATGGCATCCGCCGGGTGATCCCCCTCGAGGTGGCCGGGGCCTTCCACACCCCCTTCATGGCGACCGCCGCCGACGAGTTGGAGGCCGCCCTCGACCGCACGCCGTTCGCCACCCCGGCGTTCGGGGTGTGGGCCAACCTCACCGCCGAGCCCCACGAGGGCGATCTCCCCGGTGCCCTCGCCGCCCAGCTCACCGGCCGCGTCCGGTTCGCCGACAGCCTCCGGGCGATGGCGACCCACGTCGACGTGCTCGTCCACGTGGGTCCCGGCGACGTCACCGCCGGGATGGCCCGCCGCACCGTGCCCGAGACGCCGGTGGCGATCGTCAACGGGCTCGAGGCCGTGGAGGCGTTCGTGTCGCGGCTCGGGAGGGCGCCATGACCCGGGCCACCATCACCGGCTGGGGGATGTGCGTCCCGCCGACGGTGCTAGGCAACGCCGACCTCGAGCGGTTCACGGAGACGAGCGACGAGTGGATCACCACGCGGTCGGGCATCAAGGAGCGCCGCATCTCGCACGTGCCGATGTCGGACCTGGCGACCGTGGCGGGCGCCCGCGCCCTGGCCGCGGCGGGCCGGGACGCCGCCGATGTCGACCTCCTGATCCTCGCCACGTGCTCGGGCGACACCGTGATCCCCTCGGCGGCGTCGTTTGTGCAGGCCAAGCTCGGCCTCGTCAACGCCGCCGCCTACGACATCAACGCCGCCTGCTCCGGCTGGATCTACGGCGTGGAGCAGGCCGGTGCCCTGATTGCCGCCGGGGTCAAGTCGACGGTGCTCGTGATCGGCGCGGAGCGTCTCTCGCGGTTCCTCGACTTCACCGATCGCTCGACCGCGGTGCTGTTCGCCGACGGGGCCGGCGCCACCCTCATCGAGCCCTCCGACGCCGGCGACGGCCTGGCGGCCACCGAGACCGGCATCGACGGCCACGCCGCCGAACTGCTGTGGGTCCCCGACGTCGGCACCAACACCGCACCCGGCTGTGCCACCCCCGGAGGATCGGGCGTGCGGATGAACGGTCGCGAGGTGTTCAAGCGGGCCGTGACCATGATGGGCGACGCCTCGATCCGGGTCCTCGAGGAGGCCGGCTGGTCGGTGGACGACGTCGACCTGTTCATCCCCCATCAGGCGAACATCCGCATCATCGACGCCGTCGCCCGGCGCCTGGGCATCGAGGACGATCGGATCTTCACGAACATCCACGCCTACGGCAACACCTCGGCGGCGACGATCCCGATGGCCATCACCGAGGCGGTGGCGGCCGGACGCATCGGGCCGGGCTCGAAGCTCGTGTTCGCCGCCTTCGGGGGTGGGCTCACCTGGGGGGCCGCCGCCGTGCAGTGGGGGAGCCGGACCGAGCCCATCGCCACGTCCGAGGCGACGCTGTCGCCCACCGCCGAGACCGTCGACGACCTGCTCGCTCCCAACCTCGAGTACTTCGGGTGGGGTCGATGAGCCGGGTCGCCCTAGTGACCGGCGGCTCCCGAGGCATCGGCCGGGCGATCGCCGAGCGGCTGGCCGCCGACGGGCACGCGGTCGCCGTCAACTACGCCCACCGCCGCGACGCGGCGGACGAGGTCGTCGCCGGCATCCGCGCCGCCGGCGGCACCGCCGAGGCATTCGGCGCCGATGTCGCCGACGAGGCCGCCGTCGTCGGCCTGTTCGCTGCCGTCACCGAGGCGCTCGGGCCGGTCGAGGTCCTCGTCAACAACGCCGGGATCACCGACGACCAACTGGTGGCCCGGATGAGCGTCGAATCGTTCGACCGGGTGCTGGCGGTGAATCTCCGCTCCGCCTTCCTGTGCACCAAGGCGGCGATGCGGGGCATGCTGCGTGCCCGGTGGGGCCGGATCATCTCCATCTCGTCGGTCTCCGGCCTCGCCGGCAATCCCGGGCAGGCCAACTATGCCGCTTCCAAGGCGGGGTTGGTCGGGCTGGCGAAGTCGGTCGCCAAGGAGGTGGGCAGCCGTGGCGTCACCGCCAACGTGGTCGCCCCGGGCTTCATCGACACCGACATGACCGAGGCGCTGGGTGACGAGGTGCGGGAGGCGGCGGCCGGTACCATCGCCCTCGGCCGGCTGGGCCGGCCCGAGGAGGTGGCGGCCGCCGTGGCGTTCCTCGCCTCCGAGGACGCGTCGTACGTGACGGGCCAGGTACTCGTCGTCGACGGGGGCCTGGCCCTCTGACGACGCCAGCACGAAGAAAGAAGGACAGACCCATGGACCGATCCGAGATCGAAACCCGCCTCACGTCGCTGCTGGTCAGCGAACTGGGCCTCGACGAGGACAAGATCAAGCCCGAGGCCAGGTTCGAGGAGGACCTCGAGGTCGACTCGCTGGGCGTCGTCGAGCTGCTGATGGCGCTCGAGGACGAGTTCGGGGTGGCGATCCCCGACGAGGAGGCGGAGTCGATCGGCACGGTCGGCGAGGCCATCGACGTCGTCAGCCAGAAGCTGGGCTGAGCGATGGCCGACGGCCGCCGGGTCGTCGTCACCGGCCTCGGGGCCCTCACACCGCTCGGCAACGACGTCGCCTCGACGTGGTCGGGGATGGTCGAGGGTCGGTCGGGGATCGGGCCGATCACCGCGTTCGATGCCTCCGAGCTCCGCACCCGCATCGCCGGCGAGCTCCGGGGCTTCGACCCCGAGGACTGGCTGCCGCGCAAGGAGGCCCGGCGGCTCGACCGTTTCGTCCAGGTCTACGTCGCCGCCGCCATCGCGGCCGTCGCCGATGCCGGCCTCGAGATCGACGAGGCGACCGTCCCACGGATGGGTGCGGTCGTCGGCACCGGGATGGGCGGGCTGCAGGCCTACGAGGAGGCGATCATCACCAAGCGGGAGCGGGGCCCCGATCGGATCAACCCCCTCACCATCACCCGCATCATCGCCAACATGGCCGCGGGCTACAGCGCCATCCACTTCGGCTTCACCGGCCCGACGAACACCACCATCACGGCCTGCGCGGCATCGGCCAATGCGATCGGCGACGCCACCGAGCTGATCCGTCGGGGTGCCGCCGACGTCATGTTGACCGGCGGCGCCGAGACCGGGATCACCGAGTTCGTGGTGGCCTCCTTCAACGCCTCCCGGGCGCTCTCCACCCGCAACGACGACCCGGAGGCCGCGTCGCGACCGTTCGACGCCGACCGCGACGGGTTCGTGATGGGGGAGGGCGGTGCCGCCCTCGTCCTCGAGGAGCGCGACCGGGCCCTCGCCCGGGGTGCCACCGTCTACGGCGAGGTGCTCGGATACGGCATGTCGACCGACGCCTACCACGTGACGTTGCCCCGACCGGGCGGGGAGGGTCAGGCGGTCGCCATGGAGCTGGCGCTCGCCGACGCCGGGCTCGCCCCCTCCGACATCGACTACGTGAACGCCCACGGCACCTCGACGCCGGCCAACGACGCCACCGAGACCGCCGCCATCCACCGGGCCTTCGGATCGGCCGCCGGCGACGTGGCGATCTCGTCGACCAAGTCGGTCACCGGCCACCTCCTCGGTGGTGCCGGGGCGATCGAGGCGATGGCCTGCCTCCTGGCCATTCGGGACGGGGTCGTCCCCCCGACCGCCACCCTCGTGACCCCCGATCCCGAGTGCGACCTCGACTACGTGCCCGGGGAGGCGCGCGAGCTCCCGATCACCCACACGATGAGCAACTCGTTCGGGTTCGGCGGCCACAACGTCGCCCTGGTGCTCGGACGGGCCTGACCCGGGCCACAAGGTCGGGGGCCCCCATACACTCCGGGCCGTGAGCGACCGACCCCCCGTACCAGCCGCCCTCGCCGTGCTGGCGGCCGGCGGCCTCTGGGCCACTGCGTTCCTCCTCGAACCCTCCCTCGAGCCCGGTACCCGCTGGTTGCTGGGCATCGGCGCGTGGCTCTGGACGCTGGTCGCGCTCACCGGTCTGCTCGTCGCCCGGGCCCGGTGGGCCGTCCGCCTCGGCCTCGGGGTGGCCGCCCTCGCGGTGCCGGGCGTCGCCCTGGTGGACGCCCCCGTCCTCGTCGGCCTCGGCGCCGGCGCCGCCGCCGCCTCCGTGTGGACCCTGCTCGGGGCCGGGACCGCCGCCAGGGTGCGCCCGGACCGGGCAGCCGACGCCCCACCCGACGACGCCGTGGTACTCATGGCCGTCCTCGTCTCGGGCCCGCTCGCCGCCGGCCTCGCCTCGCTCGACGGTGGTCCCCATCCCGTGACGGTGGCGATGGGGGCGATCGCACCGATCCTCGCCTGGTGGTTCGGACGCGTCTCGGTGCCTGCCCTGTGGGCGGCCCGGGTCGGGTTCCCCGCCCTGGCGCTTGCCGCCGCCGTGTTCGAGGGCCTCCCGTGGGGCATCGTGGCCGTCGTCCACGGTGGGGTGGCGGCCTGGTACGCCTGGCGCCCGGGCTCGGCACTCGCCGCCGCCCCGCTCGACCCGACGCCGGGGGAGGCGAAGCCGGTCTTCGCCGAGTTCGCCCCCCGGGAGGTCCGGGCGGCCGCCGGCATCGACGAGCAGGGTCGGCGCCGATGAGGCCGAACCCGTGGTTCTTCGTGCCGGTGGTCGTGTCCTTCGTCCTCGGGGGAGCGCTCGGGTGGATGATCGCCGGGGTCTCGTGTGGGAGCTGTCCCGTGTCGCAGTCGATCACCGGGGTGCTCATGGGCCTCGCGGTGGCGGCCGGTGTCGGCACCGTGGCGGTGCTCGGCATCCGCTCGGTCGCCGAGCACCGGGAGGCGACCGAGGCGGGTCAGCCCCCGCCCACGCCCGGCTGCGAGGTGCCGGAGGACTGAGCGTCCTCGATGCGGACACGGTCGGCGTCGAAGGCCAGCTCGGGCAGGTCGTCGGGGGCGAACCACCCGACGGCGTCGGCGTCGTCTCCCGGCTCCGGTGCCCCGGTTGCCCGCACGGCGTAGGTGAGCGCCACCACCGCCTTGGCGGGATCCGTCCGGTCGAGGTCGGCGCGCAGCAGGTGGGCGCCCGCCACCGACAACCCGGTCTCCTCGGCCAGCTCCCGGGCGAGGGCCGTCTCCGGGTGCTCGCCGACGTCGACGAAGCCGCCCGGCAGGGACCAGGCCCCCGCCGCCACGGCGCCGGCCGCCCGGCGCACCAACAGCACCGACCCGTCGTCGGTGGTGACGAGGGCCACGACCGCCAGCGGCGGATTGGGGAAGTGGCGCCAGTCGCAGTGGGGGCACTGGGTGGCGCCGGCGAGGCGGCCGCCGCAGCGGGGGCAGTGGCGCCACCGACCGCCGTGGTCGTGGCCGGTCACGTCCGTCGCCACGACGCTCCGTCCTGCAACGAGCGGACCTCGGCGTGGTCGGGCTTGCCGTCGTGGAAGGCGGCGAAGCCCGCTCCCGTGAGCAGGCGCTCGGCCGCCGCCAGGGGGTCCTGGTGGCCGACGACCACCACGTCGCCATCGGGGGTGTCGGCCGCGATCCGGCGGGCCACGCCGGCCACGCGGTCGGCGAGGCGGGCGAGCGACTCGGGCGAGAACGGGAGGTCGTCGGGATGGGCGAGGTATGCCTCCAACTCCCCGGGGAACCGCTCCGGGAGGTCGGCCCAGGGGGTTCCGGCCCAGCGGGTCAGCAGCCGCCACTCGACGAGGTCGTCGTCGACCCGCACCGCCAACCGGTGGGGGCCGGCGATCGCCTCGGCGGTGCGCACCGCCCGCAACAGCGGGGAGGACCAGATGGCGCGGATCGGTCGGTCGGCGAGCACCGACGCCGCCCGGGCGGCCTGGGCTCGGCCGGCATCGGAGAGATCGAAGCCGGGGAGGTCGGCGTACACGAGACCGTGCGGGTTGTCGACCTCGCCATGGCGGACGAGATGGAGCATCCGGACCGAGGCTACGGCCCGTATCAACCTTGAACCACTCGCCGACACGATGGGTATGATGGCCACCCCGTCGGTCCCGGGCCGGGCCCGGGCACGAGAGCCGGAGAACGGATGCCGCTGAACGAGCACGAGCAGAAGATCCTCGACGAGATCGAGAAGCGCTTCTATGAAGAAGACCCGACCTTCGCGACCGCCGTTCGCTCCATCACGCCCCGGACCCGCTTCGCACTCTCGCCAAAGGTGGCGATCGCGGTCCTCGTCGTGGGTCTGTCGATGCTGTCGGGCATCTTCCTGATCGACCCGCCGATCGGCTACGTCGTGGCGATCGTGGGCTTCGTCCTGATGGTATGGTCGGCAACCGCCCTCGTGCAGGAGCTGCGCAACCGACCGATCGGTGACCGGCGAGGTCCGGACACCGAGGACGGCTGACCGGCCCCACACGGCGGGCACGTACCGGCGGACTTCCCCCGGCCACCTCGGTGGCCGTCGCACCGCCCGGTGGGTGGAAGATGGGTGATCGTGCGTGCGCTGTCTCGCGCCCGTACGACGGAGTGAGGAACAGGAGAGTTGTCGGTGCAGGATGCCTTCACGGCCCGTCAGGCGAGTGCCCTGACGGGATGTACCGCCCACCAGCTGCGGTACTGGGATCGGGTCGATCTCGTCACGCCATCGATCCAGACGACCGGCGGTCGCGCCGGGGTCCGGCGGTTGTACAGCTTCCGGGATCTGGTGTGGCTCCGAGTCGTGAAGGGCCTCCTCGACAACGGGATGAGCGTCCAGCGCGTGCGCCGGGCCGCCGACTACCTCCGGCGGAACGCCGATCTCGACGACACCCTGGCCGGCGTCCGGCTCGTCACCGACGGGCAGTCGATCTTCCAGGTCCTCGAGGAGGGCGACCACCTGCTCGACGCGCTCAAGGAGGGCCAGTTGGCCTTCGTTCTCGTCATCGACGAGATCACCCAGACGGTCGAGGACGACGTCTCGCGCTTCGAGCTGGACAAGGCCCAGTTCCTCTCGATCGTCCGCGCCTCGACCGACGAACTCTCCTCCGAACTGACCGGCTGACCCGGGTCGGAACCACTCCGCGGCGTCAGGGGCGCCGCAGGCTCCGGGGCCGCCAGGCGGCCATCACTCGTCGCATCCTCGGCGTCGTGCGCCGCAGCTGCATCTCGGTGGATCCCAGTGCCGTCAGGGCGCGCTCGGTCTCGGCCGGCCCCGGTGGGCGGTCGCCCCAGGTGGACCGGGCATGGGCGGCGGCCAGTGGCGCCAACTCCGGGCCGGTGGCGGCGACGATCTCGTCGGGCGTCATGGCCGTCGAGATCGGGCGGTCGAGGTCCCGCAGCCGGTCGACGATCTCCTCCCAGGCGGCGGTGACGTCGCCGTCGCGGGCGCGGGCCAGTCGTCGGTGCCGGCGCACCCACTTGGCCAGCGGGATGGCGACGAAGACGCCTGCCAGTGCCACGAGCCACCACACCCGGGCGGGCACCGCGAAGGGCGTCCCCGAGTCGGCATCGGCCTCGCCATCGAGCGCGATCTCGGGGGTCGGCCCGGGATCGGCGAAGTCGGCGAACCGCTCGGGGTCGACGAGGACGGGCCCGCCGCCGGGGTTGAGGTCGGCGAGGGGGTTGTCGACCTCCTCGGGCACGAACGCGGCGAGGTTGAAGCCGAGGTCGGAGGTGGCGGCAGGGTTGTCGCCCTCGCTGCGGGGCGTCGGGTCGAAGCGAACCCAGCCCACGCCCTCGATCCAGGCCTCGACCCACGCATGGGCATTGCGGCCCAGTACCTCGACCTCGCCGAACTGGTTGAACCGGCCGGGGGTGAAGCCGAGGACGAGGCGGGTGGGGATGCCGAGGCTGCGGCCCATGACGCCGAGGGCGGTGGCGAACTGCTCGCAGTACCCGACGCGGTGGTTGGGCGTCTCGGGGTCGAGGAGCCAATCGGCGAGGTCGTCGGCGGCGTGCCCGGGGTCGATCTCGGCCGAGTAGATGAAGAGGTCGGGGACCCGGAACCACGACTCCAGGAAGATCATCTGCTCGAGCGGCGTCGTCGCCCCCTCGCTCACCCGGCGGGCCAGGGCCTCGATGCCGGGGTCGAGGTCGTCGGGGAGCTCGAGGAACCGATCGAGGTCGGCCGGTTCGCCGGCCCGACCGGTGCCGGCCCCGGCGGGCGTGAACACGCCGGCATCCCGCGCCCCTTCGAACAGGGGGGAGAGGGCACCGTCGGCGCCGAGGGCAGCGACGCCGAGATCCCGGTCCGGCACCTGGGACGTGAGTTGGTAGCGGAGCCCGTCGCGGGTCCGCCCGTCGACGAGCAGTGCACCGTCGTCGCGCACCCGCACGCCGTTGCGGATCAGTGGTGCGTCGCCCTGCACGTCGCGGACCGAGTAGAGGTGGGGGAGCAGGCCCTGGCGGAGGTCACCGATCTCCACCGTGGCCGAGACGGTCGACGTCGGGCCGAGGTAGCGGAGGTCGCGTCGCTCGAACACGACGCCGTCGCCGAGCGCCCGGGTGTCGTCCCAGCTCGGGGCCCAGTTGCGGCCGTCGTAGGAGTCGAGCGTGATGAGCGACCAGTAGAGCTCGTCGGCGGGCGCGCCCACCACCGCAGCCCGGAACATGACGTCGTCGCTGCGGGACACGAGGTTGGTCTGGGTGGTGGAGGCGAAGAGGTTGAGGCTGGTCCCACTCCCCGGCCCGAAGGTGTCGCCGTCCCGCCACGGCACGGCTCCCGACGACGGCACCGCCCCGGCGCCGATGTCGGTGGCCACCAGCCCGAGGACGACCACGACCACGCCGGCGGCGATCGCCCCGGCCCGGCCGGGCCGGCCCAGCAGGCGGGGGGCCGAGACGGTCCCCTCCCATCCCGAGACGACGAGGAGCAGCCCGACCCAGGCCACCGCCGCCACCAGCCACCAGCCCGGCGTGGCGCCCTGGTCGGCGATCGAGACCGCGAGGTAGAGCCCGGCGGGCACCGCGGCGGCGGCAGCCCCTCGGCCGCCGGCCGTGAGCCAGGCCCAGGCCGCGCCGATCGCGATGAACACCGGGAGGAGCAGGAGCAGCAGTTCCTGGTGGGGGAAGATCGGGGCGGTCCCGTAGCGCAGGTACTCGAGTCCCACGGTCAACGCCGCAGCCACGGCATCCCACGTGGCGCGGGTGGGGACGAGGCCGGCGAGCATCGTGTCGGGGGCCGTGACCCGCCCCATGACGACCGCGATGGTCACCAGCCCGAATGCGATGGTCCCCGGCAGGCGGAGCCGAACCAGCCAGCCGACGACGGCGATGGCGGCGCCGAGCAGGAACGCCCCCGTCAACGTGGCGGGCCACGGTGCCCCGTCGAGCGAGGGTCGGACGAGCGTCGTCATCCGGCCGAGCGCCGCCGCCAGGGCCACCAGCCCGAGGGCGGCGGACCACAGCCCGCCCCGACTCAGGCGCCGGCCCATGCCCGTCCCTGCATGCGATCCCACGTGGCAGCCCACGGCTCGTCGGGGGCGATGGCGGCCACGCTCGTGCGAGTCCCCGGCACCGAGGCGGCGCCCATCGGCGCCCGGCTGACGGCGGCGACGGCGACGGAGGCGTGGTCGGAGGCGAGGAGCCGGGCGGCGCGCAGGAGTCGGTCGTCGGCGGTGCCGGTGATGACGATGAGGGCACCACCGCCGAGCCCGGCCCGCAGGCGGGAGGCCACGGCCAGGACGTCGAGGGCCGGGTTGGGGGTGACCCCCGCCAGGACCTCCATCGCCCGGGACCGGGCGCCGGGGTCGGACGCCCGCACGCGGGTCGACCCCGCGAGCAGGTCGAGCTCGAAACCGGCGCGCCGGAGATGGTCGAAGATCGACGCCGCCCCCCGGACCGCGGTCTCGAAGGCAGCCTCCTCGTCGTAGACCTGGGCGCGGGTGTCCAGGAGTACGAGGCCACGGCTCTGCCAGGGGGTCTCCAACTGGCGGATCATGAGCTCGCCGATGCGGGCGGTGGTCGGCCAGTGCACTCGCCGGAGGTCGTCGCCCTGGCGGTACTCGCGGATCGTGTAGAAGTCCTCGCCGCCCCGGCTGGCGAACTCCGGGCGCACGGCGTCGGTGGAGGGGTCCCGGCCGCGCACCGCGGGCACCCCGCGCATCGGTTCGAGCCTCGGGTGGACGACGAGGGTGTCCCGGGGGCCGGCGACCCGCGTCACCGACGCGAGGCCGAGGGGGTCCTGCACGGTGAGGGCGGCCGGCCCGATGGAGAAGATGCCGCGACGGCGGGCCACCAGCCGGTAGGGGACCGCGGCGGTCGACCGGCCGTCGAGGCGGGCGAGGGTGGCACCGGCCGTGCCGAGGCCGGGGATCGGGTCGGAGAGGTGGGCGGTGGAGACCGGGACCCGGCCGTGGTTGGTGACCGAGAGCCGCACCCGGACGTCGCCGCCGGCCTGGGTGACCGACGGGACGAGGGAGCGGTCCACGGTGATGGTCGGCGCCGACAGCCGGACCCAGGCGGCAGCCATGGGCACCGCCAGTGCCGTCGCCGCTCCGACGGCCAGCAACTCGATCTCCCCGAAGACGACCCAGAGCACGACGAGGCCGAGGCCCGCGCCCAGCACGCTCCAGCCCCGGGCCGTGGGCATCAGCGGATCGAGCCCGGCACCGGGACCCGTCCGAGGATGGACGAGAGGATCTCGGCGATGTCGACCCCCCGCATCTGCGCCTCGGGTCGCAGGATCATCCGGTGTCCGAGCACCGGCTCGGCGACGGCCTTCACGTCGTCGGGGGACAGGTAGTCGCGCTCCATGCTCGCCGCCCGGGCACGGGCGAGGCGGAGGAGGTACAGCGCCGACCGTGGAGAGGCACCCAACAGGAGCTCGGCATGGGACCGGGTCGCCTCCACGAGGTCGGCGAGGTACTCGCGAACCCCGTCGGAGACGTGGACGCCCTTGGCGATGGCGGCCATGCGGATCACCTCGTCGGCGTGCAGCACCGGCCCGAGGGTGTCGAACGTGGATGACGACCCGTGCGTGTCGAGAATGTCGAGCGTCGTCGCCCGGTCGGGGTACCCGACCACCAGGCGGACCATGAAGCGATCGAGCTGGGCCTCGGGAAGGGGGTAGGTGCCCTCGTGCTCGAGCGGGTTCTGGGTGGCCACCACCATGAACGGCGGCAGCAGCGGGTGGGTCGTGCCGTCCACGGTGACCTGGCGTTCCTCCATCGCCTCGAGGAGTGCCGCCTGGGTCTTGGGGCTCGCCCGGTTGATCTCGTCGCCGACGACGATGTTGGCGAAGATGGCGCCCGGGCGGAAGATGAAGCTCGAGGACTGCCGGTCGAAGACCGATACACCGGTGATGTCGGACGGCAGCAGGTCCGGCGTGAACTGGATTCTCTGGAACGAGGACTCGATGGATCGGGCGATCGACTTGGCGAGCAGGGTCTTGCCCACGCCGGGCACGTCCTCGATGAGGACGTGCCCCTCGGCGATGAGACACATGACGGCCAACCGGATGACGTCGTGCTTGCCCTTGATCACCGTGTCGACGTTGTCGACGATCGCATCGAACGACGTCCGGAACCACTCGAGGTCGTCGGATCGCTCCATCGGTCAGCTCCCTGTTGTCTCGGTGTCCGGGCCGGGGCGCTGCCACCCTAGGAAGGGTGGGATCATCCCCACGAGGGGTGGGGGGTCGGGGCGCCGTCCATATACTGGTCGTCGCGTCGCTCCCATGTCCGATCCCTCCCTCACCCCCTTCATCCGTCGGGTCCTCACCCGCCCCACCCTCTGGTGGCAGGCGCTGGCGGCCGGGTGGTCGGCGCGGACCCGCGGCTCGGTGCTCCCGGTGCCCGACCGGCGCTACTGGGGGTGGCGTCTCCACACGGCCTACGGCGATGCGGCGCCCGACGCCGACGATCTCGTCGACGTGCTGGCATGGCGCCGTCGGATGCGGCGGTTGGGCCGATGACCGATCTCGAGCGGGAGATCGCCGCGATCGAGGGCGTCGATGCCGCCCAGGTCGAGACCATCGAGGGTGCCCCGGTGAGCGTCCGCCTCGACCTCGTCGACGGTGCCGATCCGACGGCGGTCGCCGGGGAGGTGCAGGCGCTCCTGCGGCGCCACGGGCTCCGGACCCGGTTGCCGGCCGGGCCCGGTCCGACGCCGGTCGACCCGTCACCCGGTCCGTCCCCCTCGGCCGAGTCCTCGGACGCCGAGTCGTCCGGTGACGAGCCACCGCTCGTGGCGAGCGTTTCCATCGAGGAGGTGGCTGCGGAGGCGCCCGACCACGGCGCCGAGCCGGCCGACGCGACCACCGCCTCGGCGCCGGTGGCAGCCGTCGTCGTCCGCCAGGCCCGCGGTGGGGTCGACGTCACCGTGGAGTCGACCGACGGCCGCTCGTCGGCGAAGGCCTCGACCGCCCACCCCGACGAGGTCGCCCGGGCCATCGTGGCGGCGGTCGCCGAGCTGTCCGGTCGCCGGCCGCCGCGACTGGTGGAGACGACCACCGCCGAGGTCGGGGGGCGTCGGGCCGTCACCGTCGTGCTCGACGTCGGGGTCGAGGACCTCGCGGTCGGGACCGTGTTCGAGGTCGGCACCGCCGATCTCGCGCTGGCCCGGGCGGTGTGGGCGGCGCTGGAGGGCTGAGGGGGGAGGTCGGGCCTAGCCCGCCGCCGCCGGCGTCTCGTCGTCGACGATCTCGAGGACCAGCGCGGGCTGAGCGTCCTCCTCGGCCGCCGGCTCCAGGCCGAGCATCGCCTCGACGGCGCGGGTCCGTTGGAGGACGGTGCGCACCACCTGTCGCATCGCCTCCGTGCTGGCGTGGTCGAGGCGGCTCTGGTCGGCCGGCAAAGCCGAGACGACGCCGGCCCCGGTGCGGCGGATGGCGTCGATGACGACCTCCTGGATGACCGCATCGCCGGAGAGCGCACCGAGGTGGGCCACCACGACGGTGTCGACCTCCTCGCTCAGCGTTCGCATGAGGGCACGAAGGCCGGGTCGGTCGCCATCGGCGGCGTCCTCGAAGGTGGCGAGGATCACGGCCCCGGTGCGGCGGGCCCAGGCGCGGACGGTCTCACGCTGCCCGTAGAGGGAGTCGTCGGGTCCGGCACCGGAGGGCACCCGGAGATAGGCGATGGCCCGCACGCTCGGAGATTGTGGGGAGACCCGCGCCGGGTGTCAAGAACCTGACCGCGTTGCGTGGTCGTCACGACGCCAGGTAGGACTCCCAACTCGGATGGATGCGGCCCGCCCGGGCATACACCCAGTCGAAGCGGGACGGCCGGGCCGGGGGGCGTCGGAGCCGGTACCCGACCTCGGCCGGGAGTCGGTCGCCCTTGCGGAGGTTGCATCGTCGGCAGCACGCCACCACGTTCTCCCATTCGTGCCCACCACCCCGACTGCGGGGGATGACGTGATCGAGGCTGTCGGCAGCGGCGTCGCAGTACTGGCAGCGATGCCCGTCCCTGGCGAAGACCGCTGCCCGGGTGGGCGTCATGCCGCCCCGGTACGGCACCCGCACGTACCGGGTGAGCCGCGCCACCGAGGGGATCGGCAGCTGGACGGTGGCGGCGTGCAGCACCTTGCCCGACGGTTCCTGCATCACCGCCCGTCCCCGCAGCACGAGCACCGCAGCTCGCCGCTCGGGGACGACCGAGAGCGGCTCGTAGGTCGCATTGAGGACGAGGGCGTGCACGGGGAAGAACGATACCGCCGAGTCGGCCCCGTGCCGGTGGGTCGGGGGGATCGAGGCGGACCGGGTGCGGGGGG
>CAZTLW010000016.1:0-27560 GCA_964614585.1 uncultured Acidimicrobiia bacterium | reverse complement strand
CCCCGGAGGGGGGATGGGACCCGCCGGCCGACGGAGGAGGCCGGTGGGAGGGGGGCGGTTCCGGAGAGCGACGAGAAGCCTCGCAATGGCGGCTTCTCGGATGCCTGCGGCTCCCCCTCCCACTCCGCTCCGCTCCGTGGGTCCCGTCCCCCCTTGCGGGGGGACCTCCCAAGGTTGGTCGGCCGTGCCGGGGATGGTGTCGGGCCTATCGCGCGACCGAACACCCTCCGGGGATCCCTTCCGGGGTTCCGCGGTCCCGTGGTTCCGCGGTTCGGGTCCCCTCAGTACACCACGAGGTCGTCGCGGTGGATCACCACGCCGTCCTCGAGGCGGTGGCCGGCAGCGGCCTCGACGGCGTCGGCCGCCAGGCGTGTCCGTCCCTTTGCCACCGGTGTGCCATCGGGGCCGACGACCTCGACGGCGTCCCCGGCATCGAAGGAACCGGTGGCCCCCGTCACGCCCACCGCCAACAACGATCGGCCATGGTCGACGAGCGCCGCCACCGCCCCGGCATCGACCGCCACCCGCCCACGGGTCGGCATGCCGAAGGCGATCCAGAGCTTGCGGGCCGGCAGGCCGGAGGGCTGGGGGGCGACCCACGTCCCGACCTCCTCGCCGGCGACGGCTGCCACCGCGGCGTCGAGGCGCGAGGAGCGGGCGACGACGGTGGGGATCCCCGACCAGGCCGCCATCCGGGCAGCGGCCACCTTCGTGGCGATGCCGCCCGATCCGAACACGCCCTCCCCCGACGTCGCCGCCACTCGGTCGAGCACCTCGTCGGTGTGGGCGACCGTGGCCACGAGCGTCGCGTCGTCGGTGCGGGGATCGGCATCGAAGATCCCCTCGGTGTCGGTGAGGATCACCAGCATCCCGGCATCGACGAGGTGGGAGACGATCGCCGCCAGCCGGTCGTTGTCGCCGAATCGGAGCTCGTCGACGACCACCACGTCGTTCTCGTTGACGACCGGCACGACGCCCCGGGCGAGCATCCGCTCCAGGGCATCGGACGAGTGCACGTACTGGCTCCGGTCCGCCAACACGTCCCGGGTCAGCAGCACCTGCGCCACGGCCCGACCGTGGCGGGCGAACGCCTCCGTGTAGGCATGGATGAGGTGTCCCTGGCCGACGGCCGCCGCCATCTGCAGGCCCGGCACGTCGGACGGCCGTTGGTCGAGGCCGAGCGCCGGGAGGCCGGCGGCGACGGCGCCGCTGGTGACCAGGACGGTGGGATGACCACCGTCCCAGAGCGCCTCCACCTGGTCGGCGACGGCGCTCAGGCGATCGCGGTCGAGCCCGCCACCGGGGTCGGTCAGGCTCGACGAGCCGACCTTGACGACGACCGGGCGGCCGGGCGCCACGGGATGCCTCACCGCACGACCTCCACCTCGGCATCGTCGCCGTCGTCCCACTCGTCCTCCCACGGCTCCTCTTCCGGTTCATAGGTGAAGACGAGGTCGCCGATCCGCACGTCGTCGCCCGCCCTGACACCTGCCGCCTCGAGGGCGGCATCCACGCCGAGGCGGCGAAGGCGGGTGGCGGCGACGTCGGCCGCCTCGGGCTTGGTCAGGTCGTCCAGGTTCACGGCCCGGGATGCGTCGCGGCCGACGACCTCCCACACGGCGCCGGCACGTCGCACCTCGAACGCCGGAGGGACCGGGCGATGGAGGACGAAGCCCTCGCGCTCGGGGACCCGATCGGCAGTCCGCTCCACGAGGGTGATGATCGCGTACATGAGCTCGGCCACGCCTTCCCCGGTCACCCCCGAGATCGGGAAGACCCGGTCGTGGCCGATGGCCGCGGCGAGTCGGGCCGGGTCGACGTCGGGGTGGAGGTCGGCCTTCGTGAGGGCAACCAGGCGGGGGCGCTGGGCGAGGGCCGCCGCGTGGGCGGCCAACTCGGCGTCGAGCACCCGGTACTGGTCGATCGGGTCGCGGTCCTGGAGCGGGGAGGGATCGAGCAACAGCACGAGCACCATCGCCCGCTCGACGTGGCGGAGGAACTCGTGGCCGAGGCCCCTCCCCTCGGCGGCGCCCTCGATGAGGCCGGGGATGTCGGCCAGGACGAACTCCTGCTCCCCCACCGACACCACCCCGAGGTTGGGCTGCAGCGTCGTGAAGGGGTAGTCGGCGATCTTGGGCCGGGCCGCCGAGACCCGGGCAATGAGCGTGCTCTTGCCGGCATTCGGGAAGCCGACGAGGGCGGCGTCGGCGAGCAGCTTCATCTCGAAGGTGAAGGTGCCCTCCTCCCCGTACTCCCCCTGCTCGGCGAACCCCGGCGCCCGATGGGCCCGCGACTGGAGCGCCACGTTGCCCCGGCCCCCGCGGCCACCGGCGAGCACCCTGACCCGCTGCCCCGGCTCGACCAGGTCGGCGACGACCACACCGGTCGCGTCGCGCACGACCGTGCCCGGCGGGACCGGGAGCACGACGTCCTCGCCGCGTCGGCCGTGGCGCACGTCGCCCTCGCCGTGGGTGCCGTCACCGGCGGCGTGGTGGGGCTGGCGTCGATAGCGGAGGAGCGTGGCGACCGAATCGTCCGCCTCGACCACGACATCACCACCGTCGCCACCGGAGCCACCCTCCGGGCGGCCCTTGGGGCGGCCCTTCTGGCGCCGGAAGGCGACGACGCCGGCCCCGCCGTTGCCGGCGCGGAGATGGACGGTGACGAGGTCGACGAACACGCCTGGCGGCGTGTCAGTCGGAGATGACGTCCACGCGACGGCGGCCGTTGCGGGAGCCGTAGCGGACGGTGCCCTCGGCGAGAGCGAAGAGGGTGTCGTCGCTGCCACGACCCACGTTGTCACCCGGATGGATCCGCGTGCCGCGCTGGCGGACGAGGATGGCGCCGGCGCCGACCGCCTGGCCGTCGAAGACCTTGGGGCCGAGTCGCTTCGCCTGGGAGTCGCGGCCGTTCTTGGTGGAGCCGCCTGCCTTGGTCTTGGACATGCCTTACTCCTTGGGGAGGTCGATACCGGTCACACGGACCGTGGTGTACCGCTGGCGATGGCCCTTGCGGCGCCGCCGCCCGGTCTTGGCCTGGTAGGTGAAGATGTCGATCTTGGGGCCCTTGTCGTCGGCCTCCAACACCTCGGCGGTGACCGTGGCGCCACCGAGTCGATCGGGCTCGGTGATCGTGGTGCCGTCGTCGGAGACGACCAACAGCGGGGTGAAGGTCACGGTGTCGCCGACGCCGTCGATGCGATCGACGGAGACGACGTCGCCGGGA
This sequence comes from uncultured Acidimicrobiia bacterium, assembly GCA_964614585.1. Lineage (GTDB taxonomy): Bacteria > Actinomycetota > Acidimicrobiia > Spongiisociales > JAENVV01 > JAHEFX01. Next base: position 24,335 of record CAZTLW010000016.1, on the reverse strand, counting down.
CTCACCTTCGCCTGGCGTCCTCCGGTCTTGATGATGGCGTACATGGTGTGAATCCTGTGCAGCGGCGACCACGGGGTCGGGTGGGAACCGGGACAGGATACCGTCCCGACGCCCCTAGCCAACCCCGCTCAACCGATGGCCTCGTTGGCGGCGAGCTCGGCAGGTGAGGCCGGCCCGGCCCGCAGCGCCTCGTCCTCCTTGAGGAGCACGCCACGGCCGTCGCAGTGGGGGCAGGGCTCGGAGAAGTTCTCGAGCAGTGACCGGGCCACGTTCTTGCGGGTCATCTCCACGAGGCCGAGCGGCGAGACGTCGTAGACCTGCGTCCGGGTCTTGTCGAGGGCGAGCACCTCTCGGAACTTCTGCATGAGCATCCGCTGGTTGCGCTCGGACTCCATGTCGATGAAGTCGATCACGATGATCCCACCGATGTCGCGCAGGCGGAGTTGCCGGCCGATCTCCTCGGCGGCCTCGAGATTGTTCTGGAGGACGGTCTCCTCGAGCGACGAGGAACCGACGAACTTGCCGGTGTTGACGTCGATGACCGTCAGCGCCTCCGTCCGGTCGATGACGAGATGGCCACCCGACTTGAGGTAGACCCGACGATCGAGGGCCTTGCGGAGTTGGTCCTCGACATGGAATCGCTCGAAGAGCGGCATGGTGTCCTCGTACACCTTGACCCGGTCGACCAGGTCGGGGGCGGTCTCACCGAGGTAGGTGCGCACCCGATCGGCGGCGACCTCGTCGTCGATGAGCAGGCGGCGGAAGTCGTCGGTGAAGTGCTCGCGGATCACCCGGATGAGCAGTTCCGGCTCCTCGTGGATGAGGCGGGGGGCGGGGCCGGAGTCGGCCTCGGCGGCGATCGCCTCCCACTGGGCGACGAGCCGCTCGATGTCGGTGCGGATCTGCTCCTCGGTGGCACCGGCGGCAGCGGTGCGCACGATGACGCCGAACCCGGCCGGCTTGGCCTCCCGGATGATTTCGCGGAGGCGTCGCCGCTCCTCGTCCGGGAGTCGGCGGGAGATGCCCATGGCATCGGAGTCGGGAACGAGCACCAGGTAGCGGCCCGGCACCGAGATCTCGCCGGTGAGGCGGGCGCCCTTCGTGCCCATGGCGTCCTTGACGACCTGCACGAGCACCTTGTCGCCGTTGCGGAGGACCTCCTCGATCCGGGGCTTGCGCTTGCCCCCACCCTCCACCTTCACGTCCCCTGCGTAGAGCACGCCGTTCTTGGCCGCCCCGAAGTCCAAGAAGGCGGCCTCCATGCCCGGCAGCACGTTGCGCACCACCGCCAGGTAGACGTTGCCGGCGAGGCTCTCCGACTCCTCGGAAGCCACGAAGTGCTCGACGAGGGACGGACCCTCCATGACGACCGCCTGCGTCTGGTGCGGACGCACCCGCACCAGCATCTGCCGGCGAACGCCGTCGGTGGCCGGGGGCGCCACCTCGGGGAGCGGGCGGCGGTCGGCGGGGCGATCGGGGCGGGATCGGTCGCGGCGCTGGCGGGACGAACCGCCCTGCTGCTGCTTCTGGCCTTGTCGGCCCTGCTGCTTCTGGCCCTTGGTGCCCTGCTGGCCCTGGCCCTGTCGCTGCTTCTGCTTGCCGGAGCGCTGCCGGCCCTTCGACCGGCCGCCGTCGGCGGCCTCCTCGGCGGGTGGCTCGACCGACGTGACCCGACGGACCTCCACGGTCGTCCGGCCGACCTTGCGTAGCTTGCGTTCCTCTCGCGCCGAGTCGTCGCCCTTGCGCACCACCGTGGGTGCCTTGCGGCGGAACAGGGCCATGTTGTAACTCCTCCTCGACGCCACAGGCGCCGGTAAACCGGGTGGGAAGCGGGTGCACAGCCGCCGGCGAAGCAGGCCGCGGCATGGGCCACCAAGGGGTCCTGAACCCGGGGACAGCGTAGCAGCCGTCGGGCGCTGCCCCGACTCGCTACAGGTCGAGGTGCGGCTGCTCGGGCTCGGCGGGGTCCCAGCACCGTCGGCAGCGGGCTTCGTAGGCGTCCCCGGCCCCGAGCACGACGAGGTCGTTGGCGGTGATCGTCCGCTGGGTGAAGTTCGCCGGTTCACCGCACCTGACGCACACCGCCAAGGCCTTCGTGACGTACTCGGCCCGACCGACGATGGTCGGGATCGGCTCGAAGGGCCGGCCGAGGTAGTCGAGGTCGAGCCCGGCGACGATCACCTGCCGGCCGCTGTCGGCCAGGTCCTCGACGACCTGGGTGAGTCCCAGGTCGAAGAATTGCGCCTCGTCCACGCCGACCACCTGGGTCCGGTCCTCGACGGCCGCCAACAACGCAGCGGAGTCGGGCACCGGGATCGCCTCGATGGAGAGCTCCGAGTGGGAGACCACCTCGGTGTCGGAGAAGCGGTCGTCGACGGCAGGCTTGAAGACCTGCACGGGACGACGGGCGATGCGGACCCGGACGACCCGACGGATGAGCTCCTCGCTCTTGCCGCTGAACATGGGCCCACAGATGACCTCCACCCAGCCGTGGTCACGGGATCGGAACATGCGACGAGCCTACGACGGGTCGTCCCTGGCGGCTAGCCGGAGAGCTCCACGCCGACGCCCTGCTTCCGTTGGCGGCGAACCTGGGTGGCCGGCCGACGGACCCAGACGCTGTTGGCGATGCCGAGGGCCAAGGCGGTCGACAGCAGGCTCGAGCCACCGGCCGAGAGGAACGGCAGCGGCAGGCCGGTCACGGGCACCAGCCGCACCGTCATGCCGATGTTCACGAACACCTGGAAGGCGATCACCGCCGCCACCCCGGTGAGCAGGAGTCGGGCGAACTCGTCGTCCGCGGTGGCGGCGATCACGAGCAGCCGCCAGAGGATGATGGCGTAGACGGCGATGACGACCACGGCGCCGATGAACCCGAGCTGTTCGCCGATGGCGGTGAAGATGAAGTCCGACTCCTGTTCGGGCACGAAGCTCAGTTGGGTCAGGTTGCCCTGGAACAACCCCTTGCCGGCGAACTGTCCGGACCCGATGGCGGTGATCGACTGCAGCTGGTTGTAGGCGTCCCCGAGCGGATCGGCGGTCGGGTCGAGGAAGCTCGTGATGCGAGACACCTGGTACTCGGACAGGAAGCCGAGCCGGTAGGCGATCCACGCCCCCCCGCCGGAGACCACGGCCAACAGGCCGATCTGACGCCAGGACGCTCCCGCCGCCCAGATGAGCACGGCACCCATGAACAGGAACACCATGGTCGTGCCGAGGTCGGGCTGGCGGACGATGAGCGCCGCAGGGACCGCCAGCAGGCCAAGGGCCTGGAGGATCTTCCGCCAGGGGAGAAACCCCGGATCGTCCTCGTCCGCCCGTCCCCGGGCCAGCACCGCGGCCATGACGGCCGCCATCGCCGGTTTGGCGAACTCCGAGGGCTGGAGCGAGGCACCGCCGATCAGGATCCAGCGCTGCGCCCCGTTCACCTCGGGGAAGAAGTAGGTGGCGACGAGGCCGAGCACCGTCAGCACGTAGACCGCCCACGCGAAGTGCTGGAGCTCCTTGTAGTCGAGGAACGAGATGAGCAGGAAGGCGACGATGCCGATTCCGGCCCAGATCGCCTGCCGACGCATCGCGAGGAAGGGGTCGAGACCGGCCGCCTCCAGGGGACCCTTGGTGGCCGAGTAGATCATCGTGATCCCGACCGCGATGAGCAGGAGCATGGCCAGGAAGAGGATCGGATCCCAGCCGGAGGCGACGCCGGAGCGTCGCTCGCGCTCGGCGAACAGCGTCATGGGTCCGGCACCTCCGCCGCCTCGACGTCGCCCTCGGGCTCGCCGACGACCTCCGACGGGTCGACGCCGGGGTCGACCCGGAGGATCGGGTCGTCGAGCGGGTTCCGCTCGAACCCGTCCTGCCACGGGAAGGGCTGGCCGAGCTCGCCGTCCTCCACCAGGGGCACGACCTCCTCGCCGAGGAGGTGCTGCATGATCGCCCGGGCGATCGGGGCCGCCACCTGGCTGCCGGCTCCACCCTCCTCCACGACGACGGCGACGACGTACTCGGGATCGTCGACGGGGGTCACCCCGACGAACCACGAATGGGGCAGCTTGGTGAGGGGGTCCACGTCGGCGGTCCCGGTCTTCCCGCCGGTCAGGCCGGGCTGCTCCATCACCTCGAAGGCGGTGCTGGCCGTCCCCTCGGTGGTGACGCCCCGCATGTCCCGTCGGAACTCGGCGAGGAAGCCGGGCGGGAGGTCCAGCTCGACGCTCGGCGCCGTCGCCTCCGACACGAGGTTCCCCCGATGGTCGTGGATCGACCGCACGATCCGGGGTTCCCAGACGGTCCCGGTGGCGAGGGCCCCGTAGGCCACGGCCATCTGCAGCGGGGTGGCGAGGACGTCGCCCTGGCCGATGGCGACGTTCATGAGGTCGCCGCCGACCCAGAGGCCGCCGGGCTCCAGCCGGCTGGGGTGGAGGATCCGCGGTGCATCGGGGTCGCGGGACAGTTGCTCCTCCTTCAGCTGCTCGAAGAGGCTGCGGTCGGGGATGCGACCGGCCGCCTCGAAGGGCAGGTCGATGCCGGTGTCGGAGCCGAGCCCCAGGGCGCGGGCGGTCTCCTGGAGCACGGCCTCGCGATCGGTGCCCTTGTACTCGTCCCACAGGTTGAGGGCGGTCTGCCAGAAGTAGATGTTGCAGGACTTCTCGAAGCTGGTGTGGAGGTCGACCGTGACCGAGCGACAGGTGTCGTAGAACACCTTCTGGGAGGACTCCTCGAGGGCGGCGACGTCGAGGCGGCCCTCGGCATTGATCTCGATCGTCCCCTCCGGCGTCTGGGAGGTCGCGTCGATGGCGTAGATGTCCTCGCTGAGCGCCGTGAGGTACGTGATCGCCTTGAACGTGGAGCCCGGGGCGAACTGGCCCTGGATCGCGAGGTTGTTGAAGGCCTTCTGCTCGAGGAGGGCGGCGAAGTCGGCCGAGTCGATGCCCTCCACGAACGCCTGCGGCTCGTAGGCGGGAACCGACGCCATCGCCACGACCTCACCGGTGCGGACGTCGAGCACGACGGCCGAGGCGGTCGTGGCCTGGCTCGGCTCGCCGGTCGCCTCCTGGGTCTGGGTCTCCCTCGACAGTCGGATCCCGTCCCGCAGGGCCTGCTCGACGAGCGCCTGCGTCTCGATGTCGGTCGCCAGGGTCACCGTGTGACCGGGGATGGCCGGGTCCTCCGAGTCGAGCCGGATGATCTGGCCCGATGGCAGGATGTCGTAGTACTTCAAGCCCTGTCGGCCCTGCAGCGCGTCGTCGTAGAAGCGCTCCACCCCTGCCTTGCCGACGATCCCGTTGCGGTCGAGGTCGGGGCGGTCGGTGAGGTCCTCGGCCGAGGGGGCGGCTGCGTACCCGACGACGTGGGCCGCAACCGACCCGAGCGGGTAGGTGCGCCGCGGCGTCCATTCGACGTCGACCCCGGGGAACCGTCCTCGATTGCCCAGCACGAACATGGCGTCGTCGTAGTCGAGGCCGACGTCGCCGAGCGGGAAGACCTGGTTGGGCGTGGCGGCATCGAACATGGCCCGCACGTCGACGGTCGAGAGGGCATCGTCCAGTCCGGCGATCTGCTGGATGACCGCCTCGACCGCCTCCTCGTCGCCGATCCGGGTCGGGTCGACGACGAGCGTCGGCTCCCGGACGATGCCGGCCACAGTGCGCCCATCCCGGTCCACGATCATGCCGCGGGGCGCCACCGTCGGCACCGGTTTGATCTGTTGGGCCTCGGCCGATTCCACGAACGACGAGCCCTGGGCGACCTGCACGAACCAGAGCTTCGTGACGAGGATGCCGAGCATCATGGAGAACACCAGTCCGAGGACCGCGATCCGGGAGGTCACACCGTCACCCCCCGGTCGGTCGGCGCCAACAGGCGCGCCAACAGCGGGAAGAGGACGGCGGCGAGACCCAGGTTCAGCAACGGCACCACCAGGGCACGGCGCAGCAGCTCGGCCTGCAGCAGCGACCCCTGACCGGCGAGGGTGCCGAGCACGAAGAGGAGGATCTCGGCCAACAGGCTGAGTGCCCAGACCCCACCCAACGACGCCAGTGGGGCGCCGGCCGTGAGGCGCAACGCTGCGTAGGCGACCACGGTGAACACGAGCGCCCGCAGCCCGAGTGTCGAGCCGCCCAGGAGGTCCAGCACGAGGCCCGAGGTGAAGCCGAGCAGCAGCGCCACCCTCGGTTCGAGCCACCGGGCCATGAGGATCACCATCACCACCACGATGTTGGCACCGACGCCGAAGAACCTGATACGACCGAGCACGACGGTCTGGAGCACGATGGCGAGGACCATGATGAGGATCGCCCGCAGCACCGTGACGGCCTGGGGGCTCACGGCGTCGTCTCGTCGGTGACGGCGTCGTCGGTGGCGCCCTCCCCCTCGGTGCCCTCCTCGACGGGTGGGGCCTCGCCGTCGGGGTCGGCCGACTCGTCGTCGGCGGGCACCCCGGTCGGCTGGTACTGCACGACGGCCACGAAGCGGGGGATGCGGCCGAACTCGGCCACCGGCTCCACCCGGGCATCGGTGATCTGGTCGCCGATCGGCTCGATCGCGGTGGTCACCAGGGCCACCTGCAGCCCGGGGGGGAAGCCGTTGGTGCCGGCGGTGGACAGCAGGGTGTCGGGCGGGATGGGCCCGGCGCCCTCGTAGACATCGAGGCGGAACTCGCCGGGTCGGCCCAACCCGGTGACCGCGCCCCGGAGGCCCGAGGGCGTCGTCACCTCGATGGCATCGACCGACTGGGGGATGAGGCGGACGGTCGCCTGCCGATCGGCGACGGCCACCACCCGGCCGATGAGCAGTCCGGCCTCGTCGACGACCGGGTACCCCGCCAGGACGCCGTCCGCCCGGCCCTGGTCGATCGTGAGCGACCCGTCGTCACCCGTGCCCTGGACCTCGGCGAGCACGGTCGGCACCTCGACGCCGATCGAGTCCTCCAGGTTCAGGAGCCGCCTGAGCAACTCGTTCTCGACCGCGAGCTCCTGCAGGGACGCGTTCTCGGCCACCAACTGCTCGTTCTCGGCCGCCAGGTCGTCGTTGGCCTGTCGGAGCGTGGCGATGGAGACCAGCCCATCCACGAACTCGGCGATCGGGTCGACGACCGCATCGGTGGCCGCCTGTACGGGGCCGAAGAGGGAGGCGGCGCCGGCGCGGAACCGACTGATGACGTCGTCCTCCCCGCTCGACTGGACGTCGAAGGTCATGAGGATGAACGACACGAGCACGAGCGTGATGAAGACGATCGTGGGGTTCTCCCGCGCCCGGCCGCGCATCATGGGCTCCCGCTTCAACCGCGACCGGACGACGCCAACACCCCTTGCAGGAGGTCGAACTCCTCGAGGCACCGACCCGATCCCGTCGCCACGGATTGGAGGGGGTAGCGGGCGGTGACCATGGGCATCCCCGTCTCGTAGGCGAGGCGCTCGTCGAGACCTCGGAGGTAGGCACCGCCACCGGTGATGACGATGCCGCGCTCCATGAGGTCGGCGGCGAGCTCGGGGGGCGTCTTGTCGAGCGTGTACTTCACGGCGTCGACGATCGCCTGGACCTGCTCCTCGATGGCCTCGCGGATCTCGGCCGCGGCGAGGGTGATGTTCTTGGGCAGGCCCGAGACGAGGTCGCGACCGCGCACCTCGGCGGACGGCTCCCGCTGGAAGGGGTAGGCCGAGCCGATCGCCATCTTGAGTTGCTCGGCGGTGCGCTCGCCGAGCAGGAGGTTGTACTCCTTCTTGATCCACTCGATGATCGACTCGTCGATCTCGTCGCCGCCCACCCGGATCGAGCGGGACACCACGATCCCGCCGAGGGAGATGACGGCCACCTCGGTGGTGCCGCCCCCGATGTCGACGACCATCGAGCCGGACGGCTCGTGGATGGGCAGCCCCGAGCCGATGGCGGCGGCCATGGGCTCCTCGATCGTGTAGGCCCGGCGGGCCCCGGCCTGGTAGGCGGCCTCCTCGACGGCGCGGCGCTCCACCGGGGTGATGCCGGAGGGGACGCAGACGACGATACGAGGGCGGGCCCAGCGGCGCCGATGCACCTTCTGGATGAAATAGCGGAGCATCATCTCGGTGATCTCGAAGTCCGCGATGACGCCGTCCCGGAGCGGGCGGACCGCCCGGATGTGGGACGGGGTACGACCGATCATCCGCTTCGCCTCCATGCCGACGGCGAGCGCTCGGTTGTTCTTGGTGTTGATCGCCACGACCGAGGGCTCGTTGAGGACGATGCCCGAGCCTCGGACGTAGACCAGGGTGTTCGCCGTGCCGAGGTCGATGGCCATGTCCTGGCCGGCGAAACCCAATAGGGACTCTGCCACGTGTGGGCCACCTGATCGGGAGCGGAGCCGAGTGTAGGCGCGGGATACCTTTGCGGGACGCTCGAAGCTCGCTCCGCTCGCAGTACTGAGTACTGAGTACTGAGTACCCGGCGGCGTCAGCCGCCGAAGAAGATCCCCAACTCCCGCTCGGCGCTCTCGGGGGAGTCGGAGCCATGGACGATGTTCTCGCCGATCTCGAGCCCGAAGTCCCCGCGGATGGTGCCCGGGGCGGCGGCGGCAGGGTCGGTGGCACCCATGAGCGTGCGGCAGACCCCCACGGCCCCGGGTCCCGACCACTCCATCGCCACGACCGGACCGCTGGTGATGAACTCGACGAGGTCGTCGAAGAACGGCTTGCCGGTGTGCTCGGCGTAGTGCCGCTCGGCCATCGGGCGGTCGATGGTGAGAAGGCGCATCGCCTCGAGCGTCAGCCCCTTCGCCTCGAACCGACCGACGACCTCGCCGACCAGTCCGCGCCGGACCCCGTCGGGCTTCACCATGATGAACGTGTGCTCTGACATGGCCGGCAAGGGTAGGCGTGCCCGGTCAGGCCCGCCCATCGATCGCGCCGACGAGGTAGAGGCTGCCGAGGATGACGACCCCGTCGGTGGGCCCGGCGAGCTCGGTCGCCCGTGCCAGCGCCGCCGCGGGCTCGGCGACGACCGTCACCTCGACGTCGGCGACGTCGGCCGCCATCGCGGCCAGGCCCTCGGGCGAGGCGGCGCGCCGGTCGTCGACGGCGGTGACGACGAGGTGGTCGGCGAAGGTGCCGACGATCGTCAGCATCGACCGGAGGTCCTTGTCCCCCATCGCGCCGAAGACCACCACCCACCGATCGACCGCGAACTCGGACGTCAGGGCTTCGGCGACCACCTCGATGCCGTCGGGGTTGTGGGCGCCGTCGGCCACCACCAGCGGATCCCGGGCCAGCACCTCGAGCCGGCCGGGGCCGTCGAAGCCCGCCACCGCCGCCGAGAGGTCGTCAGGCGACAGGGCCCGGTCGAACAGTGCCTCGGTGGCGGCCACCGCCACCGCCAGGTTCGCCACCTGGTGGCGCCCGTGCAGGGGCAGGAAGAGGTCCTCGTACCCGGCGTGGACGCCCGCCACGTCCACCGACCAGCCGCCCACCGCGACCCGGGCGTCGGCGATGTCGAAGTCGACGCCATACCGCAGGTGCGGCGTCCCGACCTCGGCGGCCCGCGCCTCGGCGACCGCGGCGGCGGGGTCCGGCAGGTCACCGGTGACGAGCACGGCGCCCGGCTTCAGGATCCCGAGCTTCTCGCCGGCGATCGTCGCCACGTCGTCGCCCAGCACCTCGGTGTGGTCGAGGCCGATCGACGTGACGACCGCCACCGCCGGCTCGACGACGTTCGTGGCGTCGAGCCGGCCGCCCATGCCGACCTCGATGACGCCCACGTCGACCGTCTCGGCGGCGAAGCGGGCGAAGGCCAACAGGGCGGTGAGCTCGAAGTACGTGGGACCCTCCCCGGCCCGCTGCTCGTAGAGGTCGACGATCGGCCGCACCTCCTCGACGATGGCGACGAAGTCGTCGGGCGTCGGGGTCTCGAGGCCGACGGCGAAGCGCTCCTCGACCCGGTGGAGGTGGGGGCTGATGAAGGTGCCCGGAACGAGCCCATGGCCGGCCACCAGGGCGCTGACGAGTCGGGTCACGGTGGTCTTGCCGTTGGTCCCGGCGACATGGACGACCGGGTAGGCGCGGTGGGGGTCGTCGAGCAGTTCGAGGACGCCGGCCATCCGCTCGAGCCCCGGCCGGACACCCCGCCAGGCATGGCCGTCCAGCCACGCGACCGCCTCGTCGTAGGTCAACCCAGCTCGTCCAGCCGGGCCTCGAGGGCCCCGATGCGATCGGTGAACTCGGTCGCCTTGTGACGCTCCTTCTCGACCACCTCGGCGGGGGCCCGCTCCACGAACGAGGGATTGGCGAGCTTGCCCTCCGACCGGGCGAGATCCGCCCGGGCCTCGTCGATGGCCCGCGTCAGCCGATCCCGCTCGGCGTCGACGTCGATGATCCCGGCGAGGGGGACGTACGCATCGAGGCCCCCCACCACCAGTCGGGTGTGGCCCGGACCGGGGTCGCCGACGACGGGGGCGGTGCCGACCGCGGCGAGCGCCGCGGCCTGCTCCCCCCACCAGGCGGGGATCGTGTCGACGTCGATGAGCACCTCGATGTGGGCCCGAGGTGCCAGCCCGTGCTCGGCCTTGAAGGACCGGGCGGCCGAGACCAGCTCCCGGAGTGGCTCGACCTCGTCGGGGGCCTCGACGGGGGGCGGCTCGGGCCAGCGGGCCACCGCCGCCAGGCCGTCACCGACCAGGTGCGACCACAGCTCCTCGGTCAGGAAGGGCATGGCCGGGTGGAGCAGCTTGAGCACGTCGCGGAGCACCACGCCGAGCGTCGTCCGGGTCGTGTCCGCCCGCTCGGGGTCGCGCAGTCCCACCTTGGCCATCTCGAGGTACCAGTCGAAGACCTCCGACCAGATGAACGAGTACAACCGGCCGTAGGCGTCGCTGAAGCGGTACTCGTCGGCGAGGGCGTCGAACTCGGCGGCGACCGCCGCCAGGCGCGAGAGGATCCAGGCGTCCTCGGGGGCCGGGTCGGTGGGGTAGCCCCCATCCGGCGGCACGGACCCCGACTCGACGTGGCCGAGGACGAAGCGGGCGGCGTTCCAGACCTTGTTGCCGAACTTGCGGGCGCCCACCACCCACTCGAGGTCGAAGGGCACGTCCTGGCCGGGCGCCGCCGCCTGCAGGAGGGCGAGGCGGAGCGGGTCGGCACCGTGCTGGTCGATCACCTCGAGGGGGTCGATGGCGTTGCCGATCGACTTCGACATCTTGCGACCCTCCTGGTCGCGGACCAGGCCGTGGATCACGATGTCCGGGAAGGGGGCCTCCCCCATGAAGTGGATGCCCATCTGCATCATCCGGGCGACCCAGAAGAAGATGATGTCGAACCCGGTGACGAGGGCCTGGTTGGGGTAGAAGCGCTCGAGATCGGGGGTCTCGTCCGGCCACCCGAGGGTCGAGAACGGCCACAGGGCGCTCGAGAACCACGTGTCCAGCACGTCCGGGTCCTGGCGGATCGGGCCGTCGCAGTCTGGACAGGCGGTCAGGTCCTCGCGACTGACATGGACGGCGGGCTCGTCGCCACCACAGGCGTCGCAGTACCAGGCCGGGATGCGGTGGCCCCACCAGATCTGGCGGGAGATCGTCCAGTCCCGGAGGTTCTCCATCCAGTGGAAGTAGGTGTTCTTCCAGCGATCCGGCACGAAGTGGCTCTCCCCCGTCCGCACCGCGTCGATCGCCGGGGTCGTGATCGGCGTGACCCGCACGAACCATTGGTCGGAGAGGTACGGCTCCACCACGGTGTGGCAGCGATAGCAGTGGCCCACCGAGTGGACGTAGTCCTCCACCCCGCGCAGGGCGCCCGCCTCGGCGAGCGCCGCCTTGACCGCCTCCCGGGCCTCGAACCGGTCGAGCCCCGCGAATCGTCCGCCATGCTCGTTGATGGTGGCGTGGGGGTCCATGATCACGACCGACTCGAGGCCGTGCCGTTCCCCGATCTCGAAGTCGTTGGGGTCGTGGGCGGGCGTCACCTTGACCGCGCCGGTGCCGAACTCGGGGTCGACATGCGGGTCGGCGATCACCGGGATCTCCCGCCCCACGAGCGGCAGCGTGAGGGTGCCCCCGACGAGGTGGGCGTACCGCTCGTCGTCGGGATGGACGGCCACGGCGGTGTCGCCGAGCATCGTCTCCGCCCGGGTCGTGGCGACCACCACCTCGGTGGAGCCGTCGGTCGCCGGGTAGGCGAGGTGGGCGAGCTCGCCCTGGCGGTCCTCGTACTCGACCTCGATCTCGGCGAGCGCGGTGCCGCAGCGAGGGCACCAGTTGATGATCCGGTGGCCGCGGTAGATGAGGTCCTCCTCGAAGAGGCGCACGAAGACCTCTCGGACCGCCCGGCTCAGCCCCTCGTCCATGGTGAACCGCTCGCGACTCCAGTCCACCGAGTCGCCGAGCCGCCGCATCTGGTCGGAGATCGTGCCGCCGTAGCGCTCCTTCCAGGCCCAGACCTGCTCGACGAAGGCCTCCCGGCCGAGGTCGTGGCGACTGATCCCCTCCTCGGCGAGCTCCCGCTCGACCACGTTCTGGGTGGCGATACCGGCATGGTCGGTGCCCGGCACCCACAGGGCTGCATGGCCCTGCATGCGCTTCCGACGGATGATGGCGTCGTAGAGCGTGTGGTTCAGCGCATGGCCCATGTGCAGCCGGCCGGTGACGTTCGGCGGGGGAATCACCATGCAGAACGGCTCGCCGTCGGGGTTCACCTCGGGGGCGAAGGCCCCGGCCTGCTCCCAGATCGGGTACCAGCGCTCCTCGAAGGACGACGGTTCGTAGGTGGGCTGCATGGGACGGGGGATGGTAGGGGGACGACGTCCTTCGGCCGCCGTCGGTACTCGGTACCTGGTACTCGGTACCGAGTACTGGCGACTTCGCCGCCTATGCCGTGCGTTCGCTCAGGTGAATGACCGGGTCGGAGGCGGTCGTCTCGACCGTGTCGGCGGTGATCTCCACCCGCGTGATGTCGGGGCGCGAGGGCAGCTCGTACATGGTGTCGAGGAGGATCTCCTCGAGGATCGAGCGCAGGCCCCGGGCACCGATCCCGCGCGCCATCGCCTTCTGGGCGATCGCCTCGAGGGCACCGGGCGTGAAGGCGAGCTCGGCGTCGTCGAGCTCGAACATGCGCCGGAACTGGCTGACGAGCGAGTGGCGGGGCTCGGTCAGGATGCGCACGAGGGACTCCACGTCGAGCTCGTCGACGGTCGCCACCACCGGCAGCCGCCCGATGAACTCTGGGATGAGCCCGTAGCGGTGCAGGTCCTCGGGCGAGACCTGCGGCAGCAGGTCGCCGGCATCGAGCTCCTTCTTGCCCCGGACGTCGGCACCGAAGCCGATGGAACGGGCGCCGACCCGATCGGCGATCACCTTGTCGAGCCCGGCAAAGGCGCCACCGACGATGAACAACACGTTGGTCGTGTCGATCTGGAGGAACTCCTGGTGGGGGTGCTTGCGCCCACCCTGGGGCGGGACCGAGGCCACGGTGCCCTCGAGGATCTTGAGGAGCGCCTGCTGGACACCCTCCCCCGAGACGTCACGGGTGATCGAGGGGTTCTCGGCCTTGCGGGCGATCTTGTCGATCTCGTCGATGTAGATGATCCCCTGCTCGGCCCGGGCGGTGTCGAAATCGGCCGCCTGGATGAGCTTGAGGAGGATGTTCTCCACGTCCTCGCCCACGTAGCCCGCCTCGGTGAGGGCGGTGGCGTCGGCAATCGCGAACGGGACGTTCAGGAGTCGGGCCAGGGTGCGGGCGAGCTCGGTCTTGCCGGAGCCCGTCGGGCCGATGAGCAGGATGTTCGACTTGGCCAGCTCCACCGACTCGGCCTTGCTGCGGCCGGCCCGCACCCGCTTGTAGTGGTTGTAGACCGCGACCGAGAGGATCTTCTTGGCCCGGTCCTGGCCGATGACGTACTCGGAGAGGAAGCCGTGGATCTCGGCGGGGGTGGGGAGCTCGACCTGCTCGGGCTGCTCCGTGCCGGCGAACTCCTCCTCGATGATCTCGTTGCAGAGATCGATGCACTCGTCGCAGATGTAGACGCCCGGCCCCGCAATCAGCTTCCGGACCTGCTTCTGGGACTTGCCACAGAAGCTGCATTTGAGGAGGTCGCCGCCCTCACCGAATTTCGCCATCCGTCGCTCGCCTCCCTATGCGCTCTGCACCGCGGCCAGGTCGCGCCGTGAGATGACCGAGTCGATGACCCCGTACTCCTGGGCCTCGTCGGCAAGCATCCAGTAGTCGCGCTCGGTGTCCCGGGCGACCTTCTCGACGTCCTGGCCGGTGTGCTCGGCGAGGATCTGGTTGAGCTGCTCGCGCATCTGGATGATGAGCTTGGCCTGGATCTCGATGTCGGTTGCCTGGCCCTGGGCCCCGCCGTGGGGCTGGTGCATCATGATCCGGGCGTGCGGGAGGGCGAAGCGCTTGCCCTTCGCTCCCCCGGCCAGCATGACGGCCGCCGCCGAGGCGGCCATCCCCATGCAGACGGTCGAGACGTCGGGGCCGATGTACCGCATGGTGTCGTAGATGGCGAACAGCGACGTGATCGACCCACCCGGCGAGTTGATGTAGAGGAAGATGTCCTTGTCGGGGTCCTCCGACTCGAGGTGGAGGAGCTGGGCCATGATGAGGTTCGCCACCGCGTCGTCGATCGGGGTGCCGAGGAAGATGATGCGGTCCTTCAGCAACCGGCTGTAGATGTCGTAGGCACGCTCACCGCGTGAGGTCGACTCGACGACGGTCGGTACGAGGTAGTTCTGGGCGTCCATCCGGTCCTCCAGGGGGTCTCAGTGTTCTCGTCGGGACCGAGCGAGTCAACGACCGTCGTCGAGCTCGCCGTCCGCCTCGTCGTTCGCCTCGTCGTCGGCAGGGGTCTCGTCGTCGGATTCGTCGTCCTCCGGTTCCGCCAACGCGGCCGCCAGGGCGACGAAGTCGACGGGATTCCCGTCGCCGTCGGTGGGAGCTGCCGACTTCAGCAGGGTCTCCATGGCCTTCTGTCGGAGCATATCAGTGACCACCCGCTGCTCTTGGGGGGTGCCGGTCACGTCGACGCCCTGCTCGGCCGCCATCGACCGGAAGGAGTCGAGCGTCGCCGACAGCTCCTCGTCGGAGAGCTCGATCCCGGCGTCCTCGACGACGGCGTCGAGCACCAGGTCGATGCCGATGGATCGGCGGGCCTGGGCCTCGAGGTCGCCGACGAACTGCTCCTCGCTCTGGCCGGTCACCTGTAGGTAGTCGGTGATCGAGATGTCCTGTTCCGAGAGTCGGTGCGAGAAGTCGTGGAGGAGCCGGTCCATCTCCCCGCGCACGATGGCCTGGGGGACCTCGATCTCGATCTCGGCGACCAACAGGTCGATGAGCGCGCGGCGGAACGCGTCGTAGGCGGCGTCGAGCTTCCGTTGCCCGAGTCGCCGCTCGAGGGTCTCGGTGAACTCGGCGGCCGTGTCGAACTCCGTGTTCTCCTCGGCCCACTCGTCGGTGAGTTCGGGCAGCGTCTTCTCCCGAACCTCGGTGACGGTGACCTGGTAGCTGACCTCGTCGCCGGCCTCGTCGCCGAACCCCTCGGGGAGGGTCCCGTCGAACGTGACCGTGTCACCGGCCGAGGCACCGGTCACCGCCTCGTCGAGGCCCTCGACCAACTGGCCGGCCCCGATCTCATGGAAGAGGCCGTCGGCGGACAGCGGCTCGTAGGGTTCACCCTCGCGTTCGCCGGCGAGGTCGATCACGACGATGTCGCCCTCGGCAGCGGGTCGCTCGACCGGGGTGACCTCGGCGAACTGTTCGCGGATCGCGGTGAGCTGGTTCTCCATCTCCTCATCCGTGAGAGACGGGGACTCCACGTCGACGACGCGTCCGACGTAGTCGGGGGCCTCGGGGAGGGTCGGCCAGATCGCCACCCGGACGTCGACCTCGACGCCGTCGTCGGTGTCACGAATCGCCTCCACGCCGGGACTTGCGGCGGGCTCGATGTCCTCGTCCTCGAGCACGGTGGCGACGACGCCGGGCAGCACCTGGTCGAGGGCCTCGGACCGGATGCGGTCCTTGCCGACCTGGGCCTCCACGAGGGGGCGGGGCGCCCGACCGGGACGGAACCCCGGGATGCGGAGCTCGGCGCCGAGCCGGCGGGCGGCGGCGTTCTCGGCGGCCGCCAGGTCGGCGGCGGGGAGGGTGAAGGTGATCAGGCGCTCGAACGCGCCGGCCTCCGAGACCGTGGCACTCATCGGGTGGGGCTCCTTGTGTCCAACGACGACGTGTCCAACGACGACGGTCGGGCGAAGCCGCCCGACCGCTTCGGGGTGACCGACGGGATTCGAACCCGCGACCTCCTGGACCACAACCAGGCGCTCTAACCGAACTGAGCTACGGCCACCATGCGGCGACCGCATGGTCGCCGAGCGGCCATGGTACCGGCCCGACGCCGTTGGGCCATCCGGTGTACCGAGTACCGAGTACCGAGTACCAAGTACTGAGTACTGCGAACGCACCCCCGGCAGGACTCGAACCTGCAACACCCGGGATAGAAGCCCGGTGCTCTGTCCAGTTGAGCTACGGGGGCAGGGAGGGTCGGAGCGGGTGACGGGAATCGAACCCGCATCATCGGCTTGGAAGGCCGAGGCTCTGCCATTGAGCTACACCCGCGAGCACCGGCAGTGTACGGCGACCACGGGCCGGCCACGAGGCAGCCGGCCGCTGCGCCCGTCCCGAGGCGGCGCGGCGGGCGGGACCTCAGGCGGCGAGCTCGACGCCGGCCTGTTCGCAGTCGGCCGCCAACTCGTCAATGGCCTCGTCGGACTCGGCCGACGCGCCCACGAGGCCGATCACCCGGGAGACCCCGAGCTCGGCATAGCGGGCGAGCAGCTCGACCCGTTCGCCACCGGACGGGGTGAAGCGGGTGGTGAAGACGTGGACGGAGAGCCGGAGATCGTCGGGGTCACGGTCGATCTCCTCACAGCGCGAGGCGATGACCGGGAGGGCACCGGCGACCTCGTCGGGGGTCATTCCGTCGAGGTTCAGTTCGTCGGCATGGCGAGCCGCCAGCCGCCAGGTCACCTCCGGGCCGTTCCCCCCCACCATGATGGGGATCCGGGGACGCTGGATCGGCCGGGGGACGTTGATGGCTCCGTCGACCGAGGCGTGGTCGCCGCGATAGGTCGCCGGGCCGGCATCCATCATGCGGCGAAGGATCTCCAGCTGGTCACCGAGGTTGTCCAGGCGGTCCCGGGTGCCGGGGAAGCCGTATCCGTAGGCCTCCCATTCGTCCCGTTTCCATCCGGCGCCGATCCCGACCTCCATCCGTCCGCCCGTGTGGACGTCCATCGAGGACAGCATCTTGGCGGTGAGGGCCGGGTTGCGGAACCCGGCGCAGATGACCACGTGCCCGAGCCGGACCCGCTGCGTGGAGGCGCCGAGCGCGGCGAGGCTGGTGAACGACTCGAAGGTGATCTCGTCGGTCGGTTCGGGCACCGTGTGGAAGTGGTCGTACATCCATATCGACTCGAATCCCAGGCGGTCGGCGCGTTGGGCGACGGCCACCGCCCGGCTCCAGGCGCGGGTCGGATCCCAACCGTCGAATTCCCCCGTCCATCCCTGGGGAACGATGACTCCGGCTCTCACGAGGGCTCCTCTCGTCGGTGCTCGCGGGCTGCGGCGCACTACCCATCGGACAGGGTCCCGAAACCGGGCCCGGCCCGCCGTCGACGCCCGACCGTCAGCCGCTGGAGCGACTCGACCGGTGCTCGACGGCATCGGCGAGCAGCCCCTCGAGCGAGACCGTCCTGCAGCCGGTCGGCAGGCCCGCAGGGGTGACGCTGTCGGTCACCACCATCGTCGAGGCCCCGAGGCGCTCGAGGCGGCTCACCGCGTCGGCCACGAACAGCCCGTGGGTGGCGGCGATCGCCAGGGATGGGATCGACCACTGCTCCCGCATGTGGGAGACCGCCGCCTCCAGGGTGGACCCGGTGCTGATCATGTCGTCGACGACGAGGGCGGTTCGGCCCTCGCCGTCCCCGACGACGTCGAGGGCTTCGACGTCGGAGCCCGACACCCGCGCCTTGCGGACCACGGCGACCCGGGCGAGCCCGAGCTCGTCGGCGTAGTCCTCGGCGAGGTGGACCGCTCCGAGGTCGGGGGCGACGACGACCGCGTCCGATGGGACGTGAGAGGCCACCGCCCCGGCGAGGAGGGGCACGGCGCTGAGCACGTCGAGCGGAACGGAGAAGATCGAATCGACCTGGGGCACGTGGGGGTCGACGAGGATCGCTCCCTCGGCGCCCGCCCCCACGATGAGGTCGGCCGCCACCCGCAGACCCACCGCCTCACCCGGGGTCGAGCGACGGTCCTTGCGCGCATACCCGAGGTAGGGGATCACGGCGGTGAGGCGGGCGGCCCCGGCCCGACGAACCGCATCGAGGAGCAGCAGCAGCTCGACCAGGTGGTCGTTGACGGGGGGACCGAGCGACTGGACGAGGTAGGCATCGGCATTGCGGACGCCCGGGTCCACCGCGACGTCGTACTCCCCGTCGGGGAACCGCTCGGTGCGGGTCGGCAGGGGCTCGATCCCCAGTCGGCGAGCGATGCCCCCAGCCAACGGGCGTCCGGAGGAACCGGCCAGGACGACGATCGGTCGTCCGGCCGGGGTCATGGCCGATGAGTGGCTGGTCGAATCGCCGTACCGCATGGCGCCTCCGATCTGGCTGCCAAGGCCGTACCCGCCGGGACCGATGCGAAACTACCTCGCACCACGACCTCACGGGTCGTTTGCCAGCTCACCCGAGCGGGTAGCTGGGGTGCATGGATCCCACACTGGTGTGGATCGTGGTGGCCGGTGTGGCGATGGCCGCCATCGCCCTCGTTGGGGGGCTCACGACCGTCCTCCCGGAGGCGCTGTTCGAGCGCATCCTCCCCGGTCTCGTGGGTCTCGCAGCCGGCGCGCTGCTGGGTGGAGCCTTCTTCCATCTGCTCCCGACGGCGATCGACGAACTCGGCAACGACCTCACGGTCCATCTCTGGACGATGGGCGGCTTCCTCGCTTTCTTCGGGCTGGAGGAGGTCCTCCACTGGCACCACCATCGTCGACCCCACGGCGGGCACGCACCCGAGGGCTGGCTGATCCTGCTCGGCGACGGGCTCCACAACTTCCTTGGGGGGCTGGCGATCGGTGGGAGCTTCCTCGTCGACATCCGCACGGGGGCGGTGGCGTGGCTGGCGGCGGCAGCCCACGAGGTCCCCCAGGAGTTGGGCGACTTCGGCATCCTGCGCGCCAGTGGCTGGGGGAACCGGAAGGCCCTGGCCCTCAACGCCCTGTCCGCCTCGAGCTTCCTGGTCGGGGCCGTCCTCGCGTACCTGTCGCGTGGCGTCATCGAGACCGGGTACCTGCTGCCGTTCGCCGCCGGCAACTTCATCTACATCGGCGCCGCGGACCTGGTGCCCTACCTCACCGAGCACGCGATCGACACGAGGACACGGGCGATCCAGGCGGCGGCGTTCGTGGGTGGCCTGGCGCTGCTGGCGGCGACGGCGGTGTGGCTCGGCTGATCGACGGTCACCGGGTCGCCCCGGCGGCCACCGATTCTCGTCGGGCCGGTCGGATTCGAACCGACGACCTCAGCGTCCCAAACGCTGCGCGCTAACCAAGCTGCGCCACGGCCCGTGGAGGCGCAGGGTACCGGGCATCCCGCCGTGTCACACCCGACCGATACGGTCGATGCATGGAGCGGGAAGCAGCCCGACGACTGCGGGCCGAGGGGTACACGCTGGCGGCAATCGCCGCACAAGCCGGGGTCTCTCCGACGACGGTGGGCGTCTGGTGCCGAGGCATCGTTCCGCAGCCGGGACGAGGCGCACGCGACACCCAGCGACGACACCGCGAGGCGGCCGAAGGCGAGCGGGAGCGAGGCCGGTGGGAGGCCCTCGAACTGTTGGGGGATCCGCTGTGGGTGGCAGGCACCACGATGTACTGGGGCGAGGGGAGCAAGACCGGCGACCTCCGACTGTCGAACACCGATCCAGCCGCGATCCGCTTGTTCGTCGAATGGGTCGAGGGGTTCCACGACCCGAGCGCCGCCTTCGCCGTCGCCCTCCACCTCCACGACGGCGACGACGAGACCATGGCGCGAGCCTTTTGGCGACATGTCGTCGGCCGACCCGTCGACTTCATCAAGACCTACTGGAAGCCGACGGGAACGGGACACCGCCGCAAGGTGCTCCCACATGGCATCTGCACCGCCCGAGTCCGGGCATCCGGGCTCATGCTCCATCGCACGCTCGGCTGGATCGAGGGCCTGTCGATCGCGCTTCCGCTACGAAGGTCCCCTGCCTAGCATCCCCGGCGGGTCGCTAGCTCAATTGGCAGAGCATCCGGCTCTTAACCGGCAGGTTCAGGGTTCAAGTCCCTGGCGACCCACGCACGAGACCCCGAGCCCCCGGCCGGGGTTTCGTCACGTCAGCGGGCCGGGCCATCGACCGGGAACCCGGGCGACTCCAGCTCCCGCTTGATCAGCGCCGCCATGGCGGCGGCCACGACCCCGGCGAGGGCCAGGCGAACGACGGCGAGTCTGTTCATGGCCCCCAGCCAACCACCACCGCGACACCGGCGTCAATCGAGTCGGCCAGAATCCCGACCGTGATCGACCCGACCCTGATCGACGAGGGCCTCCGCACCGAACTCGACACCGGACCGCTCGCCACACTGGGCCGGTTCGAGCGCAACGTGTTCTGGGACCGCGTCGACGTCCACCTCGACGACCTCGTCCGACCACTCCGACTCCTGTATCCCGAGCCCGAGATCCCTCGCCTCGTCGGCGACCTGCTCGGCATCGCCGCCCGCCGCCATACCGAGCGTCCTGAGGACCTGCGGCGGCTGGACCTGCGTCGACAGGCCGAGCCCGACTGGTTCCAGCAGTCGTCGATGGTGGGCTACGCCGCCTACGCCGATCGCTTCGCCGGGGATCTCGCCGGGGTGGCCGACCACATCGACCACCTGCGGGCACTGGGGGTCACCTACCTCCACCTGATGCCGCTGTTGGCGGCTCGCGAAGGCCAGAACGACGGCGGGTACGCCGTGGCCGACTGGGATGCCGTCGAGCCCCGGCTCGGCACCATGGCCGATCTGGAGCGACTCGCCGCCCGGCTCCGGGCGGCTGGGATCTCGCTCTGCGTCGACCTCGTTGCCAACCACACCGCCGACACACACCCCTGGGCCCGGGCAGCCCTCGCCGGCGACCCCCGCCACGTCGCCTACTTCCGGACCTTCCCCGACCGCGACCTGCCCGACCGCCACGAGCTGACCCTCCGCGAGATCTTCCCCGACACCGACCCCGGCAACTTCACCTGGCGACCGGAGATCCAGCGCTGGGTGTGGACCACCTTCCACGACTACCAGTGGGACCTCGACTACTCGAACCCGGCCGTCCTCGCCGAGATGACCGACGTCCTCCTGCGACTCGCCAACCGGGGTGCCGAGGTCGTCCGCCTCGACGCGGTGGCGTTCCTGTGGAAGGAACTCGGCACCACCTGCGAGAACCTGCCCCAGGCCCACGCCATCCTGCAGGTCTGGCACGCCGTGACCAGGATCGCCGCCCCCGGGGTGCTGCTGCTCGCCGAGGCGATCGTGCCGATCGAGCAGACCAAGCCCTACCTGGGGGTCGGGGAGGCGACCGGCAAGGAGTCACACCTCGCCTACCACCACTTCTTCATGGTGCTGGCGTGGTCGGCACTCGCCGAGGGCAATGCCCGCCTCCTCACCGCCGCCCTCGAGCGGGCCGGATCGATCCCCCGCTCCACCGCCTGGTGCACCTACGTCCGCTCCCACGACGACATCGGGTGGGCGATCACCCCCGCAGACGCCGGCCTCGTCGGCCTCGACGACCACGCCCACCGCACCTTCCTCGCCGACTTCTTCACGGGCACGTTCGGGGGCTCCTTCGCCCGCGGCGAGGTCTTCCAGTTCAACCCCCGCACCGACGACCGCCGGGTCTCGGGCACCACGGCCTCCCTCGCCGGCCTCGAGGCCGCCCTCGACGCCGGCGACGAGGCAGCCGTCGACCTGGCGATCGCCCGCATCCGCCTGCTCCACGCCCTCGCCGCCGCCCACGGCGGCATCCCGCTGATCTGGTCCGGGGACGAACTCGCCACCACCAATGACCACGACTACCGGCGCGACGCGAGCCACGCCGACGACAACCGGTGGATCCACCGCCCCGCCATCGATTGGTCCCGGGCCGAGGATCGCCATGACCCCTCGACGCCGACCGGCCGGGTGTTCAACGACCTCGTGAGGATCATGTCGGCCCGGGCCGCCACCCCCCAACTGCATGCCGCCGCCGACACGATCCCGGTCTGGACCCACAACGACGCCGTCTTCGGCCTCCTCCGGGACAGCCCCCGAGGCCGGGTGCTGGTCGTCGGGAACGTCAGCGCCGAGATCCAGCGGCTGGTCGCCGGTCGCCTCGCCGACCTCGGCTTCGCCGGTGGGGCCGACCTGCTGGACGGCGTGCCGGTACCCGCCGGGGACCTCGACCTCGCCCCCTACGAGGTCCGCTGGCTGTCGCCGGCGTGACTCAAGCCGAGCCGGGTCACCTGCCGATGACAGAACCATGCACGATGTGGTCGCCCACTTCACCGACGGTCGGATCCTGAAGGGGACGACCGCCAACTTCCGTCCCAACGCCCCCGAGTTCCACCTGCGATCGGGTGATGCAGCCCCCACGGTCGTGCGGGTCGGCGACCTGAAGGGGCTGTTCTTCGTCCACGACCTCGACGGGAACCCCGCCGAACGCCACCGCGACGATGCCGACCGCAGCGGCCTGGGCCGGAAGGTGGAGGTCGTCTTCGCCGACGGCGAGGTGATGGCCGGCTACACGACGGGCTATGCCCCCGGCCGACCCGCCTTCTGGGTGACGCCCGCCGATCCGAACTCCAACAACGACCGGGTCTTCGTGGTCACCGCGGCGACCGAATCGGTGTCGTTCGTCGACTAGCCCGGGTCGGGGAACCCGAAAGGGTCTCCATCCTCCCAAGCAGGCGGCTGGTTCCCACCCACGGGGGATCCTCGCGAAGGGCGCCAGCCCAAGCGGGGCGCGGTAACGTCCCCCTCCCCCGCCGGAAGCCAGTCTTTGGAACTCGTCGCCATCGCCGTCGTCGCGCTCCTGGTGCTGGGCTACGGCCTCGTCTCCCGGCGGCTCGAATCGACCATCGTCACGGGGCCGATGGTCTTCGCGCTCGCCGGGATCGCGCTCGGCCCCGTCGGGCTCGACCTCATCGGCGAGAACCTCGACGAGGGGGCGTTGCGGTTCCTCGCCGAGGCGACCCTCGTGCTCGTGCTCTTCACCGATGCCATCCGCATCGACCTCCGCCGACTTGGCGAACAAGCGGCCCTGCCCGGTCGCCTGCTCGGCATCGGCCTGCCGCTCACCGTCGCACTCGGCACGGCCGTGGCGTGGCTCCTCCTCGACGGCATCGACCTCTGGGATGCGGCGCTCATCGCCGCCATCCTCAGCCCCACGGACGCCGCCCTCGGTCTCGCCGTCGTCGAGTCACCGCGGGTGCCCCTGCGGGTCCGCCAGGCCATCAACGTGGAGAGCGGCCTCAACGACGGCCTCATGCTCCCGGCCATCACCATCCTCCTGGCGTTCGCCGCCGCCGAGGCCGGCATGGCCGATCCCCCCGGGGCCGGTTTCGTCGCCAGCCAGATCGGTTTCGGCGTCCTCGTCGGCGGTGGCCTGGGGTGGGCCGGTGGCCGACTCCTCGACCGGGCCGCCACCCGGGGGTGGGTGGACGGCATCAGCCGCCAGCTCACCACCCTGGCCGTCGGGGTCGGCGCCTATGCGCTGGCCGAGGTCGTGGGCGGCAACGGGTTCGTGGCGGCATTCGTCGCCGGCGTCGCCTTCGGCCATGCCGCCCGGGACCACTGCGACGGCGCCTACGAGTTCGCCGTCGACGAGGGACGGCTGCTCATGCTCCTGACCTTCCTCGTCTTCGGGGTGGCGATCGCAGGACCGGTGGTCGGCGACCTGGACTGGCAGGTGATCGCCTACGCCGTCGCCTCGCTCACGATCGTCCGCATGGTGCCGGTGGCACTCTCGCTGATCGGCACCGGCCTCGCGCGGCCGACGGTCTGGTTCATCGGCTGGTTCGGACCCCGCGGACTGGCGTCGATCCTCTTCGCCCTCTTCATCCTGGAGGAGGCGGATCTGCCCGCCACCGACCGGATCCTCGAGGTGGCGGCGTGGACGATCTTCCTCAGCATCCTCCTCCACGGGGCGACGTCCCACCCGCTCGCCCAGCGGTACGGCGCCTGGTTCGAGTCGAAGGACGACCAATCGATGCCCGAGGCCGAGGACGTGGCACCCATGCCGACCCGCCGGTCACCGACGCCACCGGGCTAGGTGGTCGTCGAGGTAGGCC